>CAIZFH010000023.1 GCA_903932155.1 uncultured Granulicella sp. | reverse complement strand
GAATGCCGGCGCGTCCCACTTGGTGACGCCATCGGTGGAGTTGTGAATGTCCTGGAAGAAGCGCGTAAATCCGTACTTCAACTGATTCACCACATTGGCGTTGACGGTATAGACGTCTTCCACGACAAACTGCTTGGGATAGAGGGTGGCCAGATCTCCGCCCTCATACGGCAACGGGAAATAGGGTGCCGCAAAGTTATTGACATAAGCCTCCACGCCAACCGCTGCAACCGCCGAGAGCCGGTTTTTCGCGCTAAGGTCGTAGTCCAGGCGAACGTTATAGACATGGTTGTCAAAACCCTGCACTCTGGTGCCGAAGTAGTTGTTCGAGATCACATTCGAGTAACTCGGTGCAGGCAGGAACGCTTCCATCGCCTGGGCAATGGGAGAGATGTAGCTGGACGGGATGACATTGAAAGTTGGCAGGCCGTTCTTCAAGCCCTGGAAGGGAGTTCGGGTGCAGACCGTAGCGCCCGAATTGCATGCGTTCGAGGTCGGATCGTAGATGATGGCGGCGTCAGCGCCTGCGGCGGAAGGATCGCCAGCGATGCCAACCACGCCACCCGTGCCGATATTGCCTCTGAGTTCAGTAAAGTCGCCCGTCCTCATCAACGCTGTTGCGACGGTGCTCAACGCTGGGGTAGCGAACTGACGGCCATGGAATTTGTCGTAGGCAAAGAAGAAGAAGAGTTTGTCGTGGGTAAGCGGCACCTTGCCGCCAATCGAAAACGACATCTCATTCTGGTGCTCGAAGGGCTTCGCCTGGCAACCGGCCCTGGGCGCATAGGTCACAATCTGCCCGTTGACGGTCGCTGTGCTGCTGCCAGCGCTACATGTGGGATAGTTGACCCCGGTGGCGGGGTTGACGCCCACGGCCTGCACCCACTTATTGGTAAAGCTCCATGCATCGAAGATGGTATTGCGCACATAGTCCGAGGCTTGCCCGTGATACTTCAGGCCACCCGACTTCATGGTGAAGTTCATGGAGCCGGCACCGGCATACTCCACGGGCGGGATGCTGCTGACGATCTGGAACTGGTCGACAGCGTCCAGGTCCACGTTCAACGAGACCACCCGGTTGTCGCCCTGCTGGTTGATGGTCTCGGCAGGGATTCCTTCCAGATAGAGCTGTTGCAGATAGTTGCCTGTGCCGCCTACGAGCGGAAGACGGCCCGTGGAGGACTGCGCTCCAGGAGTCAGCGTGGCAAAGGCCGTGGGATCGCGCTGTGTAGTATTCATCTGGATTGGCAGATTGGTATAGGTCTGGTTCTCCATCACGGTTCCCAGGGTGGCATTGCTGGTATCCAGCACCGGAGGAGCCGCTGTGACGACGACCGTCTCTGTCGCTTCGCCGAGGGTAAGAGCAGTGTTGAAACTCAACTGCCCCAACGCATTGACAGTTAGATTGTCCTGGCGCAGGGTCTTGAATCCCTTGGCCGCAATCTGAACGGAATAGGTTCCTGGAGGAATTGGCGCGATCGTATATGCGCCCGCGGACGAGGAGGTGCGAATTACAGAGACATTTGTGGCGGCGTTGGTGGCCGTGACCGTGGCACCGGCGATGACCGCACCAGAGCTGTCCGTTACCGTGCCCGTGATGGAACCTTCACCGGCCGTCTGTGCTCTTAATGTGAGGGGTACTGCGAGAAGGGCTAACAGGGTGAAGAGGAAGAATGCGTTGAGGACTGACTTCGTGGACGTAACAGCAGATACCAGGGCCCGGTGACTCATAATGCCTCGCGTACGACACAACAAGTGGTCTCCCAGTGTTGCGGGAGGGTTAAGTTATTGGATTAATGAGGATTATTGTGCTTAAGCCAATCTGTGTCAATGATTAATATCAAAATATTTGCACAGGGCAACGAGAGGTGCATGGATTGACCGCTCATTTTGAGCGCGTGTGCGGGGCGTGCGGAGGATCGCGCCTCAGTCGATGCTCATCGTCGCGTCCACATCGATGATCAGCGAGTCGTGGTCCACCTGCATGGAGTGCAGCTTCAGAGAGTCGAGCGTGAGCGTGTAACCGGTGGAGGGAAGCGACTGGGCGAGAAGTTTGCGGATCAGGTCGGCGGCGTTCAGCTTCATCTGCGAGGGCAGCTTGCGGCTGAGAAAGGGCTCCAGCAGGAAGTTCAGCTCACTCGACTCGCTGATTTTTACGATCTTCGCATCGCGGAAGCCCACCGACTCGCCTTCGGCCTCGGGGACGACCGAGACCTCCGATTCGGTGCTGAGCGAGACACCGATGCAGGTGCCGTGCAGCGACTTGCCCAGCTTGGAATGGGTGCGGACATGCACTACGACGCGATCGTCCTTGAAGGTGACGTGAGGATCCTCGGCGTAGGCGGAGCAGGGCGAGGTTGCGCTTCCGTGCATGTAGTAGCGGCCTTCTGGCCCATTGAAGAGCTGCGCGCGCAGAGTGCGCTCCATGGCCTGCGCCGATACCTTCACCTCAATGGCGCGGGCCGTCCGCGCTCCTCCCATCCCAAGCAGCCAAAGCAACACTAAACAGCGCATCAGAAATTTCATGATCCTTAAAGGATAACGCCGCCGCGCGCAGGACGCGACGTGAGGAGCATGGATGCAGTGCGACGACCCTATAGTACGACCGGAGGCAACGGGCCAGACTGGGAGATCACTGAGACGGTTGCCGGCTGCAGCCCGTCTGCCGAAACGGTGACGACGATTGCGCCGGGCTGGCCACGCTTGCCCTGCACGATTGCCATGCAGAGTCCGTTGAATGCGCTGCGCTGGGTTGCGTGGTCCGGCTCGTGGCAACTGGGGTCGCCGTTGCCGACGCCGATCAGGCTGCCCGGACCAGCCACGGTCCAGGTCACTTTGTTGTTGGCGGTGGGCACGAGCCTGCCCTGCGCATCCATAATTGCGACGTTGATCACCGCAAGGTCCTGTCCGTCGGCAGTAACCTTGGTGCGGTCAGCCGAAGCAAGAACATGGGTTGCAGGTCCTGCTGTTTCGCGCTTGTCGGTGAGCACGACTTTGCCGTTCTTGCTGGCTTGCGCCATCAGCGTTCCCGGTGTGTACTTCACCTTCCACACCAGATGTCCGTTCTTCTTGACGGGCTGCGATCCAAGACTGGTGCCATCAAAGAAGAGTTCGACACTGTCCTGGTTGCAGTAGGCCCATACTTCAATCTCCTGGCCCTCGCGACCCTCCCAGTTCCAGTGCGGAAGGATGTGCAGCATAGGCTCAGCGCCCCACCATGCCTTGTAGTAGTACGCGGTGTCCTTGGCAAAGCCGCAGGTATCCAGGATGCCGAAGTGCGAACTGATGCAGGGCCATCCGTAGGGGGTAGGCTCGCCGCGATAGTCGAGGCCGGTCCAGGCAAATCCGCCGGCCAGGAACTCTCGCTCGTCGTAGAACGACCACCACTCCTCGGCGGTATTCCCCCAGCGCGGCTTCTCCGTGTCGTACGCGCTGACGTATCCGCGCGTCGTGTCGTTGGCGAAGATGCCGCGCGTGGCCACTGTGCTGGCCGTCTCGGTGCCGATCATGGGATGCTGCGGATGCTGCTTGTGATAGTCGTCGATCAGGTTGTCGCTGTAGTTGCAGCCCTGCACGTCCAGCACGGTGGAGATGCCCACGCCGCCCCAACCGCCGTTCATGGCCGCGGTGGATACACGCGATGGATCGAGCTTGCGCTGCAGCGTCCTCATGGTCTTCACAATGCGCGCGCCGCGCTCTGTTCCCTGCTGGGACTCTTCGTTGCCCAGCGACCAGATGATGACGCTGGGATGGTTGCGGTCGCGCTTGATCAGCCGCTCCAACTCGCTCAACCCCTCCGGGTCCGAAGACATTCTGCGCGTCTCGTCCATCACCATCACTCCCATGCGGTCGCAGGCATCCAGAAACTCCGGCGTCGGCGGATTGTGCGAGGTACGGCAGGCGTTGGAGCCGAACCATTGCAACAGCTTCAAGCGATACTCCTGAATGCGGTCTGGGATGGCCGCGCCCACGCCTGCGTGGTCCTGATGATTGCACGTGCCTTTGATCTTGACCTGTTTGCCGTTGAGCAGAAATCCCTTGTCCGCATCGAACTTTAAAGTGCGGATGCCAAAGCTCGCATCGTCGCGATCTAACGCCTTGCCGTCCACCAGCAGGGTGGTGACGGCACGATAGAGATTGGGTGACTCGCAGGACCACAGTGCCGGTTTCGCTACCGTGGCTTGCAGGGCGAAGGTGTGCGAGTCGCCGGAGGCAATCGAGGCTGGGTCAGAGACCGCCGTGGCCACTGTCTTGCCCGCCGCGTCCAGCAGCTCCGCATGGATACGGCCTGAAACCGCGACATCGCTCTCATTGGTAACTTCAGTGGATACAAATACGGTCGCGGGATCGGAACCTGTAACCACTCCGGTGGCTTTTGCGAACTCCGTGCGCACATAGTTGCCCCAACGCGCGATATGTACGGGCACGGTTTTTGTGAGCCATGCGTGGCGATAGATGCCTGCGCCTTCGTAGAACCAGCCTTCGTCGAGCGTGGCATCCACGCGGACGACCAGGACATTCATGCCTGGTGCCTGCGTTCCCGGCCTCGCCCCTGGCGGCACATCTGCGCTGCCGAAGTTGGCGAAGTCAGTCAGATCCAGGTTCAGCGGCGCGTATCCACTCATGTTTTCGGCCATGTAGTAGCCGTTGAAAAAGACGGTGGAGTTGCGGAAGATACCGTCGAACTCCACCGAGATACGGCGGCCCGCGTCGCTGGCCGGCAACACGAACTCGCGGCGGTACCAGCCAATGCTGGTCTCGGGAAACTCGCGTCCCAGCGGCTTTGCACCATGGCCAATAAGAGGGGGGTTATTCACGAACGGCAGATCGATGGCCCAGTCGTGTGGCAGGTCGATCTTGCTCCACGCCGAAGCGTCGAAGCGCGGCGAGGCCGGCCCATCCACCTGGCCCGCCTTGGCGAAGAGGCCCGAACCGTTCAGCTTGCCATAACCGAAGTCCTTGACAGGGTCGCTGGCATTGCCCAGCGCGAAACGCCAGCCGAAGTCCAGCAGCAGACGCTCGCGCAGCGTGTTGGACTGGTTGGCCGCAGGAATACTGGCGGCCATCTGCGCAAAGATTGGAGATGCGTCTGCCCTACGCGATTCGGCAAGCAGGTCCTTGCCCGTCATAATACCGGCCGATGCAGCCAGCCCCGTCTTTACCAGATCGCGTCGTGTCCATTTGCCCATGGCCGTTTGCTCCCTCAAACTTTCCAGTCACGTATTCGGGATGCGTGGATTCGCATACTTGTGCGCGTCATCCACTTTACAGCGTGGAGAGGATTTTGACAGTAGGGTTTAATGATTCGTGCGAAGCGCGAATTCCCACCCTTTGCGATGACGCTGCAAAGGATGGGGCACCCAGTTCGGTGGCTTGTTTAGATGGAGCTCATGTTGTGCAGGAACTCCTGGTTGTTGCGGGTCTTGGAGAGCTTGTCGGTGAGCAGCTCCATAGCTTCGACCGGGGAGAGCGGGTTGATGACCCGGCGCAGAATCCAGGTGCGCTGCAGCTCGTCCTTCGGGATCAGCAGCTCTTCCTTGCGGGTTCCGGAGCGTTGAATGTCGATGGCGGGGAAGACGCGTTTGTCTACGAGTTTGCGATCGAGGATGACCTCCATATTGCCGGTTCCCTTGAACTCCTCGAAGATGACCTCGTCCATGCGCGAGCCGGTGTCGACCAGCGCCGTGGCGATGATGGTGAGGCTGCCGCCCTCCTCGATGTTGCGGGCCGCGCCGAAGAATCGCTTGGGGCGTTGCAGTGCGTTGGAATCGACGCCGCCGGAGAGGACTTTGCCGGAGGGAGGAACGATGGTGTTGTAGGCGCGCGCCAGGCGGGTGATGGAATCCAGCAGGATGACCACGTCGCGTTTGTGCTCGACCAGCCGCTTTGCCTTCTCGATGACCATTTCGGCGACCTGAACGTGGCGGGCGGCGGGCTCGTCGAAGGTGGAGCTGATGACCTCTCCCTTGACCGAGCGCTGCATGTCGGTAACCTCCTCGGGGCGCTCGTCGATGAGCAGGACAATAAGGACGACCTCGGGGTGGTTTGTGGTGACGGAGTTGGCGATGGACTGGAGGAGCATGGTTTTGCCGGTGCGCGGCGGGGCGACGATGAGGCCACGCTGGCCCTTGCCGACTGGGGTGAGCAGATCCATGACGCGGCCGGACATGTGCTCGCGGTCGGTCTCCATCTTGATGCGTTCCTCGGGATAGAGCGGGGTGAGGTTGTCGAAAAGAATTTTGTTGCGCGTCTCCTCGGGCGACTCAAAGTTGATGGCCTCGATCTTCACCAGGGCGAAGTACTTCTCACCCTCGTGCGGCGGGCGGACGTTGCCGCTGATGGTGTCGCCGGTCTTGAGATCGAACTTGCGAATCTGCGAGGGCGAGACGTAGATATCGTCTGGGCCGGGCAGGTAGTTGTAGTCGGGCGAGCGCAGGAAGCCGTAGCCGTCGGGAAGTATCTCAAGGACACCCTCGGCGAAGATGTGGCCCTCTTTTTCGCTCTGCGCCTGGAGGATCTTGAAGATGAGATCCTGCTTGCGCAGACCGCTGGTTCCGGCGATGTCGAGGCCGCGGGCCAGCTTGGTAAGCTCGGCGATATTGTGTTCTTTAAGTTCTGAAATTGTCATATTTACCTGGATTTTCGGAGGGATTTGTTGCTGAGGAGGGAAGTTGCCGGGGAGACGCTGGACGGAGTTTAGGAAATGAAGAGGGGGCCGTGCGGAGTGACGGGGCAATTTGCGGGATGCTATGAATTATACGCTTGGGGGCGGAAAGAGTAGGGTGTCTATTTCATTTGCAGGCAGGGGCGGCATGGCCGCGCGGGTTATGCCGCGCGGCGTTCCTGAAGGCTGTCGATGTTCGTCTCAGAGGCAGCTTCCATGGGAATGGTGTCCTTGAAGCGGTCGAGCACTTCGTTAGTGGTGTCTTGCAGCCGCGTGTTGGGCTTGTGCAACTTGCGAGTCGCCTTGGAGGCAAGCTGGCAGAGCTCGTAGCGGTTGGTGACGTGAGTGAGTGCTCCAAAAATAAGGTCTGAGCGCATAATACTTCCTTTCGTTTCGTCGTAGCGAAGGGCTTGATACGGTCGAGCCTGCCATCGACTTTAGTAGGACCGCAAGTGCGACCCGCGATGAAAAAACTCTCTAAATGGATGAATCCAAGTAGCTTGGTGCAACTGTAGTTAGGCTACTAAGATCGCCAGGCCCTAACCATTAGATGCCAGGATTTGGGCGATGGCAGCGTTCTATCTGAATTATCTATTGCTCAGTTGCGTCTTCAGGCAGTGCTTGAGTGCGGCACGTTTATCCGCGCTCTGAGATGAATAGCGATATTTATCCAAATTCGGAGTAGGCTGCACTCCTGCGAAACAACAAGAGCCTAGTTGAATCGTCTTGCCTTCAAACCCGCCTAAAGCTCTATCTGTGGGACTGGCCGGGTGGACATCTTGTTACATAAAGAAAGATAAATGTTCTATAGGCCCGAGTCAATACTTATTTTGGGAAGTTGGCACAATTAATATTCCATTAATGGGAAGTGATTGTAAAAATTGGAGATAAGCAGCAATCCTTCCCAGTTACCGTTGACTATGCCCAATAACTACGGTCCAAAGTGCGGTACTGGATGGCCTCGGCGATGTGTTTGACGGCGATGTCCGGCTCGCCGCCGAGGTCTGCGATGGTGCGCGCGACCTTAAGGATGCGATCGTGGGCGCGGGCGGTAAGTCCCTGCTGCTGCATGGCGCGCTCCAGCAGGCGCTCGGCGTCGGGAGAGAGTTCGCAGAAGGTGCGAATCTGTTGAGTGTTCATCTGCGAGTTGGAGAAGATGGGTTTGGCGGTTGACTTCGCTGTGGCTTTGCCGCGTTCGGGCTGGCCATTCAACGGGAGGGCGAAGCGGGCATGCTGGCGTTCGCGCGCGGCGAGAACTCGGGTGCGAATCTCTGCCGAGCCTTCGGCAGAGGCCCTTCCACGCAGCTCCTTGTACTGCACGGCGGGAACCTCGATGTGGATGTCGATGCGGTCGAGTAGTGGGCCGGAGACCTTGCTGACATAGCGCTGGATCATGGGCGGAGTACACATGCACTCGCGCGATTTATCGTTGAAGTAGCCGCACGGACAGGGGTTCATGGCAGCGGCCAGCATGAATCGCGCTGGGAAGGTGAGGCTCATTGCGGCGCGGGCGATGGTCACCATGCCATCTTCCAGCGGCTGGCGCAGAACCTCAAGGACATTGCGCGGGAACTCCGGCAGCTCATCCAGGAAGAGCAGGCCGTTGTGGGCCAGCGAGACCTCGCCGGGACGCGGGATCATGCCGCCACCAATCAGTCCGGCATCGGAGATGGTGTGGTGGGGCGAGCGGAAGGGACGATGCGTTACCAGGCCGCGGTCGGCGTCCAGTACGCCGGCGACGGAGTGGATCTTGGTGGTCTCCAGCGCTTCTTCAAACCGCAGGGGAGCGAGAATAGACGGCAGGCGCTTGGCCAACATGGTCTTGCCGGAGCCGGGCGGCCCGATCATGAGGATGTTGTGACCGCCGGCGGCGGCGACTTCCAATGCGCGCTTGGCGACTTGTTGACCGCGCACGTCCTTGAAGTCGTAGGGAAAGTGCTGTAGTTCTTCCAGCAGGCTTGCGGCCTCGATGCGCAATGGTTTGGCGTTGAGGGTGCCGAAGGAGGCGGAGTTGAGCAACTCGCGCACCTCCGTGAGAGTCTGCACGGGATAGACGTCTACACCTTCGACGACTGCAGCCTCGCGCGCGTTGGAGGCGGGAATGACGAGGTTCTTGATGCCGGCGGCGCGCGCTGCGATGGCGATGGGAAGCATTCCCTGCACCGCGCGCAACGTACCGTCGAGACCCAGTTCGCCGACCAGCAGGAAGTTGGAGATGTCCTTGATGTGCAGCGCGCCGTAGGCTCCGAGGATGCCGATGGCGATGGGAAGGTCGAAGCCGGAGCCCTCTTTTTTAATGTCTGCGGGTGCGAGGTTGATGGTGATTCGTGTGGGAGGGATGTCGAAGCCGGAGTTCTTGATGGCGGAGCGGACGCGGTCGCGCGATTCGCGCACGGCGGCGTCGGGCAGGCCGACGGTAGAGAACTCTTCCTTATTGAGGATGACGCCGGAGAAGTCGACCTCCACGTCGATGATGTGGGCGTCGATGCCGTAGACGGCTGCGCTGCGGGCTTTGAAGAGCATAGAGGCGACCGGGACTCTGTGGATTGCGGACGGGATGAGTCTAGCACCATGGACTGTTGCAAGCAGCGGGGGCTGGTCAGACACAAGTTCCGAGAGAGGATCGGAGCTAGCCCTTCGCTTCCGGGATTGCTTCGCGATTCTTGTCCGCTCCGGGACTAATAGCGCATCTAAGAAATGAACGGGCGAGGGCGAAGCGTTCGATTCAGGGTCTTTCAGGTGGCGGCATGGGATTGAATCGCAGGGATTTTGCAAAGCAGGCGCTTCTGGCTAGTGGATCGGTGATGCTGGGCTGCGCGCCGTATGTTACGCCTTCGGGTTCAATCACTCCGCCGACGTATTCGGGCTTACCCGCGCCGGCCTCTTCGGGCATCGAGCATGTAATTGTGGTTACGATGGAGAACCGCAGCTTCGACCACTTTCTGGGCTGGCTGCCGAATGCCGTGGGTCAACAGTCCGGGCTGAACTTTAAGGACAACAACGGCATATCGCATGCGAGCTACGCTCTCTCCGGCGACTTCACTGGCTGTCCGCATAACGACCCGGACCACACCTACACTGGATCGCGCGTGGCCTACGACAGCGGGAAGATGGACGGCTTTCTGCGTGCCGGATCGAATGACGTCTTCAGCATCGGCTACTACGGCGAGGCGGACATTCCCTTCTATGCGGCGCTGGCTCGCAACTTCACAACCTGCGACCATTACTTCGCCTCGATCCTTGGACCAACCTTCCCCAACCGGATGTTCCTGTACGCAGGCCAGACAGACCGCACCGACGACAGCGTTTCGATCAGTTTGCTGCCGACGATCTTCGACCGGCTTGCAGCCGCTGGGGTGAGCCACAATTACTATTACTCCAATGTTCCTTACCTCACGATGTGGGCGGCGCAGTATCTTGGGATTTCAAAACTTCACAGCGAATTCCTTACGCAGGCGGCGAATGGCACGCTGCCAGCGGTTTCGTTCGTAGACCCGTTCTACACGGTTCTGGACGATGGGACCGGCAATGACGACCATCCTCACGCGGACATTCGTGAGGGCGACCTCTTCTTGCACGACCTGTTCGAGGCCGTTGCCAGCGGACCCGCGTGGTCCAGCACGGTGATGATCATCAACTTCGACGAGTGGGGCGGATTCTTCGATCACGTCGCGCCGCCACGCGCGATGGCGGCAAACTCGATAGACACGGACATCGTCAATGGCAAGACGCTGCTCGGATTCCGCCTACCCGTTGTCATCGCGTCGCCGTTCAGCCGAGGCAACGCGCAGAATCCACTGATCAGTTCGCTGGTCTACGACCACACGTCCGTGCTGAAACTGATTGAGTGGCGCTGGGGCCTTGCTCCGCTGACACCGCGCGATGGCAGCAGCGACATCAACAACCTGGCCTATGCCCTGAACTTCAGTTCGCCGCAGACGGCAGTGCCGAGCCTGCCTACGCCGTTTGCGCCTGCATTTGTGCCTGCTTGCACCCAGAATCCGGATGGCGTTTTCGGTGCAGTGCAAACGGGCAGCGGAGCCGCTCCGTCCATCTCGACGGGAAAATGGAAGGACATGCAAACCCTGGCGACGAAGTACGGATTCCAGGTCGAATAGAGCGCCGATGCAACCGCAGTAAGTGGCATCAGATGGACTAGCAGATCGAACTAGATGGAGTGAAGCGTGGAGACAGCGATGAAAGTTTCCTTGAACCGTATGCAAACCAATCTCTTCAACTGGAAGCGGTACGGGCTGCTTCTGCTCACACTCGCCTGCATGGTGCATGCGGCGGGGCGGGCGCAGAGCAGTGCGGCGAAGACCAACAACGCGGCGGCAAGCGAACTTGATGCTCCGGATTTGTCCCTGTCGCCTACGGCGACTGCCGCGCAGCGGATCGAACAGGCGTGGAAGATACTGACCGATGCAGCGGGCGACGCGAAACATACGCAAACGCGAATTCAGTCTCTGGCGGCGCTGAGTTTGCTGCGCTGCCCGCGCTCGGCGAAGATGATCGCAAATGCGATGCTGGAACCGGACCTGGATATACGCACCGCAGCGGCGCTTGCAGCAGGGCAGACAGGAGACCGCAACCTCGAGGCCAATCTGCGCAATCTGCTGGACGACAAGGAGCCGGAGGTGGCATTTGCCGCGGCGATGACTCTGTGGAAGATGAACGACAAGTCCGGCGAAGACGTCCTGATGGCAGTAGTGGATGCAGAGCGCAGCGCGGGGCCGACGATGATGCACGGGACGGAACACAAGATCGACAAGGACCTGCACAATCCGGCGATGCTGGCGCGGTTGGGCGTGATGCAGGGAGCGTCGATGTTCCTGGGGCCGTTCGGCTACGGGATCACGGCGTTCGAGTTCATCCACCAGAGCGGCGGCGACCTGACGCGCGTTGCGGCGATGGAGCAGATCTCGCAGGAGAAGACAGACCCGATCCACAAGGAGCTGCTGGCCGCGCTGACGGACAAGGACCCGGCGCTGCGTGCCGCCGCGGCCAAGGCGCTGGCCGACTATCACGACCAGGCGACGTCGATGGCGATCTATGCGCTGTTTGCCGATTCGAAGTATCCGGTGCGACTGACCGCGGCGGCGGCCTACCTGCGGACGACGGGAACTCCGGGGCCGTTGCTTCCGGCAATTGCGCGCGGCACAAAGACTGGACGCTAGGCGCAACCGGCGTGAAGCGGGAATGCTAACCAACTCGATATGCGCCATCCTCACCCCCCACCCCCTCCCCCCATTTATGCAAAGTATTCAAATCAAAGAGAAAAGTATATGTACCGGTGGTATACGGTATATGGGGGGGTGGTATACCGCGGGTACCCCGTCCGGACACTCTTTTCTTTTGATCCCTAGTTAAATTGTACGTGTTGGAGCATAACTACTATGCCAAGTATTTTTGGAAGGTATGTTGCTGATGTTGCGTCGGTTGCGGGGAAGTTTGAGGGTCGAGGGGCTTGACAAGCGGAATTGCTGAGTAAATCCGCGAAAAATAGTTTGAGGAGGGTGGAGTGAGCTGTTTGGACGGTGCTGAAGAAGACAGATCAGTCGTTCCGGCTGCGCCTACACTCGGGCCGTCGGCAGAGCGGAAGCGCCTTCGGCGCGGTGTTTTTTTGGCACGGCTGAAGCCGTGCCCTTCCGGACTTTCACACTCCATCAGAGTTCGTCGGCCGAGCATCTCATGCAAAGGAGCGCGGACGTATGAGCTATGCCTCCATAGGACCCGAAATAGATGAATCCCAGAGAATTGCCGGCGTCGTCTTGTTCTTCCGCATAATTCATCGAGTCAGAGGCATTGGTGCTTTTCACAAAAGTGAGCCATCGACGGAAGGGCTCAGTTTCTGCGCTTACGTCGCCTGGGAGACCTGCATGGACGTTGAGTGATTTGACCAACATTGAGCCGGCTAAAATGCAGAGGGTTTCGATCGGTTTGCATTCCGTGGATCCCCCGGCCAATCGCCACGTCGTCTCTCCTTTGGTGGATTGCCAATCAGCTCTGACGAAACGCGAACAGGTTTCGAATCTATCAGCGAGCTGCTGCCATTCAGGGGCTCGACTGACAGGTCGCTGCTCCTTAACACTAGCTTCCAACAGCCTCCCATGCTCGTCTCGCCAAACTCCGAATGCCGCGTAGAGGAGAAATGCTAGTGCGAGGAGTGCGGTTCCACCGATAGTCCACACGTTACTTCGCTTACTCAGGGCGGCGATCAACCCGAGCGCTGTGAAAGCAGCACAGCTCATTAGGGCCCACCATCTCTTCAGAAGAGCGGCGAGAAACTGTCTTAGGTCGTTCATGAATTCGACCCGAGGTCTAGTGTGAGGTTCTCTGCGGCGACGGCGCGGGTGCGGGGTGCCTTCTTGAAGGTTACGTCGCGGACGTGGAGGGGGCGCTGGACGGATTTGTTGCCTTCGATGAGGTCTTTGATGGTGAGGAGCTGGATGCGGGGGAACTTGCCGCCCTCTGCGCCCGAAGAGCCGGGCGAGGTGTAGAAGCCGGCTTCGGCGGCCTCGCGGAGCATGGGTTTGGTGGGCTCCTCGAAGGAGATGTAGACGCCGATCTCGGCGCGCTCGCGCTGGAGGACGCCGATGAGGTCGCGGACCTCGGCGACGCCGATGTTGTGGCCGCCCTTGACGGAGAAGATGATCTGGCGGGACGCGCCGGAGTTGTCGTCGTGGAAGTAGAGGCGGCCGTCGATGCCTCGGTCGGCCCCCTTCTTGATGCCTTCGGTGGGACGGGCTCCGCAGAGGCCGAGCGCCCAGTACTGGAACTGGTACTTGTTCTCTTCGGCGAGCTGGGCGGCTCCGGCTACGTCGGTGGGTTCGCCGATGACCTCATACGTCTGACGGATTTCGGGGCCGTAGGCGTCGTCGAGGCGGGTCTTGATGAGGCCGATGGCGAGATGGGTGATGTCGATGCCGATCCAGCGGCGGTTGAGCTTCTGTGCGACCTGGATGGTGGTTCCGCAGCCACAGAAGGGGTCGAGGACTACGTCGCCTTCGTTAGACGAGGCGCGGAGGATGCGTTCGAGGAGGGCTTCGGGCTTTTGGGTGGGATAGCCGAGGCGCTCGACGGAAAGGTTGTGCATAGTCTTAACGTCCGTCCAGACATCACTCAACGTTACGCCCGGTTGGTCTTCTGGGTATAGCTTGAGTCTCGGCATTCCGCCCTGCTTTTTCGGCCAATGAATTCTGCCCTTGGCCTCCAATTCATCCATGTTCACTTTTGACATGGCCCAGCATCTGGAAGGAGGTGGTGTAATGCCGTGCCATTCGTAGAGTTGTCCCGTTGATGCTCTGGACATCGACGCTGTGAGGTCTCTGCGGAAGTAGCGGCGACCCTGCTCGTCTATCTGGTCGAAAAAGATGTCTTTGTATTCCTCAGTGTAGGGAACGAACTGTTGCGTCCATCCCGGCTTCGCCCCCTTGGTGAAGAACAAAAGCACATCATGGACTGCGCCAAACTTCTGGCTGACGTTCGCGTGCGCAGAGGTTCGCTGCCAGATGACTTCATTCCGGAAAAATGTAGCGCCGAAGACTCCGTCCATGAGGAGCTTGAGGTAGTGGCTGGCGGTGGGGTCGCAGTGGAGGTAGATGGAGCCAGACTCCTTGAGGACGCGGCGGAGTTCGACGAGGCGCGGAGCCATCATGGCGAGGTAGGCGAGCATGTCGGTGCCGCCGAGGAGGGTGCGGAAGGCGCGCATGGCTTCGGCGACGCGGCCACCAGCTTCGACGACCTGCTCGTAGGCGAGCGAGGACTCCTCGTTCCACTCCCATGTGTCCTTGAAGGCGGTGATCTGGGAGGCGGAGCGCGCGCCGTCCTTCTCGGCGAAGAGGACGTTGTAATCCTGGCGGGAGTTGAAGGGCGGGTCGAGATAGATGAGATCGACCGACTGCGAGGGGATGTGGTCGCGGAGGACGGCGAGGTTGTCTCCGTAGAAGAGCTGGTTGAGGACGGGATTCTGCTGCGGTGCCATTGGGGATGATGTTATCAGCACTTCGTGGCACTTTGTGCCGTTCTTGGACGGCACTTCGTGCGGTTCTCGACGCTTCGCGTAACAGCAAAGGCAATCAAGGGGGGGTGCGAGATTGGTGGTCTCCCACCCTTTCGCATACGACAGAGGCGCGAAAGGATGGGGCACCCGAAGTTTTGTGGCGATTCAAAGGGTGAGCCACCCGCCTGATGTTGCGTCGGTTGCGGGGAAATTTGAGGGTCGAGGGGCTTGACATGCGGATTTGCTGAGTAAATCCGCGAAATATAGTTTGAGGAGGGTGGAGGGGTTTCAATCGTTCAAAAACGGGTGGAGGTTTGTGGTCTCCCACCCTTTGCAATGAAACCGCAAAGGATGGGGCACCCGAAGTTTTGTGGCGATTCAAAGGGTGAGCCACCCGCCTATGGTTCATTTGACCCGCGATCCTAAACGACCTACAGTTCAGTTATGGCTGTGCAGCTCAAACCCGAGCAGGAGCAGGAGTTGAACGCGATTGCGGCTCAGGGTGGTTTGTCTGTGGATGAGCACGCTCAGCGAGCCATCGAGCAGTATCTCCTGTGGCACAAGGATTTTGTTGCCGCCGTGAAGGTCGGTCTTGCCGAGGCGGACCGCGGCGAATTGCTGGAACACGAGGAAGTCGTCGAGCGCATAGAGCGGTTGATGGCTTCCTGATGCGCATTCGGTGGACGAATTCCGCGGCAGCCGACCTCGAATCCATTGTCAACTTCATACGAACCGATAACGCCGAAGCAGCGCGTGGCGTGGGACGGAAGCTCTATTCGGCGGCTGAATCGCTTGGCAGCATGCCGCGTCGCGGTCGCGCCGGCCAGGTAGAGGGTACTCGAGAGTTGATTCTTGCCCGATTGCCCTACATCCTTGTTTATCAAGTTTTAGAGCAGGACGTTGTGATTGTCCGCGTACGCCACGCAGCCCAGGAGTGGCCACCGGCTTAGAGCGCGATCGGATGACGCCTCATTGACCAGTGCGTAGAAATAGGAGCCATAAGGTGCCATCTCGCGGATAATGTTTGTAGGCCGATGGATTTTCTTACGCAGTACAAGAACGCGCTGTTTCTGATTGGGGTGTTGCTGTCGCTGGCGATTGCGCTGGCGGTGCAGGTGCGCAGCCCTCTGGACGAGGCGCAGCCGGACGGGCCCAGCGTGCGCCTGATCCGGATGTGGGCGATGACGGCGGTGACGCCGCTGGAGCGGGTGACGCACGCCATAGGCAGCGGCACTGGCCGCGCGTGGTCGGCGTACATCGACCTGCGCCATGTGCGCCAGCAGAACAAGGACCTGCAGCAGCAACTGGCGCGGGTGCGCATTGAAGAGGCTGCCATTGCAGAGGATGCGCTACAGGGACGGCGATTGCAGGCGATGCTGGGATTCCGCGAGAGCTATGTGGGTTCGACGGTGGCGGCACAGGTGATTGGCGCGAGCGGAAGCGAGCAGTCGCATATATTGACCATCGACAAGGGAACGCGGGACGGGCTGCGGCCGGACATGGCTGTGATTACGCAGAACGGCGTGGTGGGCAAGCTGCGCGACGTGTTTCCGACGACGGCGGAGGTGTTGGAGATCAACGACCAGAGTTCCGGTGCGGGGGTACTGCTGGCCAGCACGCGCATTCGGGCGATCCTGCGCGGCACGCTGACCGGGCGGGTGCAGATCGGCAACCTGACGGCGGACTCTCGCATCCAGCCGGGCGAGCAGGTGCTGACCTCTGGCGGCGACCAGGTGTATCCGAGGGGACTACAGGTGGGCGTGGTGGAGAGTATCGCTCCCGACCCGGACCACCAGCCCTATACCGCGATCCGTGTGAAGACGGCTGTGGACCTGGACCGTGTGGAGGAGGTGCTGGTGATTACCGGAACGCAGCCGGACCTGACAGCCGGCGCGCAGCAGGACCTGACGGCCGCTGCGGCGCAACACGCGGCCGACCTGAGCGCGGAGCGGTTGCCCGGTATCTACGACGAACAGACGCCGGGAGCTACCGGGGCGAGTGGAGCTACGGCTGCGACGGGGGCGGCGACTCCGCCCGCGGTCAACGCTACGCCGGCGCTTCCGCACCCGCTGCCGGTTGTGCATCCGGACCGGTTCAGCAGCGGATCGACAGCGCCCGCGTCCGATTTGAAACCTGGCGGGGCGAACTCCGCGCCTAGCGGACAGCAGCCTCAACCACCGCAGCCTGGGGCGGCGCAATGATGGTGACACGCAGCTACATGTCGCGACGCGAGGTGGAACAGCAAAGGTTCTCCATCCCGGTGACGGTACTTGTGCCGGTGGGCGCGGTGCTGCTGCAGGTGCTATTGCCCAGGGTGTTTGCCGGGTTGGCGATTCTCGATCTGCCGTTTGTAGTGACCCTGTTCTTCGCCATCAGCCGGCGCAGCCCCATAGTGGGCACGGCGACCGGCGCAGCCATCGGGCTGCTGCAGGATGTGCTGACGGGCCAGCCCATCGGGGTGAATGGCATGGCGAAGGCTGTGATCGGCTATGCGGGGGCGAGCCTGGGCAGCCGGATCGATGTGGAGAACACAACCACGCGCGCGCTGCTGGCCTTTGGCTTTTCGCTGGTGCAGAGCATTCTGCTGTATCTGATTGAGCGGCGCTTGCTGGGCATCCGGGCCTTCCACGTGCTTTGGCTGCACGAACTGCTGCGCGCGACGGCAAATACAGTATTGGCGGTACCCGTCTACTTGCTGCTGGATTACACCAAGCACAGGGAGTAGTAGCCAAATGCCTCATTCATGCGCAGGAGGTGCGATGCGTGGGAGATGGGACAGAGACATACAATGAACCTATGGCACGGAGACCCAAGGCTAAAGCCACGGGCTACCAGCCATGCCCTACCGGAGAGCAGGTCTTAAACAGTGATCCCGTCCGCAAAACTCGAACGCAGCATCGACCGCGACGAGAAGGTATCGGCGAACAAGCTGCATGCAACGCAGTACATTGTGGTGCTGGTGCTGGCGGTGCTGGCCGCGGGGATGTGGAGGCTGCAGATTCTGGGCGCGGACAGCTACCGCGTGCTGGCCGAGGCGAATCGCGTACGCAAGGAGCCGGTGCGCGCGCCGCGGGGCAAGATCTTCGATCGCGAGGGACGCATTATGGTGGACAACTATCCCTCGGTCTCCTGCTATCT
>CAIZFH010000022.1 GCA_903932155.1 uncultured Granulicella sp. | reverse complement strand
CAACAAGAACAAGAACCAACTAACCTGAGGAATGGGATTCTACAGAACATTTAGGACTTGACTTGGGAGTAGGCTTCTGAACGCTCTTACCGCCATACTTCTTGGCTAAAGCGTCGTAGTCTATCGGTTGTTTTTGCTTCGGTACAAGGCCAGCAGAAATATCAATCGGCGGATTCGCGTTTGTTGCACCGTGAAGGGGAGTTACTACCGCTCCGGGAGGCAGTCCGCGAATTGCTGGAGCGTTCGTTGATGCAGTGCCGCTGGCATCTTTGATAACGTCGTTATACTGCGGATACTTGGCAAGGACGCTACGCGCAAGAATTTCATCGTCAAGGTCGTTGTATACCGGGTACTTGGCTTTGACTCGCTGACCAAATTGCTTTAGCGTCATTTTGTTTAGTTGATACCCACCATACTTGGCGAACGGGTCATCTGCATCGGCGACGAGTGCATGAACATCGGCATCGCTGGATACGTGTGGTTGATCTGAAAATCCAGTCTCAATGTCCGGCACTGCGGCGATTTGCGGGGCAAACACGGAGTAAGCAACCCATGCGGAGAAGGCAGCAGTACAAAGCAACACAGCAAAGAAGGTGACAACGCACAGACGATGCCACCAGCGTTTTTCAAGTTCCAAGCGCCGGAACGTCTGTTCAAATGGAAAGGCTATTGAAGTAGCTCGCATTGTTGTATCTCCATGCACACGATGCTGAAAACAAGCTGACGCAGCATTGCTTGTTTAGGCTGTTAACTTGCCCTTTTTGTTTTGACAGAAGCATTCTACAGCTTGAGAGCCGACCTTGCCTCAATATCCCGCAGCAATCGACACCACGCGGCTCGTCCTGCGTCCGCTGGCACTCATGGCAGCGGATTCCCCCTCCGCAGGCTCTGGAGTACCGCCAAAGCCGAAAGACGGAGCATAGCGCCGGATGGACTCCTGTTTGAACGTCGGGCATAGGTGGGCATAGTGGGCAGGTGGCCCGTGCAGTTTCATCACACTTCATGGCCGCAAGACGCGTCTGTGCCCCATTCAAAACGCGCTTTTGCGTTTTGAGTGGGAGAGCACGAACTCCACCCTCCCGCTCATCGCAAAAGATGCGATGAACGGGGCACAGCTTCGTTGCGTAGGGCCGGGGAACGGCCCTCAGGGGCTAAAGCCCGGGGGAAGTTGAGGCATGGTTCGGCACGACTGAAGTCGTGCCCTGTTACAAGGCCAGTTTGCGCCCTGATACAAAGCCTATTGATGAAGTACGCTCGAATGCTTCAACATCCAGAAGCCGCAGGTTACTCCGGGACCGGCACGAGGCTGCGGATTGTGAAGTGGACGAGGATGGAGGCGTGGCCGGTGGGGCAGCCTAGTAGGAGGCCGCGGCCTTTGCCTTCTAATTTGTAGGCGATGTGGGCGATTCCTATGGGGTCGATCCTGGTTACTGTTGGGGGCGCGGGGTCGCGGAGTTTTTCTGTGTCGACGAACTCGGCTGTGGCGGAGAGCACTCGCTCGTGGAGGGCGGGGTCGAGGGCGATGGGGACTTGAAGGTCTTCTGCGGAGATGGAGCGGTTGCACTCGACGGTGAGGCCGGAGATGCGGCTGTCGCGGACGGCGTCCACGGTATTGAGCACGGGGTTGGAGCGGTACATGCGGGCGAAGAAGGTGTAGGCGTCTGCGGTGCGGCTGGAGGGGCGGGCGATCTCGGTGTGGTCGGCGTCGACCTTTTGGGGCGCGGTGTCGGAGTCGCAGCCGTAGGTGGCGCTGTAGTAGCTGACGACGCGGGTGTGGGCGCGCAGCGGGCCGAAGCCGGGGGAGGCCGTGTCTCGCGTCTCATAGGCGCAGTAGCGGTGGATGCGGGAGACGGCGGGGGTGCCGCGCCAGCGCAGTTCGAGATCCATTAAAAAGCTGTTGTCGTTGGAGGCGCGGAGGTCGGTGAGGAGGGGATCGCTGTCGTAGATTTTGGCGAGGGTGGCGACGATCGATCCCTGATGCGGGGTGCCATAGGCGACGACGAAGGGGACGCGCGCGGCGTCGTCGGGGTGGCTGAGGAGCATCTCTTCAGTGAGGATTCCGCCGAGGCTGTGGGCGATGAAGACGACTTCGCGATGCTGCCAGACGCGCTGGCTTTGGAGGTTCTGGTAGAGAACCTGCGCGAGCTGGACGCTGGAGAGCTTGCCGCGCATGGAGGGGGTGGGGTACTCGGCCACGACGACATCGGATTGCTGGAAGCGGGGATCGGTCTGGATGAGCTGGGGAAAATAGGCTCCGTTTGCGGCGCGCCAGGTGTTGCGATCGCCGTGGATGCCGTGGACGAAGACGATGACGCGCGGCTTGAGAGTCTGGGCCTGGGCGGAGAGAGCGAGTATGAGCGCGCAAAAGAACGCGGCGATGCGTACGGTGATCGACTGATGGATGTTTGGCACTGATTCAAGAGTAACGCGTGGGTGGGACGCTGGCGGCTAGGGGGCGGGTTGGTCTTCGAACTCCTCGTTGAGCCACTTGGTGAAGGCGGCGAAGTCTTCGTCGCGGCCGAGGAAGTCGCGGACCATCTGGCGGCCGGGTTTGGAGCCGCCTTGCTCGATGACGGCTTTGCGGTAGCGGGCGCCGGCGTCGCAGCCTGAGAGGTCTTTGGGGTCGAACTGGGCGAAGAAGTCGAGCGCGATGACCTTGTCGTATGCGTAGGTGTAGTAGTTGGACGAGTAGCCGGTGAGATGGCCGAAGCTGGCGTACATGCGGTTGCCGTCGATCCAGGCCCAGGGCTGGAAGGACTGGTAGTGGCGGCGGGTGATCTCGTCGAGGTCGATGTTGGCCGGCGGCTGATCGTGCAGGTCGAGGGAGAGTGTTGTGTAGTAGAGCTGGGAGCGGACCCAGTCTGCGCGTCCGAAGGCGCTTGCGCCTTTCATCTTGCGGATGAGATCGGTGGGGAGTGGGGAGCCGGTCTGGTGGTGGCGTGCGAAGGACTGGAGGAGCTCGTCGTCGCGGAAGAACTCTTCGAGGGTCTGGGAGGGGACTTCGACGAAGTCGCCTTCTGTGGCGAAGCCGGAGAGGCCGGCCCACTCGGTGTTTCCGCCGAGAAGGGCGTGCATGAGGTGGCCGAACTCGTGCAGGTAGGTGACGACATCGGTGTACTGCATGAGGCCCGGATCAGAAGCGGAGGGCTGGGGGAAGTTGCAGATGAGGGCGGCCTCGGGGAGGTAGCGGTTGCGGACTCCGGTGACGACGGGGTGGGCGCTGAACCACTTGTCTTTGCCGTCGCGGGGATGCATGTCGAGGTAGAAACGGCCGAGGAGTTCTCCGGCATCGAATACTTCAAAGACGGAGACGGAGGGGTGCCAGGCAGGAGCGCTGGAAGGGCGGAATTCGACTTTGAAGAGTCGGGCGGCGGTCGAAAGTATGCCGGCCTCGACCTGTGCGTAGGGGAAGTAGGGGCGTACGGCCTGGGAGTCGAAGGCGAAGGTGGAGCGGCGGTACTGCTCGTACCAGTAGGCGCGGGAGGCGATGTCGATGGCGGCGAGGTCCGGTTGACGGCTGCGGGCGAAGGCGAGGATCTGGGCGTGTTCGCGCTTTGCGCCGTCAACCGAGGCCACGTTGAGCTTGTCGATGAACTGGCGGGCGTTGGCGGCTGAGCCCATCATCTGGTCGGCGGTGGCGAGGTCTGCCCAGGAGCGGAAGCCGAGGATGTCGGCGATTTGCTGGCGGGTTTGGAGCAGGTCGAGGAGGATCTGCTGGTTGGCCGGGTAGGCGCGGGTGTTGTAGGCCCGAAACATACGCTCGCGGAGGGCGTGGCTCTGAGCAAAGGTCATGACGGGGAGCATGTTGGGCTGGTCGGTGGTGAGGGTGATAACGCCTGCGGCGTTTGGCCGGTGGCGGGCGACGTAGTCGGCGGGCAGGCCGTCTAGTTCGGTTGGGGTGGCCTGGATGGTGTTGCCGCCCTCCTGGATGTTGCGGGAGAAGTCGAGGGAGAGGCGGGTGGCCTGCTCGTGGAGGGCTTGTAGACGGTCGCGAGTGGCCTGGTCCTTGTCGACGCCGGCGAGGCGGTAACCGAGGAGGGTGCGCTCGATGTAGTGGCGGGTGGCGGGAGTGGCCTGGGCGAGGTCGATAGCGGCGAGGGCGTCGTAGACCTGGCGGTTGAGGCTGAGGGCTGAACCGGCCTGGGCGATGCGCTGGGCCTCGGCTTGAGCCTGGTCGCGGACGGGCTTGGACTGGGCGACGGAATTGAGCAATCCGGCCTGGCATCCTGCGATGTTAAGTTGTTCTATTGCAACGTCATAGAGGGTAAGAGCGTTCTGGATGGTGCGGGGGGCGGGGACGGCGATGAGGGCATCCAGAGCTGCTCGGTGGGCGTCGAGGCGGGCTGTGACCCAACTGGTGAGGGCTTCGGGGGAGGCGGCTCCGCCCTGCTCCCAGACGTGGATTTCAGGGGTAAGGGCGGCGGGGGATGCAGGGGACATATGGGTTTTGACCTCTAACTACTTAGGTTGCCACACGGGGCCGGGTGGACGGGCCGGGTACAGGTGAAAGAAATGTACACGGAAGTTGTTGCATCTGCGGCCAATCCCTTTTAAGATGCGTCAATTAGAGGACATGCCACTTAAAACGCACAGTACGAATGAGACTGGCCCTGCGCCGGCTCCTTTGCCGCGCCTGCGGCTGGCGAAGGTGTGCGTTGCGATCCAGGGCGAAACAGCCGCGGAACTGGTAAGCCGGGCCGATTCGGCGCTGGGCGATGCGCGGTTCTTTGAGTTTCGTCTGGACGCGCTGGATAAGCCTGCGGCCGGGCTACCCAAAGTTCGTGAGTTTCTGAGCGCTCACCGCGACGTGATTGCGATCGGCACGTGCAGACGCAAGCCGAACGGTGGCGGGTTTGCGGGTTCGCTGAACTCCGAGCTAGAGGTGCTGCTGAAGGCGGCTGAGGCGGGCTGCCAGATCGTGGATCTCGAGATTGAGTCGGCCGAGCAGATGACGAAGCCGCAGATGAAAAAGTTCCGCGAGTCGCTGCGGGCGGCCGGCGCGGCGCTGCTGGTCAGCTTCCACGATTTCACGCGGACCAAGGGGTTGAACGAGGCGGCGAAGCGGATCGAGGCTTTTGAGCCGGATTACGTGAAGGTGGTTTCAACGGCGCGGACGCTGGCCGACAACCTGGCCGTGTTGCAGATGATCGAGGACCACTCGCTGAACTCGCACGTGGTGGGCATTGCGATGGGCGAGGAGGGGCTGATCAGCCGCGTGCTCGGGCTCCGCGAGGGCGCCGCTTTTACCTTTGCCTCGCTGACCGATGGGACCGGGACAGCTCCGGGACAGGTTTCTGTGCGGACGATGCTGGATCTGTATCGCATCGAGCAGATCGATTCGGCTACGCGTATCTTTGGCGTGGCGGGAAACCCGATCGGACATTCTCTTTCTCCGCTGATGCACAACACGGCCTTCAAGCGCGAGAACGTGAATGCGGTGATGCTGCCGTTGAAGGTGAAGGCGCTGGACGATCTGCTGCGCGTGGTGCGGGAGCTGCCGCTGGGCGGCTGCGCCGTTACCATGCCGCTCAAGCAGGAGGTTTTGCCGCATCTGGCCAACATGGACGCGCTGACGGCGAAGATTGGCGCATGTAATACGCTGCGCACGGGCGCGGATGGCAAGCTTTACGGCTTTAACACCGATGTGGCGGGAATCATTCGCCCGCTGGAGAAGCGCGTGAAGTTGCAGGGCGCGCGGGTTCTGGTGGTGGGCGCGGGCGGCGCGGCGCGGGCTGCGGTGTTTGGGCTTGTGGATCAGGGCGCGGAGGTGTTCCTCGTCAACCGCACGCATGAGAAGGCCGTGGCGCTGGCGCGCAAGGCCAAGGCCAAGGCGCTGAAGCAGACGGTGCTGGCCAAGCAGAAGTTCGACGTGATTGTGAACTCGACGCCGGTTGGGATGGAGGGTATGAAGGGTGCGCTTCCGCTGAAGGAAAACGAGCTGAACGCGAACCTGGTCTTCGATCTTGTGTATAACCCGCTGGTGACGCCGCTGTTGAAGCTGGCGCACTCGAAGGGGATCGCCGTCATCAGTGGTCTTGAGATGTTTGTGCAGCAGGGTGCGCGGCAGTTCGAGATCTGGACGGGGAAGCCCGCGCCTGAGGCGGAGATGCATCGGGTGGTGGAGCTGGCGTTGAGGAGAAGGGCTGAGGGCTGAGCTTCCCAATCTGACTTCGTGCTTTCCCAGGTCTCAGAAGCGAGACCTGGGGCACCCATTTATTTGGGCTTGTCAGATGAAGGTCTCACACCATTATTAGGATGTAATAGAGAAAGGCGAAGGTCCATGAAGTTCTCCGAGATCGCGAATCGACTGACGGGTATCTCTACACCATTCGGAGGGGTGTCATGGCAGCCGGCCGAACTAGAGATCGCTGCAGCCCGGCGCGTAATCGCGTTTCTTGAAGATCGTCGTGTGCTGTATGAACCAGGCGAGTTGGAACAGCCTTCGCACTGCGTCCGGTCGGTGATCGAAATTCGGCACTACCTTAGCGATGAGTTGGGAAGGCTAGGTAGCGGCGCCGAAATCGCCGCTAGCCTTAGGGCGATGCGTGCTGCCTGCCGAAAGTTCCTTGATCGGGTCGGCACGGATGGCGAACGGGTGGTCCACTTCGCCAACGATTTCGGTCACTACGCAAGTTGGACTTTCTATAGTGCACTAGGCGAGATGCGTGGGACTTTTGGCGTTCACGTGGCCAAAATCGCTGCCGCGTTTCAGCTAGACGTAGAAGACCAGCTAGCATCTATTCTGCCAGCCAGTGCCATAGCCGACAGTGGAGACGATGACCTGCAATTCCTGCGAGAGTATCGCTGAAATGCAGCGAGTCATCGCCTAGCACCCAAGTAAGTAGTGTTTCTCATTCTGGTGACCAGGTCTGACACCATTTATTTGAGGTTCCCCTGTGGTGTGTTCGGTCAAGAGCGATCCGTTGTACAATTTAGTCAGATAGTCAGTTCGACTGTGGAGCGAAGTGATGGCCCCTATATTGGCGCGGCGGATCAAGAGTGCGGAGACGGCTTCTGTGGCTCTCACGGGTATGGAGCGGTGGAAGCTTGAAGACGCGAAGGCACGGCTGAGCGAGGTGGTGCGCCATGCGGGGACGGCGGGGCCGCAGTTGGTGACGATTCGGGGCCGGGAGGCGGCGGTGATTCTTGCGCCGGAGGAGTACAAGCGGCTGCTGCCGAAGAAGAAGGGCGGGCAGTCTCTAGCCGGTTTTCTGAAGGGCCTCGATCTTGGCGGGCTAGACCTCAAACGCGAGGTGGATCGCGGAAGGGATGTCGAGCTGTGAAGAGCTGGCTGCTCGATACCAATGTGATCTCGGAGATGAGCGGTGCGCGGCCCGACCAGAAGGTTGCGAAGTGGTTCGACGCACAGCCTGAGCATCTGCTTTTTCTGAGCATCCTGACGCTTGCCGAGTATCGGAAGGGAGTTGCGAACCTGTCCAGAGGCGATAAGCGGCGTCCGCAGTTCGAGCGGGCCGTTTTGGCTCTGGAGAAGCGGTTTGCGGGGCGGGTGCTTTCTATCTCCGATGGGATTGCGTTGCGGTGGGGCGTGATGAGCGGTGAGGCGAAGCGGATGACCGAGCACTCACCGTCGGTGATCGATACCATGCTGGCGGCAACGGCTATCGAACATGGACTCTATCTTGCGACCCGGAATGTGGTGGATGTGGCCCAGAGCGGCGCGGCGGTTTTCAATCCGTGGAAGGACGATCCGGAGTTGTTTCCGGTGAAATAGGCGGATTGAGGGTTGTGCTTTCCCCACCCTAGCCGCAAAAACAATGACGCGGCGAGGGTGGGGCACCGAGATTTGTGGCGGGTTTAGAAGTGGCTGGTTGGGGGTTGATCTTTCCCACCCTAACGAGAAAAACAACTACCCCGCGAGGGTGGGGCACCGAGAGTTTGTGGATGGTTTAGAACTTCGGGGCGTTGCGAGTAATCGCAACGCCCCGGCTTTTGGTGCGGGTGGTGGATGGATGATTACTGGAAGATCATGGTTACGTATTCGCGGAGGGCGGCGCGGACGGAGCGCCACTCGTGGGTGTAGCCGGGGAGATCGGTCTGGTGGTACTTGACGCCGCGGTCGTCGAGCAGCTTCTTCATGAGGGCTTCGGTCTGGACGAGAGGCTCGTTGGTTCCGTTCGACAGGTAGACGAGCTTGAAGTTGGCGGAGGGCAGCAGCTTTGGAATCTCGCTTCCGAGCACCTTCATGTCGGGGACGCGGTTGAGGTCGGGGCCGGAGAACTGCTTGGGGTCGAGCTTGGACTCGATGTGGACGCTTACGTCGGGCCAGGTGGGGAAACCACCGCTGAAGATGCCGATGTAAGCGAACTTATCGGGGTTGTTAGCGCCGGCCATGAATCCGAGCGAGCCGGGCGAGGAGAAGCCGGTGATGGCGCGATGGTCTCTATCCGCAATCGTCCGGTAGGCCTTGTCGACCCAGGGCACGATCTCATCGGCCTCGGCCTGGGCGCTCT
>CAIZFH010000021.1 GCA_903932155.1 uncultured Granulicella sp. | reverse complement strand
GTGAGGTGGTCCCGGTTGTTCGGACAGTTTTTGTTGTTTCCTAAGTGGAAGAACTGTTTTTCGGTTTAGGCTGCCAAGGATTCTGGCAGGCGGTTGAAGTATACCTGATCGGGCGTGAGCGCTTTCAGGCTGGAGTGCGGTCTGACGGTGTTGTAGAACTCGATGTAGCGGCTGATCGAAGTTCTGGCCTCGTGGACCGACTCGTAGGCATGGAGATAGACCTCTTCATATTTGATGGACTTCCAGACTCGTTCGACGAATACATTGTCGCGCCAGCGGCCTTTGCCGTCCATGCTGATGTCGATTCCTTCTTTCTTTAGCCGCCCGGTAAATGCTTCGCTGGTGAACTGGCTGCCCTGATCGGTGTTGAATATCTCCGGTTTTTCATTCCTGGAAAGAGCTTCTTCGAGCGCCTCGATGCAGAACGAAGTCTCCATCGTGATGGATAACTTCCAAGCAAGAACGCGGCGGGTGAACCAGTCCACCACTGCGGCCAGATAGACGAAGCCATGTGCCATGGGGATGTAGGTGATGTCCATCGCCCACACCTGATTGGGGCGCGTGACAGCCAGGCCGCGCAGAAGATACGGATAAATTCTGTGTCCTGGCGCGGGTTTCGAGGTGTTTGGCTTGCGATAGATGGCCTCGATCCCCATCCGCCTCATCAGCGTTTTGATATGCCTGCGGCCAACTTTCAGGCCTTGTTGCCAGAGCAGATCGCGCAGCATCCGGCTGCCCGCAAAAGGATAGTTCAGATGCAGCTCGTCGATACGCCGCATCAGCCACAAGTCTTCGTCAGAGATAGGACGCGGCTGGTAATAAACCGTGCTACGGCTGATCTCCAGCGCCTCGGCTTGCTTCTGGATAGGAAGATCGTGCTCGGGGTCGATCATCGCTTTACGCTCAGCAACCCCGCCTTGGTGAGCGCCCCTTCTAAAAAATCATTCTCCAGCGTCAACTGGCCGATCTTGGCATGAAGCGTCTTCAGATCGACGGCGGCGGATTCGGCCTTCGCCTCGCCGCCGAAGACGCCAACCGCGCCCTCCAGAAGTAGGCTCTTCCACTGCGTGATCTGGTTGGCATGAATATCAAACTCTTGCGCCAACTCCATCAGTGTCTTTTCGCCCTTGATCGCGGCCAAGGCCACCTTCGCCTTGAACACCGCTGTGTGGTTCCTGCGTGGACGTCTGCTCATCTGCTCTCCTCATCCCAGCCATTTTAGGCTGCGAGCGAACAGAACTCCCACTTATCCCCCTGTCCGAATTTCCGAGCCCAGCTCTGAATTTCAAAACTAAACCTCGGGCCCTTGGAACGAACCGCTTAAAGCTTGTGCAAACCTGGGAGAGGAGCACAGTTGGTTAGATTGCATAAGTCTTGCTATCAATGTCCTGTTCATCATTTAATCACAGCGGGAAGCCAAATTCAGCCTAAAACCGCACTGCATTACGAAAGGTAGATTTCCGTTTTCCCGCAGGTTTGTCGGTCACATCCATTTAGTTACTTCCGTAACCAAAAACCCCTTCCCCGCCCCCAGAGCCGCGTGGATACGCAAGAAAGGGTGCTACGCATGAGATCCAGGGTAGAGGTTACTTTACTCAAACCTCGAACCATACTCCTCGAACCTGCCTTCAAATCGCAATGGTCAGCGTCACTGACTGCGACTGCACCTGGCCTGTGCCGGTCGATGTGCCGATCACCTGGAAGGTATAGGTTCCCGGCCTGGTGCCGAGGTCGGTACAGTTGCCGCATCCGGTAATCTGCGCGGCCCCAGTCATCAACAGCAAGGCCAGCAAGGCGCGCAGCCAGCGTCGCCTGCCCGGCAGGAGGAAGGCCGCCAGCCCCGCCAGCACAGGCAGCGCGATGGGAGCCAGGCCATGTCCGCCGCCGTTGCTTCCCGTGAAGTAGGGCGCGTTGCTGCCGCAGTTATGCGGCGCGGTCCCCTCCACCAGCAGTGGGCTCTGTCCGCCTCCACTCGCAATCGCAGTCTGCGCAAAGAAGCAGCTCGCCTCATTGGGAAGGTTGCCGCAAGACAGGTTCACGCCATCCGCAAATCCGTTCTGCCCAGTCACCGTCACCGTCAGGGCGACGGCACTCCCCACCCCTTCGCTCACCGGGTTGGGCGTCACGCTGATGGTAAAGCTGGGCGGGATCAGGGCGTTGATGGTTTCGGTGAAGGGCGCGGAGGTCGCTCCGTTGAAGTCCAGCGTTGCCGCATAGCTCGCCGTGATGGTGTCCGTCCCCGCCGGAAGAGTCGAAGTGGTGCAGGTGGCTGTGCTGCTTATGCCTGTGCTGCCAATGCCCAGCGGCGAAGTGCATAGCACCGTGCTTCCATTCATGAAGACGACCGGGCCGAGGGGTGGAACGTACAGCCCTACCGGTGAGGCCGCGGTCCCAAGCGGCGCATTGGGTGCGGCCAGAGTCGCAGTAAACGTGACCGCCTGTCCCTGCAGCGCTGGGTTCAGCGAACTGCTGATCGTCACCGTCGGGGTATCGGGTGTTACGGTGATTGTGACCGGGTTCGAAGTGGATGCCCCATTAATTGGGTCCGTCAATGGCACGTACGCCGCTGTAAGCACATTGATGCCAACCTGCGTCCCGGTTCCCACGCTCGCCGGGCATTGGATGTTAATACCGGTTAGACACAGGGTTTGCGTGACTCCGTTGTACACGTCATAAAAAGCCACGTCGCCCAGTAGTGGGCTGGTACCGCTGGGGGAGACCTGAGCGATGCCGTTGTAGGTCTGCCCATAGACCATGGCCAGTGTGGAAGAGAACGGTGGAGTCACGGTACCCGTGGACGGGCAGGTGGGGGTCGGCCCAACGCACAGGAGAAGCAGTGTGCTGGTGCTGGCATTCTGAATCAAGTGGTTATAAGGGCTGAGGTTAATCGGCGAGTTGTTGATGTCCCCACCGAAGTTTGCAGTGAGTTGGTGCGTGCCGCCCGCATAGGTATTCGCCGCCGGTACCGTGTAGATCGCGCTGGCAGTGCTGGCCCCCGTGGTTGTGAGTCCGACCGAGCCCAGCAGCGTGCCATCAATATAAAACGCCACCAGGCCGGTGGGTGGTACACCCGCGCTCGACGTCAGCGTCGCTGTAATGGTGAACGTGGCCCCAAAGTCGCTCGGCTCAGGCGCTGCAACCAGCGTTCCCGTCGTCGGCAGGCTGGTGACGTTGTTCAGCAGCACGGTGATGCCGCCGGTATTCACCACCGGGTTGGGCGTAAGGCTCAGCGAACTCTGCGCCGAGTTGCCCAGCAGCACTACCGGGTTCGAGATCGTCAATCCGCCATTGGCCACCACCACATCGGGTCGGCTGTTGCCGCGCACACTCTGCACCGAGAGCGAGTTGATCCCCTGCCCGGCCAGAAAATGTACCTCGCCACAAGTCGCGATACCACCGCATGTGTTGAAGTCGCTCTTGAATTTACCGCTGCCCTGGTTGTACAGAATGCCCACTACATACCCGTCGCTCAGCACAATGTCGGGCAGGCTATCTCCATTCATGTCCGCCACGGCGGCCATATAGAAGTTGCGGCTCAAATTGATCAGAACATTCGGCGTGGTGGTCGTCACCGGCTGACCGAAGGTGCCGTCCCCATTGCCATAGAAGATCATCAGTGTGTCGGCGATGGTTGAGACCGGGTTTTGCGGGTTGGCAGCGGTGTTGTAGCCCAGTGCGACAATATCGGCTTTGCCGTCTCCATTCACGTCCGTCAGCAGAATGGTTCCGGCCGCTAAAGGCCATGTGATCGCCGACTTGGGGGTGAAGTGGATGCCATCGCCGCTGTTCACATACGGAACCAGGGTCGCGCCTTCCTGAACGAGGAGGTCCTCCTGGTTGGTTCGACCCGGAGCGAAGAAGCCCGCCGCAACAGGATTGAAGTGCTGGTTTTGAGTGCCCCGGACATTCAGACCAAGGCTGAATCCCCCGTTACTCTGCCCTAGCAGCGTGTCGTTGTAGAGCAGATCGGTATTGGCGAGGTCCGCAATGG
>CAIZFH010000020.1 GCA_903932155.1 uncultured Granulicella sp. | reverse complement strand
GCGCGTGGCCGGCGTGGCGGGAACCGTCGAAGCGATGACTCTGCGCAAGACAACCGTTCGCGATGGGGATGGGACGCTGTATGTGATTCCCAACTCGCAGATCACAACGGTGGCGAATCTGAGCATCGACTACTCGGTGGCAACGATGCCGGTCAGTGTGGATTTTTCGGCGAATCCGGATAAGGTAACGGCGCTGCTGAAAAAGATTGCGCTTGAGGTGCGGAACAGTGATGCGTTCAAGGGGCTGTTTGTCAGCGATCCGCAGGTGCTCGGTGTGGATGCGGTGAAGGGGTCGCAGCTCATCTTTCCCGTGGTCTTCAAGACGCTGCCGACCAAACAGTATGGGCCTGTGCGTGAGTTTCAGCGGCGAGTGAGGTTGGCGCTGGAAGAGCACAAAATGCTCCCAGGCGATCCGAATCGCGTCTTTGGGGCCTTTGGGGATGTAGGCGTGCGGGCCGGACACGAGGAGAATGTGCTGGAGCACGATCCTACTGCTGTGAAGCCGAGCGATGGAAATGTGCTGAGCGGAGAATAGAAAACTAGACGGCAGTCTCCAGCGCTTTGAGCAGTTCTTCTGCATCGGTGATGGGCGGCAGGCACGTGTGTCCGTGGCAGACGACGGCCCAGACCTTAGCTTCATCAGGATTCTCGACCAGGGGGAGAATCTCAGCCAGCGCGGGTGGGACACCATCGGGCACCAGGCGGAACGGCGCAATGCGCATCACGGTTTTGTTGACGGCGTAACGGGCAACGGCCATGGCTTCAAGCCGCGCAGCTTCCGGGCCTGAGCCTACGATGATGACGGAAATGGGGTCCGAGAGCAGGCGCTCCAGCGCCAGTCCATAGCTGCCGGCATAGAGGCCGAAGTGCTCCACGATGCCTGCAAAGTGAGCCAGTGTAGCGGCGGCAATCTGCGGATAGTCGGCGCGGCCGCTGAGGGATTCAAGTCGCAAAAGCGCCGATGCGGCGGTGGGATTTCCAGCGGGCGTGGGCGTGTCCTGAAGCGGCTTGCGACGAGCGGTGAGTGCGCCGAGTTGCGAGGCACCGCTGGTCTGCGCCGTGTCAAAGAACGCGGCCGCGGTGTGGTCGTAGAAGCGGGAGATCATGGCGTCGGCCAGCTTAACAGCCACCAGGTAGTAGTTCATCTTGCCGCTGGCGAACCATGCGTCGATAGCGGCGTGGAGCGTGAAGGCGTAGTCGTCAAGAGTCCCGGGGGCTTTGTCTGTTGGTGCTGCGCCGTCAGGGTAGGCGATCACGTGGTAGAGCGTGGCATCGCCGTCCCATGCGTTGTCGAGCAGGCGATTGAGCGTGAGCAGGGCGAAGTCGCGGGCGGAGTCCATACGAAGGACGCGCGCGGTTTCAAAGTACGCAGTGATCGCCATCGCGTTCCAGCCGGTGTAGAGCGTACGGTCAATGAAGGGCGTGGGACGCAGTGCGCGCGCGGCCAGAAGTTTGGCGCGTGCCGAGACGAGAAGTGGTTGCAGATTGCCAACAGTAGTGCCTAGTTTTGGGGCAAGATCGGCGAGAGATTGTTTCACGTGCAACACATTCTTAGAAGGGTTGTGATGCATGTCACCCAGTTCGCCGATGTCCCAATACTTGGTTGCGAGGTCGAATTCAGAGGGGTCAAGCGCAGCCTGAGCCTCTTCCATCGTCCACGTAAAGTAGTCGCCATCGTTGTCGAGCCCATAGTCCTCGATGTTGCCGTCGGCGTCCTGCGATGCGTAGAAGCCACCCAACACGCGGTCCGTCATCGTGGAGTCAAGCCATGCAACAATCTCACGGGCCGTAATTAGAAATTCCTCACGAACAACACTCTGGAACCCATGCACGTAATTACGAAGCAGCTCCGTGTTGTCGTAGAGCATCTTTT
>CAIZFH010000019.1 GCA_903932155.1 uncultured Granulicella sp. | reverse complement strand
TGTACCCTCGTGCGGCTACTGCCAGGCTGGCCAGATTATGTCCGCCGTTGGTCTGCTGACCCACACTCCCCATCCCACGGATGCCCAGATCGATACTGCGATGAACGGCAACATCTGCCGTTGCGGAACCTACTCGCGCATTCGTCAGGCTATCCACCTGGCCGCCACATCCGCACCCGCCACAACCGCCCACGGAAAGCCGGAGTCACACTCATGAATATCGCTCCCAAGCCTCTCTCTCGGCGTAGTTTCCTACAGATCAGTGCGCTGACCGGCGGAGGCCTTGCGCTCGGTCTATTCGATCTCCCCCTCGCCCCCGCGCAATTCGGCGCACCCCGTGCCGACCTCTCGCCGAATGCTTTCATCAAGATCGCGTCCGACGGAACCGTCACGGTAATGGCGAAGTCCCCTGAGATCGGTCAGGGAGTCAAGACCATGCTCCCCATGATGATTGCCGAGGAGCTCGATGTGGACTGGAGCCATGTACGCGTCGAACAGGCGGACCTCGACGATGCGCGTTTCGGTGGACAATCGGCTGGCGGTAGCACGTCCACGCAGACCAACTACCTGCCCTTGCGCCGCATTGGGGCCGCATGCCGTCAGATGCTGGTCACGGTCGCCGCTGCGCGCTGGGCTGTCCCGGCATCAGATTGCACCACCGCGCAAGGCCGCGTCCTGCATACCGCCTCGGGCCGCTCTTTGGGCTACGGAGAACTGGCAGATGCCGCTGCCAAAGTACCCCCGCCCAGCCTCGACTCCATCAAGCTCAAGGACCCCAAGGACTTCAGGATCATCGGGAAGCCCCAGGCAAACGTTGATAACCATTCGATCGTCACTGGCAAGCCGCTCTTCGGAATCGACAGCTCCGTCCCCGGAATGCTATACGCCGTCATCGATAAGTGCCCCGTTTATGGTGGCAAGGTTAAGACTGCCAATCTCGATCAGATCAAGAAGCTGCCCGGCGTCCGCCACGTCATCATACTCGCGCCATCTCCATCCACCACGGGCGGAACCGTAGATACAACCACCGAGCCTGGTACCGCCATTGTGGCCGAGGGCATGGAGCCCGGGGTCGCGATCATCGCCGACACCTGGTGGGAGGCCCAGTCCGCGCGCAGCGCACTCAAAGTCGACTGGGACTTCGGCACCGGCGCCACCCAAAGTAGCGAGAAATTTGCCGTACGCGCCGCCGAGTTGCTCAAGGCCCCTCCTACAGACACATTGCGTACCTACGGCAATGTCGACGCCGCCTTGAGTTCAGCGGCCAAGGTTGTCGAGGCCACCTACGCCTATCCCTTTATCGCTCACATGACCATGGAGCCGATGGATACAACCGCCTCCTTCAAGGACGGCAAGCTTGAGGTCTGGACCACCAGCCAGTCGCCCGGCGGAGGACGCACTCAGGCAGCCCGCGCTGTGAACATCCAGCCCAGCGACGTCACTGTTCACATGTGCCGCATCGGAGGCGGATTTGGCCGGCGATTGCAAAACGACTATCTAGTGGAAGCCGCGTGGCTGGCCAAGCAGATCAACGGCACAGTCAAGCTGCTCTGGGCCCGAGAAGACGACGTCACCCACGACGCTTATCGCCCTGGAGGCACTCATTTAATGCGCGCTGGCCTCGATGCTCAGGGCCATCTGGTCGCCTGGCGGCAACACCTCGCCACCTATGGCGAAGGATCGCGCCTAGTCTCTTCAGCGGGCATGGACGCCACCGAATTCCCCTCTGGGCGCGTTCCCAGCTATGGACTGTATACCTCTGCACAGCCACTCATTTTGCGCACCGGAGCACTGCGCGCTCCCGGCCACAACGCCTACGCATGGGTCATTGAGTCCTTCCTAGACGAGGTGGCCACAGCCGCCGGCCGCGATCCGCTCGATCTCCGCATGGAGATTCTCAACGCAACCCCCATCCCCATGGCAGCCGAAGGTGGACGCCGTGGCGGCACAGATACGCTCAATGCCGACCGCCTCAAGGGAGTGCTGCAACTGGTCGCTGAAAAGTCCGGCTGGGCCAAACTAAAATCGACCAAGGGTCACGGCTACGGCCTTGCATGCCACTACTGTCACGCCGGTTACTTCGCCGAGGTGGCTGAGGTCACCGTCGACGCCGCCAACAAGATCAAAGTAAACCGCGTCTGGGCCGCCGGAGACGTTGGCAATCAAATCATCAATCCCTCGGGTGCAGAGGCGCAGGTCATCAGCTCCATCGTCGATGGCATGAGCCAGATGCAGCATGAGATCACCCTCGCCGATGGCCGAGTCCAACAGAGCAATTTCTCCGATCATCCGGTACTTCGCTTCCAACAGGCCCCGCCCGTAGAACTCTTCTGGCGACTCAGCGAGTTTGGTCCTACAGGCCTCGGCGAACCTGCACTGCCGCCGATACTGCCCGCCATCGCCAACGCTGTCTTCGCCGCCACTGGCAAGCGAATCCGCACCATCCCTCTCGCCCGCAGCGGGTTCAGCTTCGCATAATATCTTCACCACCAAGAAGCCGACTTGGTCACTGGCCCATACTAGACATGCTGCGCAGAATGTTGAGCACAGCGGGCCCCAGCAGTACAAGAAACATGCTGGGGAAGATGAATAACACCAGTGGGAATATGATCTTCACGGTGGTCTTTGCAGCCTTCTCTTCGGCTAGTTGACGGCGTTTCATGCGGACGTTGTCGCCGAAGGAGCTTAAGGCGCGCGCGATCGGCGTGCCGAAACGTTCGGTCTGCACCAACATTCCGGCAAAGGCGTCGATGTCGGGCAGTTCGCTGCGTGCGGCCATATCGGTCCAAGCCTGGATGCGCGGTTTTCCGGCGCGCTGTTCGCGGTTTATCTGCAACATCTCTTCTGTGATCTGGGGATGACTGTTGCCCAACTCCTGCCCCACTCGCAGCAATGCCTGGTCGATGCCCAGCCCAGCATCCACGCAGATCACCAGCAGATCGACGGCATCGGGAATGCTCCTGCGGATCTTCTCGCGGCGGCGCTTAACCATTCGCGTGAGCCCGATGTTGGGCGCAATAAAGGCGGCCGCCGGTAGTGCAATCATCCAGAACCCGCGATCAATCGGAATGAAGGACCCGCCCAGTAGCGCTAGCAGCGGAAGAACGATGCGCGAGGTCATGTAAATATCTGCCGATAGCGTTCCTTTATATCCGGCGTTGGCCAGGCGTTCAGGCAACTCCGTGTCCGCGGCAAGCCCTAGATGCGACCGCACCCAGTGAACCATAGCCATGAACTTGCGCCCAGTGTTGCTTGCCAGTGGAACGCTGCGCCGAAAGCGTCTGCCGTGGTACGTAATCTCACGGATGCGCTGCAACGCGGCGCGTGAGGTTCGAGTAAAAAAGAGAAAGATAGCAATCGTGAGTGTGAAAAATATCGTTGCGCCGAAGGTAAAATAAAAAAGTGGAGTCATAGCGAACAGTCAGACCTCGACATTGACGATCTTGCGGATGATGAGGCCGCCGAGAACAATCAGCGTTCCACCGATATACAACAACTTCTGTCCTGTCGCATCGTGAAACAGAACAGAAGAATAGCCGGGACTGACGATATTCAGCAGCGCCAGAAGAATGATCGGCAGCAGCCCCAGTATCCATCCCGTCAGACGCCCTTGCGCTGTATGCGTGCGGACTTCGCCTTCGATCCGTACGCGGTCGCGGATCACATGCGCGGCGCGGTCGAGAATCTCGGTCAGGTCGCCACCCGTCTCTTTCTGAACCAGAATGGCGGTGATCAGGAATTGCAGGTCGCGAGATGGAATACGGCTGCCCATCTGTAGCAGTGCTTCGCGAAAGTGCAGGCCCAGCCGCTGCTGTTTGTACACCTGCACAAACTCCGTGGAGAGTGGTTCGAGTGATTGCTCTGCTATCAACTCGATAGAGGAGTTCATCGAATGGCCTGCGCGCAGCGAACGGGCCATCAGATCGATGGCGTCTGGCAGTGCCGTGTTGAACGCCTTCACACGCCGTCCGCGTTTCATCCGCAGAAGAACGTACGGTAGTGTTGCGCCGGCAACCCATGCAACGCCTGCAAGCATCACCCCATGCAGCAATATAAAAGCAAGCAGACAGCAACCAGTCGCAGAGCCCGCGCATGCAAGAACGATTCCACCCAGGCTCATGCTGCTGTCAGCGTGGATCAGCAATACCTGAAGCTTCTTCGCGATGGAGTACCGTTGCAGGAAGTCGCCTAGACGAACCACGAAATTCTGGTTGCCTTCTGCCTCCAATTCGGCCTCACTTGTCCATGGCCTATGCGACTGGATGGAATGTCGGATTGTCGTCAGTCGCACCTGAGCGGATTTGCTGGACGTCGTGGGGCGCGTCGCCAGCATCAGTATGAGGAAGCTGAACACTAACACAATCAGAAATGTAATGGTCGTCAGGCTCATGGTGGGCGCTCTCCCGCTGCCTCCGATCTACACCTCGACCGAATGGTCAAGAAGATTGAGACCAAGTGGAATCCCGGCGGCTTTCAGGCGTTCGCCGAACTTGGGCACGATGCCGGTTGAGTGGAAACGGCCTTTGACGTTGCCGCTGGGTCCGAGTCCCAGCTTCTCGAACAGGTAGATGTCTTGCAAGCTGATTACATCTCCATTGGTACCGGTGATCTCGCTGATGTGAGTCACCCGACGCGATCCGTCGCTCATGCGCGAGACCTGCACAATCAAGTCGACGGCGGAGGCGATCTGGGCGCGAATGGCTGCCGCCGGCAGGGTGATGGAGCCCATCATTGCCATGGTCTCAATGCGCGCGATCGCGTCCCGCGGATTATTGGCGTGAATCGTCGTGATCGAGCCATCGTGACCGGTGTTCATGGCCTGTAGCATGTCCAGCGCCTCTTCTCCGCGCACCTCACCCAAAATGATGCGGTCGGGGCGCATACGCAGCGCGTTGATTACCAGCTCACGTTGGCGAATGGCACCTTTGCCCTCCAGGTTGGGCGGGCGGCATTCCAGGCGGGCTACATGCTCCTGCTTGATCTGTAGTTCGGCGGAATCCTCGATGGTAACGATTCGCTCGGCATCGGAGATATAACCGGAGAGTACATTCAGCAGTGTTGTCTTGCCCGAGCCGGTGCCGCCGGAGACCACAATGTTCAACCGCGCACGCACCGCGCTGCGCAGCGTCTCCAGCATTTGCGGTGTCAGTGACCGGTGGCGCAGCAGATCGTCCGAAGTCAGCGGCGTAGAGCCGAAGCGGCGTATGGAAAGCAGTGGACCGTCTACTGCTAACGGTGGAATCACTATGTTTACGCGTGAGCCATCCAGCAGTCGCGCGTCCACCATAGGCGACGATTCATCGATGCGCCGTCCAACCGCGGAGACGATCTTGTCGATGATGTGCATCAAGTGCGCCTCATCCTTGAATACGATGTCGGTCTTCTCGATCACGCCCCGCCGTTCCACATAGACCGTTTTGTAAGTGTTCACCAGAATGTCACTGACCGTGGGGTCATGCAACAGCGGCTCAAGTGGCCCAAGTCCGAATACTTCGTCCAGAATGTCCTGTGCCAGCCGGTCGCGGTCCAGCGTGCTGAGTGGGGTGCTTTGTTCGCCAATCAGTTGCAGAATTACACCAAGCAGTTGTTGCCGTCCCCCAACCTCGTCGGATTGCATGGTAGACAGTATTTCAAGATCCATGCGCCGAATCAGTTCGTGATGCACCGCGGTTTTTAGCGCATGACGCGCACTCTCGCCCAGCACCGAGGCTACACGGTTATCGGTAGCGGCCAACGGAAGCACCGAAGGAGTTATGTACATCGATATTTCAGCCATGGCAAACACCTCGCTGCATCGGACGACAGCTTCTGCTTCAACTAGGAGTACAGAAATGAGAAGAGCCCCTTCTTTGCCGTCGCAGGCTCCGTTGTATTGATCCCGTTGACAATCTGATTGGCCCAGATGGACAGCGCCTGGTTGAACTCGGAGCGGCGCTGGGGCGATATGGGCTCGCCATCGTTGATTGCATGCAGCAGCTCGAAGTAGTTGTTCGGGACGGCAACAGAGATGGGAAAACGCACTGTCTTCTCGATCTGCTCGGGTGTAACGGAATCTGAGGCGGTGGACCGGTTCACCACTAAGCGCAGCTTGTTGGTGGAGGAGTCGCTCAGCGACAGATGTTCCACCATCCGGGCCAGGTCGCGCAACGCAGCCACGTCAGGCGTGGAGACGATATATACCTCATCGGACTGTTCGATAAGTGTGTTTCTGGAAGCTTGGTATGCAACCGGGGAATCGATGAGCACAAAGTCGTATTCGCGGCGCAGAAAGTCCATCACCCATTCAAATTCTTGGCTTGTGGGCTCGTGCGGCGTACCTGACAATTCCGGCGATGCAATCACGTCCAGCCCGCTTCGATGATGGACGATAAAACCGTTCAGAAGTTCGGAGTCCAGGCGGTCGGCGTTGTGCAGCAGCTCTTCAAAGTGGTACTGCGTGTCCTTCAGGCCCAGATACAGCGCAACATGGCCAAGCTGTTGTTTGTGATCGATCAGCAGTACTTTCTTGCAGTGCTGGCGAACCAGGAAGATCGCCAGGTGGACCGCCAGCATGGTCGTCCCCACGCCGCCCTTCGCTCCGAAGAAGCAGAGCACGCGTCCCAGACTGCTCTGCGCGTTGGAATCTAAGGACAGTACGTCGTTGTAACGATTGAGCGATTCAATCAATTCGTTTATGTTGACCGGCTTGGTCAGAAACTCCGTGCATCCGTTGCGTACAGCGCGCAGCAGGACTTCCGCATCCAGCTTAGTGCCAACGCCAATGATGCCGATATTCTTGAGGAATATCTGATGCAGGCGCTCGGTGCTCTCAATCGCCAGTTCAGGATCGCGATCGAAATCGATTAGCGCGACGCAGGAGGAGGCGTTCTTCAACGCCGGTGAGAACTGCGGTCGTTTCTCGGACGTGATGTAGTCGCGAAACTCACCCTCGAAGTGGGCGCCGGAGATACTGGCCGCAGCGGAGGTGGCCACACGCACCACATCGGCATCCGCGCAGACGCTGAAGATGGCTTGCGTTGAATGTTCCGAGGAGTTGGTTTTACGCGTCATGGAAGGTCCGTATGTAGCGGGGTCGCAGTTTGCCGGGACTGCGTTGGAGGGGTAGAAGACATAATGCCGCCTCCGTGCTTATTCTGCGTCCCTATGTCGAAGTCATTGGGCTCCATGTTCGGCACCGGCATCTCCGGCTGTGCAGGCTCAGCAAGCGGTGTCATAACCAGTGGATCGACTACGGTCGCGGTGACAAGTATGACAAGCTCCACCACCGAGTGGTTGAAGTTCTTCGAGTGGAAGAGTTGGCCCAGGACAGGAACACTTGAGATGCCTGGGATCTTGCTCATGATCTCGGTGGTGCGATGGTCAAGCAGCCCGGAGACAATAAAACTCTGGCCATTTTGTATCTCCACCTCAGTCTCCGTCTGCCGCGTGGAGAGGGCTGGAATAGTAAAGCCGGAGATGGTAACCGAGTTGGTATAGTCCAGCGTGCTGACCTCAGGCGAGAGCTTGATGCGAATGGAGCCGTCGGGGTTCACCGTCGGCGTGAAGTCGACCTTTACGCCATAGGGCCGAAATTGAATGGTGATCGCAGTACTGCTGCCTGTGCCACCTTGCACCACGGGAAATGGAAATTCGCCGCCAGAGAGAAAGCGTGCGGGCAGGCCACTCAGTGTGGTCAGCGTCGGCTCGGCCAACACCTGCAGAATCTGCTTCTGCTCGAGGTCCTTCACGGTCAGTCCAACATTTAGTTTGGCGTTGTATAGAAATATGTTGAGCGGATCGGTAATGGCAAGCGATGCACCGCTGCCTGTAACCGTGGAACTGAACTGCTGGGTCGTGGCCCCAACGTCTGTGCGTCCTCCCGCAAAGATGTTGACGCCCAGCTGATCGAGGCGCGTGCGATCAACCTCCACAATGCGCAGTTTCAGTTGTACCTGCTTGCCATGCACCGGTACGATTACCAGCGAGTTGACCACTTCCTTTGCGTACAGCGAAGCCATCTTGAGGGCAGCGTCGGAGGCAGCGTTCGTTGCAACCGATCCGGTAAGAAAGACCTTGCCTTCACCGGTCTCAACGTGGATCAACGAACCGGGAAAGGCCGCATTAAACGAACTGCGAAGTGCCTCGGAATCAAGATCCGCAGACACCGTATACAGGCGATGGCCGCCTGTTTCGTCCCACAACACCATGCTGCTGACGCCGGTGGCCCTGGCGGTCAGTACGATCTCATTGGTTCCCGATGTATAGGTCTGTAGTACCGCCGGATTGCCAACGTAGATGCGGCGCAGTGACGAGGCTGAGGTCAACACAACCGAGCGCCCGACCGTCATGTGAATCATGTCACAGGCAGTCGCGGAGTGGAGGGTAGGAGCCACGATGGATGCTGATTGCGTCTCGGCGACAGGCTTGACTGCATCCGCTCCAATCTGCGCGGCGGCTCGACTCGTTGCAATAAATCCAACCAGCAGGAACACCAGCGCAGCGACTTGGCCACAGTGGAATCTATCCAGATTTAAAGTGTCCGCTTCCGGCCTCGCGAATCTACGATCTGCGTAGGCGTGGCATAGCTTCATTGTGAGCCCCCGCCCAGAACGGTTTCGATCTCCGCACGTTGCGCTGCTGTCGACACAGGTACGCTTGCACGTGCGGTCGCGCGGGTAATGGCTGGCCCAGCAACCGGCCCCTGACCGGAGAGTTGCGAGAGCAGTATCGGCGTGTCGCCGCTTCGGCTGCTGTCCGCTCCGTTGCGCAGAACAAAGTGAATCACACCCTGATTACTTGCCAGCACGGCGCGCTCCGCCTGCACAGGTGTCAACAACAGCGTCACCACCGTAACGTCCGATGTCTTGCCCGAAGGATCGGGCTCAAGCTGATGCCCTGCAGCCAGAACCACGGCATTCTGCAGCACCAGTGCTGTAACAGAATCCGGCGAGCTGCCCGTGTGCAAGGTCGCCAGCACGTCCAGGTGAGATCCGGGTACCAGAAATCCGGCAACTCCAACTACTTCATCGGAACGCAACGCAACAGCGCGCATTCCGTCCGGTATCCTGCTCGCAAGGCCTGTACCGGAGCCCGCGGCGGAGAGGTCGCTATCCAGAATGGGCTCGCCTTTAGCCATTGGAAATAGCAGCTCGCGGCCAATAGCATCCGAGGGCTGCGAGAGCGCCCCGTCCACGGGATTGCTGCCCGGCCATGCTACAAGCTCCAGATCGTCGGACTTTAATACTTCTCCCGCCTGTAGTGCGCGCGATGGAGCAGCGTAACGCGCGTCCGGCAGCTTCTGCACTGTGGGCATTGCCGTCAATCTTCTGGATACAAGCCAGGTACACAGAACAGAGACACAGAGTGCCAGAACAAGAGCGATCAGAACGCGCTTTGGTTTCATGGACGCGCCTCCCACATCATAGTGCAGAGGGCAATCAGGCATCCAGCCGCTATAGCCAGTGCATACGGCAGTCGAAGCGTACGCACATTGCTCAGGTTTAAATCCGGATGCGGTATCAGACCATGACGCCCATGGTGCTGTAGCAATGCGGCAACATTGCAAAGCGTCGTTCGCAGGCTCCCGTGGTGGATGCTGACGACAAGCGCAAACACGCTGCCCGCCATCGCGGTTGAAACCATTACAAGCAGCAATGGAACGAGTCCCGTAATACATCCAACCGCGGTCATCAGCTTCACATCGCCCGCGCCCATGCCACCGGACAGGAAGAAGATTAGAAAGATGCCACCGCCAATCAGTCCGGCAAGCGCCGCGTCGCCCAGCCCAAGCCAGCCGCCGTAGATGGTGTGCAGCATCAACCCGGCGGCAATTGCCGGCCCGGTAATCAGGTTTGGAATCCTGCGCTCACGGATGTCAGTCACGGAGCCCATGCCCGCGCACAGTAGAGAGCCTCCCGTAAATATCATTTGCTGCTCCATTACATCCATGACGAACACCAGTACGTCTCAAGCACAAACAGGCATCGACGCGGCAAAGGGAGGCAGCAGGCGTCCCGGCCCACCCTGACGCCAGTCAACAGGGGGAGCTGTGACTCATCACAAGACTTATAGCGCATCACCGCGCGCAATCTACGTCGCCGAGACAAACCCATCCTCTTGCCGGTTACGCCATTGCGTTGGTAAGACTGCTGCCAATCGAGTTGAACGAATTGCTGATCTTGCCAGATAGGCCGGTCATGGCAACAACCGCGCCCAACCCTATCAAACCCGCAACCAAAGCGTATTCGATCAAATCCTGGCCCGACTCGTCCTTCAGGATGGTGACAAGTACTTGCTTGATGTTCTTCATAGTGATCTTTCTCCTGTGGTGCTGCGTATTGGGCCCGACTCCGTGAGTGAAACTCATCCTCTGCCGGTCGATGCGAGCTTTGATTCTTCTATCGGGCGGAATACCGAATGCATGAGTTCGACCATCGCTTTGGCAAACATCCCACCTATAGGATTCTGTCCCAACACGGGAATAACACGCACATATAGACCTGCAAGCATGCAAGAGGCCTCTCCGCTAGCGGCACAGCACAATCTCAGGAATGAATTCAGACATTCGCAGAAGAGCGGCTACCTGTATCGTTTGATTCTGCTTAGCTTGAAGTCGCAGGCGAAGAGCGCGTCAAAGCGCAAATCAGTTCATAGAACTCCGGCCACGCAGAGCAGATCTCTGCGCGCACGCCAGTCTCGTAGTCTTCAAACTCGAAGCCCGGACTCACCGTACATCCCAGCAGCGCCCACTGCCGCCGTACGCCAGTCGCGCCCCCTGCCACACACCGCGCCGCACCACCACCTGCGGTTGCTCTCCCTCGTCCAGCCGGTTGCCGATGCGTACGATCTGCCCGCTTCCATACTCCTCCAGTTGCAGCATTTCCACAGCATCATCCGCATAGAAATGGAATATTTCGTCCGAGCGTGCCGATGCATCTCGCTGAACGTGTCCCGTCCAGCAGATAGTAGATAGCCGTTCCAGTGTGCCGCACTCCCTCGTATCGCTGGTTTACGAACGCCTCCGCCGCAATTCGCTCATCACACTTGTAGGCCTGCACATACCAGCCACCCTCGCACGGATGCAGAGCCAGTCCAAGTATTTTCTTTACCTCCGCTGCATTCATCGGCCTCTCTCGCGCTATGCTGTATGGAATCCATTCATGGTATTTCTCCGTCCTCGCTTTGCCCGATACTTCCCTGGAGCAGCCCCCACTCCCTATGCTCACTCGCCTGGAACGATACTTCAGCTTCGCCGCCCACAACACAACGTGGCGCACGGAGATCCTCGCCGGCCTCACCACCTTCATCACGATGGCGTACATCATCTTCGTCAACCCCGCTATCCTCTCCTCCACGGGAATGCCCCTGGCCGCCGTCACCACCGCCACCTGCCTCTGCGCGGCCTTCGGCAGCATCCTGATGGGCGCGCTGGCCAACTACCCGCTTGCCCTTGCTCCCGGCATGGGCCTCAACGCCTACTTCACCTACACCGTCGTCAAGGGCATGGGCGTCCCATGGCAGACCGCGCTTGGTGCCGTCTTCCTCTCCGGAGTTCTCTTTCTTCTGCTAACCCTCGGCGGTATCCGCCAGCGACTGCTCGCCGCCATTCCCTACCAGCTCCACGCTGCAGTCGCGGGCGGCATCGGCCTCTTCATCGCCTTCATCGGCCTGCTCAACTCCGGACTCATCGTCCCCAGCACCGCCACCACACTTGCGCTGGGTAACCTGCACGCGAACACCACGCAGCTCGCTGTCTTCGGAATCCTTCTCATTGCCGTGCTCCAGGCATATCGCGTCAAGGCATCCATGCTGATCGGCGTGCTCGCCACGCTCGCCCTGGGAATCCTCTTCCACCAGGTACAGTACGCGCCTTCCACCTTCAACCCCATGGTCATCCGCGATACCGCCTTCCATCTCGACATCCGAGGCGCGCTCCACATAAACGCTCTGGAGATAATCTTTGTCTTCCTATTCGTAGACCTCTTCGACAACATCGGCACCCTGGTTGGCGTCACCGATTGCGCTGGCCTCACCGCCCCCGACCACACCATTCCGCGCCTCGACCGCATCTTCTTCGCCGACGCCGCATCCACCATCGTCGGGTCGCTGGCCGGAACCTCCACTGTCACCAGCTACATTGAATCCTCGTCAGGCGTGGCGGCCGGCGGGCGCACCGGCGTCACCGCAATCGTCGCCGGCCTGCTCTTCATTCTTGCAATCTTCGTCGCACCATTTGTCGGAGCCATCCCCGACTTCGCCACCGCTCCCGCGCTCATCCTGGTAGGCGCATTGATGCTCTCAGGCATGGGACGCATCCAGTGGGATGAGCCCCGCATCGCCATCCCTGCCTTCCTCACAATCCTGATGATCCCGCTCACATACTCCATCGCCACCGGCCTGTCCTTCGGCCTCATCAGTTACGCCGCGCTGGAGCTGGCCACCGGACGCACCCGTCGCCAGCACTGGATGCTCTACCTGTTGGCCGCGCTCTTTCTGCTGCGCTTCCTCTACGTTGCCCACTCGTAATCCCGCTATGCCACTCTTCCTGGAACAGGGCCAACTACTTTGGCAGGGTGCTGAGTGTCGGCGGGGGGGGTGCTGGAGGGGCCAGTATATTGGCGGCAGCGCCTGTGGCAACACCGTCCAACTGGGCCTGAAATACGATCAATTGCTTGATCATTTCGTAGGAAACGCCGAGTGAGATCGGGCGGCCATTGACTACCAGAATAGGCTTCTGATTGATATCCGCATCCGCGGCCAGCTTGATATAGGCGTTGACGACGTCCTTGGTGGCCTGCGTCTTGGCGCATGTGGCAATCGCATCCCCGTCCAGGCCTGCACGCATCGCGGCGGCCCGCAGCAGTGTGTCGTCGGTCGTGGGAGTCAATCCTTCCTGCGTCTCGTATACGCCTGCTGCGTACTTGAAGAAAGCTGCATCCGACTGCTTCTGTGTACACACCCCATAGGCCGCGGCCTTGAACGCGGATGGATGTATATCGACTAGAGGGAATTGTTGAAATACGACATGGGCTAAGGGAAAGTCCTTCACGATCTGGTCTATCGTGGCCTGGGCCACCTTGCAGAACGGACATTGCAGATCGGCGAATTCCACCATCATCAGGTCCTTGCTGGTCGCCCCCCGTGCAGCTCCGTTAGCTCTTACCTTCAGCAAATCACGCGTTTCGGCATAGGGTGTTGCACTGAAGGAAACCAGGCTGGGCCCATCAATGATGTGCTTGCCGTCTGGGGTTATATATAAGACGATGGCCTGCGGTTTGGCGTTCGGGTCCTTGCTCGTTATGTAGACGATCACTTTGGTGACACCGGGTGCCTGCGTAGGCTGGATGGCCATCACGCGCCACAATCGGCTGGAGTCATATCCCCACACCTGGTTAAGGAACGAGTTCACCGTCTCGACCTTGGGCGTTGCAATAGTGAAGTCCTTCGGGTCTGCAGGCGGAAGCGGATCGACCATGAGGGGTTGGGGAGCAGGAGGTGCAGCCAGATATGGGGCCTGTGCCGCGGGGGCAGAGGGGGGTGTCGCTGCCGGTGCGGAGGGAGCCTGCGCCCAGACCGCAGTGCCCAGGCTAAGGGTGATCGCCAATACTGCCGGGCCCCAACCCAAAACTGAAATCCTAGCTGAACCTATGCTCTTCAATGTGTTCCCTTCTCCTGTGACTTTGTGTGTATCCTGTTCATTCTATCGGGAATTGCGACAGGCTGTGCAAGGTTCGTCCCGTCCGGCGATCCTGCCGCAGACTAGACTTCCACCTTGACAGCAATAGGGAAACGACGTCCGTTGCCGAAGGATTTAGGCGTGACTTTCAGTACGGGAGCGGCCTGTTGGCGCTTGTATTCGCTGCGTTCCACCAGGGATAGAACGCGCCGCACCAAGGCTAGATCGATCGCCTCGCCTGCGCTCTTTCTCTCCACCACAATCTGCTCTGCGGAGGCGTAGCGCTCCACATAGGCCTCCAGAATCGGGTCCAGCACCTCGTAGGGCGGCAGCGAATCGGTGTCTCGCTGTCCAGGCCGCAGCTCGGCCGAAGGTGGCTTCTCCATGGTTGCCTGCGGAATCACTTCACGTTCGCGATTTGCGTAGCGGCATAACGCGTACACGCGCGTCTTGAATACGTCCCCAATCACCGCCAGCGCGCCCACCATGTCTCCGTACAGCGTGCAGTAGCCGGTGGCCATCTCACTCTTGTTGCCGGTGGTCAACACCAATGCGCCAAACTTGTTCGATAGCGCCATCAGCAGCCCGCCTCGAATGCGCGATTGAAGGTTCTCTTCCGCCAGGCCGAATGGTGTTCCAGCAAATAGTGGCTGCAGCGTCTTCTGGTACTCGGTAAAGACATCGTGGATGGCAACCAGTTCGAAGCGAATGCCCAGGTTCACCGCCAGAGCTCGCGCGTCGTCGATCGATCCCGTAGAGGAATATTCACTCGGCATGCCCACGCCCAACACGTTCTCCGCGCCCAGCGCCTCCACCGCAATGGCAGCCACTAGCGAAGAATCGATGCCGCCCGAGAGACCGACCAGCGCCTTCGAAAATCCACATTTACGCACATAATCGCGCGTGCCCAGAACCAGCGCTTTCCAGGTTTCCACCGTATCGTCGGATTCGGCTGTCCCAGGATTGTAGACCGAAACTGTTGTGGATTCGTTATGCGATGGCTCGGCTACCATCGGCTGCAATGCGTCCGTATCGAAGAGAATCATGTCTTCGACAAATGAAGCAGCTTGCGCCATTACCGCGCCGTTGGGTGCCAGCACAACCGACGATCCGTCGAAGACCAGCGAATCGTTTCCGCCAACCTGGTTCACCATCGCCACAATCGCATTGTGGCGGCGTGCCAGCACGGAGAGCATGCTGCGCCGCAACTGCGGTTTACCACTCCAGAAGGGCGATGCGGAGATGTTCAGGATCATGCGTGGATGCACAGCCAGCGGATCGGGCAGTATGCGCCATTGGCGCATCAATTCGTCGATCGGATCAACTGGATAGAGTCGACGGCCCCAAAAACCCTTATCGTTCCATGCATCCTCGCAGATCGTGACGGCCAGCGGCTGGCCGTTGAGCAGGGTCAGGGACTGCTCGGTGGCAGGTTCAAAGTAGCGCTGCTCGTCGAAGATGTCGTAATAGGGCAGCAGCATCTTGGGCTGGACGAAGTTCACCTTCCCACCCCACAGCAGCGCGGCAACATTGCGCGCGCGCTTGCCTTTATAAGGCTTGCCATCCTCAGGGCCAGTACACAGAGCCACCCCGCATAGAATCGCCGGACCTTGATCAGTGTGGGCTGCAATCTCATCCAGGGTCTGTCGCGCGCGATCCAGAAAGGACCTCTTCTCCAACAGGTCGGCCGGCGGGTATCCACAGACCGCGAGTTCAGGAAACACCGCCAACTCCGCGCCCGCCACGTTGGCGCGCTCTGTGAAGTCGAGAATCAGCCGTGCGTTTCCGGCAAAGTCCCCCACCGTCGGGTTAATCTGCGCGAGTGCGATCTTCATAAGGATGCTGTCGGTTGCTGGTTGCAGGTGTCAGTTGATAATGGGCGGATAATATCTGTTGATCGTGGAGACAATCACAGTTTACCGCTTAGGCAAGCTGCACGCCGGAAGATCGGCCTACAACTCACACCCTCAACTCGCAAGCTGTAATTGTCTCTAAGTACCAGTGCCGCTCAGAACCACGCCGACTGTGCGTACTAGTATCTTCACATCGAGCCATAGGTTCCAGTTCTCTACATACGCTGTATCCAGCGAGATGTAGCTGTCGAAGGATGGATCCTGGCGCGCTTCCACCTGCCAAAGGCCCGTCATTCCCGGCAGAACATCCAGGCGGCGCAGATGCGACAGGTCGTACTGTTCCACCTCGGAGGCCATCGGTGGACGCGGGCCAACCAGGCTCATCTCGCTGCGCAGTACGTTGAATAACTGCGGCAGCTCGTCCAGTGAATATTTGCGCAGAAATCGACCGACACGGGTTATGCGTGGGTCGTTGGCAATCTTGAACAGAATTCCGTCGCGCTCATTCTTGCCACTCAGTCCCTCCAGTTGCTTGTCCGCGTCAACACACATGGTGCGGAACTTGTAGCATGTGAAAATCCTTCCCTTGCGACCAATGCGTTGCCCGCTATAAAAGATCGGCCCCGTGGAGTCAAGTTTGATGGCCGCCATCAGTAGAAGCATGAACGGCAGTCCCAGCAGCATGGCCAGAGCGGCTCCCGTCACATCCAGGGCGCGTTTCAAAAGGAAAGTACCGATCGGCAGGTCGCGCCGGTGCAACGGTATGGTGGGAAACTGTCCGATGTACTCCACCGGGGCGGCCCATGCCAGACCATCGTACAGGTCGGGAACTACACGCACGTCGATGCCCATGCCGCGAGCTTCTTCCACAATGCCAATAACAAGATTTTTGTCAGCTGGAACGGAAAAAAATATCTCGTCTACAAATAGAGAACGTGCCAGCGATAAGCAGTTGCGCATGTCTCCGATTACATCGCTGTCGTTGGATTCACTCTCATTCTCGGTAAGCGCCACAAATCTCTTGAAGCGGAATCCCAGGTGATGCAGGCTCTCCAGGTGGTTGCGCAGGGCGTGCGCAATGCGGCCTGCTCCCACAATCAGCACATTGCGGGTAATCAGTCCATCGCGATAGCGCTGATATACCATCTTGCGCCAGATGGCCCGTCGCGTACAAAGAAGTACCATAGTAATCAGCACAGTCAGTACGACAATGATGCGGGAGACCATCTCCGCGCGTGCCAGATACAAAGTGCCGCACAGCAGCAGCCCGGATGTGAGCGTCGCCTGAACTGTCATGCGCTGTTCGTTCAGTCCACTGCGATTCAGAATCGGCTCATAAAGACCATAGGACCGCATGAATATCACAAGCAGCAGGCCAAACCACGCAACATAGATCAGTAATACCGGCGTCACAGTGTGTAACAGGTAGGATGGCTCCGAAATAATATGCAGTCCGCTAGGCACTACCACGCGAAACCGCGTCGCCAGCACAGTGGCGATGACCACCGTCGCAATATCCAATATTGCCCAAATCAGGCTGGTGACCGATGGACGATGAAATAGCCCGGATCGCACCGCCGGTGTCGATTTGCTCGTGGTCCATCTTCGACCAGATACGACAACCTGATTTAGAGTATCTTGCGTAGACATAGCAAATACCCTCTCACTCCATCAACGCGCCGTTTTCACGCGTTCTACAATCCCATGCCTATAGGCCCGACTCAGCTTTGAATATGCCAATGTTCACCCTACTCTATGGGTAGGACACCGATATCGATAAATCAATATCCTATATTGCAACAACGGAGTAAATCGCTATAGCCCGATAGTCGCCACTTAGATCATTTAGAATACTGATAACAAATTGAAATATCAATCGAATTTGAGTTAATCCTTGGTAACATCTGACTCAAACGTTGTAGTTCTAGGCAGGTAAAACTAGTTCATCCATGGTTAAGAATTCCTTAAGCTTAGGATCGTCACTTCGATCCATCTCTTCCACACTGCCCACAAAGCGAGCCTCCCCCTGATGCAGAAAGACGATCTGGTCGGCCAGCCTCCGACCAAAGTGCATATCGTGAGTCACCACGATGCTGGTTAGATGTAGTTGCGTCTTGAGGCGTGTGATCAGGTCACCAAGTAGATGACCCATCAACGGATCGACCATGGTCGTCGGCTCGTCGTACAGAATCGCCTCGGGCTGGCTGGCCAGCGCGCGCGCAATGGCCACAGACCGCTTCATCCCAGTCGAGAGATCGCTCGGCAGAAGATCCTCCATTCCAGCAACCCCCACCATCTCCAGCATCCCTCGTACAATCTGTTGAATCTGGTCCTCCGCCATGTCGCCTCGCTCGCGCAATGGAAACGCTACGTTTTCGCCCACCGAAAGTGAATCGAACAACGCGCCGTTCTGAAACACCATTGTGACCTTGCGCCGTACCGCCTGCATCTCGAGCTCGCTGAATTGGGAGATGTCCTCGCCGGCCACAAGCACGCGGCCCTTGTCCGGCTTCAGGAACCCCATCAATATCTTCAAGGCAACCGACTTACCTACGCCCGAACGTCCCAAAATACAAAGCGTCTCGCCTGGCAATACGGAAAAGCTAACATCCTTAAGCACAACTAGATCGTCAAAGGCGATCGACACATGGTCGAAAGCAATGTATGGCCCAGGATGGTTGCGCCGTTCAGGCACAGCTTCCTTGGCTGCCACATTCTGCTGCGCAGCCTCGGCCATGAACTCCTGCACCGTCTCCTGCGCTTCGGCGGAGGTCTCAGGAATCAATTCATCCTGCCCAGCCGCTATCGCTTCCGAATCCGCGACATTGTGTGCTCCAGTGTGGCCTCCGTCTGCATCACGTTCATCCGGCTTTGAGACCTGTTCTGACATAAGTCTTTCTATCATGCATCTGTCGCGCATGAGATTGGAATATAGTGTCCCCACCCTTGTACTAACTAAGTGGACGATAACTAAACCATTAACTCTAGATAAGTCCCCGTGTTGATATGGCGTAGCTCGTAGCCCCGTTCGACGCCGTCATTATAGTTAAGTAAACCCTAATCGCATCCTTTAGTTGTTATAGAGCTGATAAGCCGTGCGTGCATGTGCTATCAACGTCATACCTCTGCGGCACTACCCAGAAAGAGCACGATCGACTCGATGCCACGATGGAAGTTCGCAAGGTGAAACTTCTCGTTGGGAGCATGCAGGTTGTCGTCGGGTAGGCCGAAACCCATCAGCAACGTCGGTATGCCTAGTTCCCGGATAAAGTCGCCGACGATAGGAATTGACCCGCCACCGCGCACAAATACTGTCTCCTTGCCAAAGACCTTGTACATCGCGGATGTCGCCGCGCGAACGTACGGGTTGTCGGTCGATACAACAACCGGATCGCCGGAATGAATCAACCGCACATCCAGCGTGATCCCTGCGGGACATATCGCCTCCACGTAATCCTTGTACAGTGCAAAGCTCTCGGCAGTCGTCATCTTTGGCACCAGACGCATCGACACCTTCGCCAGAGCGCGTGCCGGTATCACCGTCTTCGCCCCTGCCCCGGTAAAGCCTCCCGCAATACCGTGTACGTCCAGCGTAGGTCGCGCCCAGGTGCGCTCCAGAACGGAGAATCCAGGCTCGCCGGTCAGCACCGTCGACCCCACCTCAGTCTCGCGGTACACCTCCTCATCAAACGGCAGCGCCTTCCATGCCGCCAGTTCCGCATCGCTGGGCGCACATAGGCGATCGTAAAAGTGAGGAATTAAAATGCGCCCAGTCGCGTCTTTCAGTTGTGCAATGATCTGCGCCAGCGCTACAAACGGATTCGGTGCCGCGCCTCCGTACATGCCGGAATGCAGATCACTGCGCGCGCCGCGTGCCTCAATCTCCGTGTAAATCATCCCACGTAGACCAACACACAGCGTCGGCAGATCGGGCGCAAACATCTCGCTGTCCGATACCAGCGCCACATCTGCGCGTAGCTGCTCCGGGTGCTCCCGCACAAATGCTGCGATGCCCTCGCCGCCGACCTCCTCCTCGCCCTCAACAATCACTCGAATGTTTACCGGCAACCGCCCACCTCCCGTCGCCAGCAACGATTCCAGCGCCTTCACATGCATCCACATCTGGCCCTTGTCGTCCACTGCGCCGCGTGCGTATAGGTTGCCGTCGCGCTCGGATGGCTCGAAGGGCGGCGATTTCCACTCCTCCATCGGCTCCGCTGGCTGCACATCGTAGTGCCCGTACAGCAGCACCGTCGTAGCAGGCTTTCCATTCACTGGCACCGCATGCATATGGTCCGCATACACCAACGGATGTCCATTGCGCGCGGCAACAACCTGGGCCGGGCCGGAACTAGGTGCATACACTGTCTCGGACGTAGAGGTCTCAAGCAGCCGCACGTTCTCCATGCCGATGCGACGCAGCTCGTCAGCCACAAACTCGGCGGCGCGGCGCACGTCCGCGGCCCGCTCCGGATCGGTCGAAATCGAAGGAATCCGCAGAAACGACTTCAACTCCTCTACAAAGCGCTTCCCGTTCTCCTTGGCAAAAGTCACCGCCGTCTCGCTCATCTTGTTCTCCTCGTCTTCTCCGCTTCGCTAGATCGATCGCTTGCGTTGCATCTCGTACACGAACCACTCCCCAGTATATGGAATTCTGTGGGGCGAGACTGCGCAGAGTCTCAAACGCGCGATGCATTCCACCGCTCAGATAAACCATCCCTGACAACCGAAGCCAAGCGATGATATGCTTCCGCCATGCATATCATCAGCCACCATTTTCCCACCTTCTCCGCTGTAGCCTTGCTCACAGTCGCCGCTGCTGCGCAACCTCCGGCAGCCCCCTCTGCGCCCATCACGCCGCCGCAAATCAACACTCCTATCGACCCGCCGCTCAACCCTAAACTGCCGACAGTCTTCATTGTCGGCGACTCCACAGCGCGCAATGGCGCGGATCTAGGGTGGGGTGACCATCTTGCCACTTACTTCGACACCTCGAAGATCAACGTCGCCAACCGGTCGCGTGCCGGACGTAGCGCTCGCTCCTACATGGACGAAGGCCTGTGGGATAGAACCCTCTCCGAGATCAAGGCCGGCGACTATGTCATGTTGCAGTGGGGCCACAACGACGGCGGAGACCTGGGCGGCAACAAGCCACGCGGCGACCTGCGCGGAGATGGCGACGCCACACAGGATGTACCACAGACCTTCGGCCCCATGATGGGCAAGACGGAGACCATCCACACCTATGGCTGGTACAACCGCAAGTATGTCGCCGATATTAAGGCCAAGGGTGCCATCCCAATGTTCCTTTCCATGACCATCATCGATGAGTGGAGACCGGACGCAAGCGGCACCATGCATCTCCAGCGCGGGGGTGGCTTTGACGATGTGATGAAGTCGATTGCCAACGAACTGCACCTACAGTATGTCGATATGGGAGGCGTGGAGGCGGACCGTCTGGAGGCAACCGGACAGGTGAAAGCCAAGTTGCTCTTCCCCATCGACCACACCCATACCAGCGCAATCGGAGCGGACCTCAACGCCCAGTCCGTAGTCATCGCCCTAGAAGAGGCCAAGTCGCCGCTTGTGCCCTTTCTCAAGGAGAAACTTCCTATACCGGCTCCTGCAACCGCAGCAGCAAAGTAAGTTGTAGCTGTAATGCCCGCAACATAATTAATGAGTCCACATAGGATTAATCTGCAAACGTAAAGTAGCCTGGCCATCTCCTCACAGGAAGATTGCCAGGCTGCTTCTCTCTTGCACAACTGGAGCAAAGCACTTGCTATGGGAGAGCCGCGCTTCATCTTTCTAATTGTTTCTACCTATTCCAACCGACATCAGGCCTGCATCGACTTATTTCGACTTCACATACTTTGGCGGAAACTTGCCGATCAATTGGGTGACTGCCTTGTCAAACTTCTGGTCTTCGTCCTTGCTGGCAGCATCGGAAGCAGAAAGCGTAAATGCCCCGCGCCACAGCAGCTTGTGCGTTTTGGTGTCGTACATATCCAGAATCAGAGTGTGCAGGGGAACGTCCTGTAGTGTGGCCGCATTATCCAGGAATCCGCTGACCAATCCGCCCTGTAAGCTGAGTTCACTCACAGCAGAGTAAAAGCTCGTGTACTCCTGCTTGTCCTGCGTCGCTTCCACGGCGGTAATCGTTACGTCGCCGTTGTTCGCTGTCTCAGACATATATCGGTTGCCCATAGAGCGGTTCACGGCCAGTGTAATGCGGCCCTCGACGTCAGGGTCGGTCGCATGCACCTTCGCCCAGGTATAGGTCTTGAATTTCAGAAAATTGACGCTGTGATCGTAATCGATGGTCACAGTCTGCGCCAGAATTGGTGCTCCTGCTAGTGCAACACCAAACAGTGTGGTTGCCAGTAATTTCGTAATCGACTTCATGGGCCCTCCAGGGTTATGGGATAAACTCCGCTAAATCTAATGCGGTTGCTGCATCCGGTTCTATTCTGAATACGTCGCTCGACTCCAATAAGATTCACCCTTTGTGTTGTTTTAAATTCATCAATGCGTCTGCGTCTTAACCGCATCCTGTCCCGCCTATCATCGTCGGCAAACATCGCGTAAACTTGATACTGGGTCTGGGATGCACGCGAAACCCTGAAGGATATCCGGTTTGCTCAATCATTTACTCGCAAAAATCTTTGGCACCAGCAACGAACGAGCGGTCAAGCGCCTGCTTCCCGCGGTGGAACAAATCAATGCGCTGGAGCCAACTATTCACTCGCTCTCCGACGAGCAGTTGCGCGGCAAAACCAGCGAGTTTCGCCAACGCATCGCCGAGATACTCGCCACGGAAAATATCGACCCTGCCGAAGAAGGCGCAGCCGATCGCATACGCGCCGCCGAAATAGCCGCTCTCGATAAGATTCTTCCCGAGGCCTTCGCGGTTGTCCGAGAAGCCGGTATTCGCACAGTGCAAATGCGCCACTTCGACGTCCAACTCATCGGCGGCATGGTCCTCCACTCCGGCAAAATCTCCGAGATGAAGACCGGCGAAGGCAAAACCCTCGTCGCCACACTTCCCTGCTATCTCAACGCGCTCGTCGGACACGGCGTCCACGTAGTCACCGTCAACGACTACCTCGCCAAGCGCGATGCCGAATGGATGGGCAAGATCTACGGATTCCTCGGCCTATCTGTCGGCGTCATCGTCCACGACCTCTCCGACGAGCAGCGCCGCGAGGCCTATGCATCCGACATCACCTACGGCACCAACAATGAGTTCGGCTTCGACTATCTGCGCGACAACATGAAGTTCGATCTCAAGGACATGGTGCAGCGCGGCCACTACTTCTGCATCGTCGACGAGGTCGACTCCATCCTCATCGACGAGGCGCGCACTCCGCTCATCATCTCCGGCCCCACCGATCAGACCACCGACAAGTACGCCCGTGTCAACCTCATCATTCCCCGACTCAAGGCCGGCGAGCTGATCGAGACCATGGAGACCAAGACCTGGACCGGCGACTTCGTCATTGACGAGAAGGCACGCGCAATCACAGTCACCGACGAGGGATGGGAGAAGATAGAAAAGCTCCTCGGCATCGGTAACATCGCCGACCCAGAGAACTGGGATCTCAAGCATCACGTCGAGGTCGCCATCAAGGCCCACCACCTCTACAAGCGCGACGTGGAGTACGTCGTCAAAGAGGGCGAAGTTATCATCGTCGACGAGTTCACCGGGCGCCTAATGCCCGGCCGCCGCTGGTCTGATGGGCTCCACCAGGCTGTCGAGGCCAAGGAGGGCGTCTCCATCCGCAAGGAAGATCAGACGCTCGCCACCATCACCTTCCAGAACTACTTCCGCATGTACAAGAAGCTCTCCGGAATGACCGGGACCGCTGAGACCGAGGCCGCCGAGTTCGACAAGATCTACAAGCTCGACATCGTCGTCATCCCCACCAACCGCAAGATGCTTCGCCTGGAAAATCCCGACGTCGTCTTCCGCACCTCCAAGGAAAAATACTTCGCCGTAGCAGACGAAATTACGCGACTACACGAGGTCAAACAGCCGGTGTTGGTCGGTACCACCTCCATCGAAAAATCCGAGTTGCTCTCCGAAATCCTCAAGCGACGAGGCGTGCGCCACGTCGTACTCAATGCCAAATTCCACGAGAAAGAAGCAGAGATCGTAGCCCAGGCCGGCCGCCTTGGTATGGTCACCATCGCCACCAACATGGCCGGTCGCGGCACCGACATTCTGCTCGGTGGCAACTCCGAGTTCATGGCACGCCAGGACCTCGTCAAAAAATCGCAGGCCCGCGCAGTCTCCGCCGCCGAGGGTGCCATCTCGCCCACCGCCGGCCCAGGCATGGTCCGCTTCTACTACGCCAGCCAGGAGTTTGAGACCACCCAGGCAGCATGGGACGCGGCCATTGCCTCGCATCTCGCCACCGCGCAAGTCGAGCACGAGTCCGTCGTCGAAGCCGGCGGCCTGCACATCCTCGGCACAGAACGCCACGAATCACGCCGCGTGGACAACCAGTTGCGTGGCCGCGCCGGTCGCCAGGGCGATCCCGGCAGCTCGCGCTTCTTCCTCTCGCTTGAAGACGACCTCATGCGCATCTTCGCGCGCGAGTGGGTCAGCACGCTCCTCCAGCGCCTGGGCATGGAAGAGGGCGTCCCCATCGAGAGCCGTATGATCTCCAAGCGCATCGAAGCCGCGCAGAAGGCCGTTGAAACCCAGAACTTCGAGTCGCGCAAACACGTCCTCGAGTACGACGACGTTATGAACAAGCAGCGCGAGGCGGTCTACGGCCTGCGCCGTCAGTTGATGGAGGGCGTCGATCAGAAGCAGCTCGTCGCCGAAGATTATGTATCCACCATCCTCTCCAACATCCTCGACGAGAACGCACCGGAGAAGGCCCATGAATCCGAGTGGAACCTGAATGCCAT
>CAIZFH010000018.1 GCA_903932155.1 uncultured Granulicella sp. | reverse complement strand
CTCAGGTCGGCGGTGAAGCGTTCGGAGGGTCCAAAGGCGCGGCCAACCTGTTTGATCGTGCTGCTGTCACCGCTCTGCGATTGCAGACCTGTTCCGCCGGCTAGTTTGATTCCAAGCAACCGCGCAACGGGAGCAATGCGGGAGAAGAGTGGGTGTTCGATCTCTAGTGGAAATGCGCTTCCCTGCTGCCAGCGACTTAGGTCGCGCGGAGCGTGGGTCTCGCGTAGACCGCGCTGCACAACCGCTGCAAGGAAGTCCTCCCACGTTGGGTATCCTGCAGGCAGCCAGCGCGCGGGCGCATGCGTCACAAGTTCTTCTTCCACGCTGTCGCGCTCGCCCCATCGGTACAGTTGCCACAGGTCGGCATCGCGTTCAACGTCTGCGGGCAGGTTCCTCACTTTGTAGAGATCTGCGCCTTGCACCAGCAGCGCTCCGGCCTGCGGGGCCAGTTTGGGGATCAGTAGCATCGGCCACAAAGCCGCTCGTGCTGCGTCGACAATAGCAGGAGCCGCTGCATTGGCCTCTACGTTTCCTTTCCAGTCACGCAGCAAATCGGCAGCCTGATGTAGTTGCGCATCGTTCCTCAACGGTCCTGTCGCGTGGTCGATGGAGTAGGCCAAGCGCTGTGCAAGGATCCGGTCCAATTCGGAGTTAACGTCGTTCTGCAACGTAAGCATGTCTTCCGGCGTTAGCTTATGGCTGGGCGCAAACATCTGGCCTGCAACGTTGGAAGATTCCCACTCGGGGCCAGGCTCTAACTCCTTATACAGGCGCTCGGTACGGTACGGAGACATCCAGTTCAGCGTGATGGGAAAGCGGTAGTCGTCGGGTGTGACACGCGCATTTGCAGTTACCAGAACACCGTCAGACGGGTCGTAGGCCTGGGGAAGCTGATCAAAGGGGATCGTTCCCGCCCACTCATGTAATAGTGCTTCGGGCGCGGTTACATCCGTCGGAACGGGCGAAAGTGGGCTTGGATTACTGACGTCGCCGCGTATTGGAATCCGGCCCAGAGCGTGGTATCCAATGTGTCCCTGATCGTCGGAGTAGATCAGGTTCAGCGTCGGCCCGCCCCAGTCGGCGAAAGCAGTCAGCATGCTGGTCCAGTCACTGGCGGAGTCGACCGCAAAGAAGGGTGTAGTAATGTTGGCCGTATCGTAGATTGTCCAGCGCAGGCTAAGACTGCGGCGTTCCGTGGCAAAGATGCTGCTGATAATGGGTGTGTCCGCGTCTCCGTGGCGAGTGAGCGGTATATCTAATCTCACATCCGTACCGCTACGAATATGGATAACCTCGGTCTGATAACGGACGGGCATCCATGTGCCATTGACGGTCTGGTACTCAGCTCCGCTGCGAGTGCCGCGGGTGTGCTCAATGTACAGGTCCTGCAGGTCAGCACTAAGGTTGGTGAATCCCCACGCGACATGGCCGTTATGCCCTGCCAGGACGAACGGCGTACCAGGTAGTGTTACTCCGGCCGCGTGAAAATCGGCCTGTGGAGCTGGGTTCGCCGCTTCCAGATCAGCCTCGTACCATAGCTCAGGTACGCTGAGCGAAAGGTGCATGTCGTTGGAGAGCAGCGGCTTTCCTGAGGCTGTGCGAGAGCCGGAGACGGCCCATGCGTTCGATCCGGCAACGCAGCCGTCACAGGTCGCATGGAACAGTGCAAGCGTTTGCCGAAGCGTAAGCAAATCGCTAGTGGAAGCGGTGACAGGTATAGGTCGGTGAAGCATCGATTGCGACTCGTCCAGCGGAATGTCGTTGTACTCAGGCTGAGGTGCGCTCACGTCAGGCAAAATTTGGCCGGGATAGTGGTCGCGCCAGGAGCCATCTGGGTATAGATCGGACATCAGGTCCGGTGAGAGATGCGCAGCCAGTGCCTCTCGTCCCAATTTCTCCGGAAAGCCGGTGGTGAGTTCCTGAAACATGGCCAGCTCTACCAGGATCGAGTCCCGCGGTGTCCATGCTGCGGGCTGATATCCAAGCATGCGGAACTCGACGGGCAAGTGGGCGCGCTGGGCCGCGATCGACGCGTTCACTCCACGCGCATAGGCCTCCAGCCAGTGCCTCTGATCGGCTGGCAAAGCGGCTATCGCGCGATCGGCGGCGGCGCGAATCTGTAGCATGCGCTGCATCCGATCATGCTCCAGCATGGAGCGGCCCAGGATCGCGGCAAGCTCTCCGGCAGCGTGGCGGCGCAGCAGATCCATCTGCCACAGACGGTCACCTGCTGTGACGTAGCCCTGTGCAAACACCAGATCGTCCATCGACATGGCGCGAATGTGTGGCACGCCCTGGGCATCGCGCTCCACTATCACCGGCGCTGCAAGTCCGTACACCGTGAGTGTACCGTCGATTTTCGGTAGGTTCTCGTGCATCGCACTGAGCACAAAATGTCGCCCTCCGAACACCGCCATTGCTGACAACAGGGCGATCAGAGCCAAAATCAGGCCGAAGAAACGAAGTCTACGACCCGCGCCTCGTTCTGGCGGCTCCAGTGTTGCGACTACTCGCTCGTCTTCCATGTCCTCCGTTGCGTCCAGTTCTTCCTGCTTGGAGTCAACTTCGGCCATGCTCTGCCCCAGACGCGTCGTGCCCTCGGTACGCAGGTCGTCGTTGTCTGAATTAGCGGGGTCGTTGGCGTTACTGGAGTTTGGATCGTCTCTGCTCATAGCATGCGAAAAGTCTAATGTAGCTCTGGTTGGCCCGTGCTTGCGGCCAGGCTGTGCCGCGAGTCCGGCAGCGTAAGCAGAATGACAACTGTACTTAGCGCGAGAATGGGCAGAATGAAGATACTTCCCTCAGGCCCGGTGAGACCTCCGGAGAAGATCGGTTGGCCCACAGGATGCGTTCCGAAGAGATGGTGCTGCACCATCGTGCCGCTGTCCGCCACACCGTAGAGAAAGGACTGCGCCCAGTCCCACGCCGCATGGAAGCCGATGGCCCACCACAGTGATCCGGTGCGCCACAGGCTGAGGCAAAATATCACGCTAACCAGTCCGGCAGAGAGCATGCCAAGCGGCGACTCGCCCGCGTTCGTATGATGCACAAATCCGAACCCAAAGGAGACCAGCGTGGCCGCAATCCAAAAACCGAGCGCCCGCTGGCCATTCAGTCTCTGACCGTTCACACGCGAACCGAAGGAGCGCAGCCAGTCATAGATGCCGTGGATTCCACGCGCCAGTGTGAATTGAAGGTAGCCGCGAAATAAGTACTCCTCAAATAGGCCGACCAGCATAAACGCGGCGAACCAAACTAATCCGTAGCGAAACGCACTGCCCCCGAAGAGCAGGCGCGCGTCGAAGACCAGCAGCCCGCAGGCGCGCAGGCTGACCACCAGAATTGATAGCATCGCCAAACCCCATCCAAGTCCGGCAACAAAGTTACGCAAGCGACGTCTTCCGCCTAGACCATAGATCGAGTAGGGTCTGCGTTCAATCTTTCCCATCAGCCACGTAGCAACCGCCACCGCGAAGAGCGATATCCCTTCAGCAATCAGAACTGTGCTGATTAGCATTGGCTGGGCTGCGGCGGGATTGGAAGACTGTGCAGCAGCGCTTGACTTTGCCACATCGCCATGGTGGACCATGGCATGAACGAGATGGCCGGTGCTATACCCCAGCGCAATAAACAATGCTATGTAGATCAGCAGGCTCCAACCAGCACGCAACCCGTCCGTTCCTATGAATATCCTGCGAATGGTGAAGACCTTCGGTGACGATATGGGCTTGACGATCTCCTCCCCGGGAGTGTGAAGTTGATCGTCCGGCTCGTTTGACTGAGGCTCGTAAACTGCAGGCTGGTCTGCATCTGGCATGGGTTCTCCTCTGTTGATTTCAAGTCTAATCGGAGCAAATAGTGTGTACGTTCCACTCAGTTTGCGACCAAAGGCTTGACACGAGCGTGCGCTGCGTCAATCCTTATAGATTCGCACACATGCAGCCTTGCGTTGCGTGAATACACTGCCTGGCTGATTGTACGAATATCGACTGGAGGATCTTCCGCTTGAACTGCCGTGTCTTCTATCACGATCACTGCTTCGATGGCGCGTGTTCGGCGTCGCTGTTCACGCGCTTTCACCGTGAGTGCATCGGCACCGCACAGCAGTTCTCCTACTACGGGCTGATGCACAGCGCGGCCGGCTCGCTCTTCGACGAATCTAAATTTGTCGCCGGCGAAAATGCGATCGTCGACTTCAAATACTCCGCCTCGCCGAAAGTGACGTGGTGGTTCGATCATCATCAGAGCGCGTTTCTCACTTCGGAAGACCGGCACGATTTTCTGGCCTGGCAGGCGCAGGCCAACTCCGCCAAGGTTCTTGCCATCCGCAAGCCCACCGACGGAGGAAAGTTTTACGATCCCGCCTACATCTCCTGTACCAGTCTCATCGCTGACATTGCGCGGGAACTCTTTGGCTTCAATACCGAGCCTCTGGCAGAGTTGATTCACTGGGCCAACATCGTCGACGGAGCGAAGTACGAGAGCGCACAGGCCGCGGTAGAGATGGCGGAACCTGCCATGAAGCTGACCATGGTGATAGAGAGCTCGGGAGAGGAATTTGTGCCACGCGTAATCCCCTTGCTTACAGAGATGAGCTTGCAACAGGTGCTCGACCAGCCCTTCATCCAGACAGAACTTGGGCCGTTGATGCAACGCCACATCGCTGGCATCGAACTGCTGCGCGAGCGTACTGTACTCACCCGTGGCGTCATCACCTTCGACATTACCGACCAACTCACTGAGGGATACAACAAGTTCATTCCCTACTATCTGCATCCATCGGCCACCTACAACGTGGGCCTCAGCCGGTCGAGCTTCCGCACCAAGGTCGCGGTCGGAACCAATCCGTGGACCACAGTACCGGAATCGAATTTGGCAAACATCGCTGAGATATGCGAACGCTACGGCGGCGGCGGACACGCACGCGTAGGCGCGGTCAGTTTTCCGCCAGACAAGGTGGATGAAGCACGCAAATCCGCCAACGAGATCGCCACTCGGTTGCGCTCACGAGGCTAGTACGTGCTCTGCTTTACTCAGGATTGTTGTGTGGTTCAGCGCGCCGCAAGCGCCTCTGTGCGTGGGGCTGTCATCCATCCATAATCAATGCGGAAGCCTAAGTTTGTCAGCTCACTGTCCACATAGCTGCGCTCCATCTCGTTGACCCCGAACTGCGCGCCGGCAATGGAATTCGTATTGATCTGCGTGTAGCCGCCGGGCTGCACCTCGCCGCAGGAGTAGGTAAAGACATCGCCATCCAGCATATTGCGCAGGTTAAGCTCGAACGTCTCGCGGGTCTGCAGCCAGCGGCCAACATGGGGCAGCGCGATCTTGTACACCATCAGCGCAGTCTCGTGTGCGCGGTCACTCACTGAGGTCGCAAGGTGCAGTTCCCTTCCCGCGATAGGTTTAAGACGCGCGGTTCCCATGACGAACGGAGCACGTCCGTATGCCTCTGCGAAGTAGCGCACGCGCGACACCTGCATCAGTGCGTCGTAGCGGAAGTCGGCCAAACCGAAGAGCGCTCCCGAGGCCACTTCCAGTCCTGCGCTCAGCGCGCGGTCGTGGTTGTCCATGCGCGTTCGGAAGTCCGCCTTGCGGGGGCTCGCCGAATGCCAACGCGTGTAGGCCTGTTGGTCCAGCGTCTCGTCCCACTGCACAATGCCACGCAGACCTGCGTCAGCCAGAGCCTGGTACGCCTGGCTGGATAGATACTCGGTACACAGCAGAACGCCGCCCCCATCCAACTCTCGAACTGCCTCCAAGGCACAGGTGATATCGCGTACCAGCATCCGCGTGTCATACTCCGGATCCGTAGCGTAGACCAGCTCCACGACACGCGCATCGCGCGCCAGCACAGACTGTATCTCTCGCTGCAATTCATCCAGGTTCAAGCGATGTCGCACCGTATCCTTGCGCAGGGCGGAGAAGTTACAGTACGGACATGCGTCCACGCAGTAGCTGGAGACATATATCGGGGCCACATAGCGAACGCTGTTTCCCGCGGCTATGCGCCATCGCGCGCTAGTATATGCGCGCAGCATCTCGAACTGTTCGTACGCACTTTCAGTCGCACCCGCTTGCAGCAACTCGGCTAGATCAGAGAGTTCCAACCCGTCGCAGGTTTCGCTCTGCGCCAGAATTTCCTCAACGCGCTTCGGCGTAGGGCAGTCTACACCATCCAGAATGGCGCGTACCTCGGCATTCCGCTCCGCATAGACCAAACTGAATAAACTCATATTCCTATTCTTTCACGGTCGGTAGGGTTCTTCCCCTGTGGAAAGGAGCGTTCCAGTCCTCTTCAAGGAGATTGCGCGGGGGCCTTCATCTGCACCAGCAGCATGCGAAGCGCAGTCTTGGCATGAATGCCGTGGGGCAGCATCGGGGGCATATAGACGAAGGAGCCTGGCTGGACCTGTACCTTGTCGTCTCCCAACTGGACCTCTGCTTCCCCCTCAAGGAAATACAATACGGCAGGCGTTGGCGCCGAGTGTGCGGAGAGCTCCTCTCCCGCCGAAAATCCGAACAAGGTGACGTTCGCGTTCTCGTCCTTGTGTAGAACACGGCTCAGAATGCCTTTATCCGGCAACGCAAACTCTTGTTGCAGATCAGCAAGAAATGTATAGTCCACGGCATTCCCTTCTATGTTGCTAAAGATCGACCGGGGCTAGTCCACCGGTTCGAGCTGGACGCTTTACCGTGCGGACGCCAAAGTGTTACAGCTTCATCTTGGCAAAGAACGGTAGCTTGGTAAGGTCGTTAAAGATCACAAACGCGGCGAATAGAACAATGCACACGAAGGCAACCTGGTAGATACGTTCCTTGACCGCCATTGGCATGTCGCGCCGGAAAGCTCCCTCTACCAGCAGGAGGAAGATCATTCCTCCATCCAGAATGGGAAATGGCAGCAGGTTGACCATCCCCAGGTTGATCGAGATCATCGATACAGTGCCGATTAGAGGCGTCCATCCTGGTGCCTGCGCTGCCTCATGCACTACCTGCCCAATCCCGATCGGCCCGGAAAGGCTCCGCACCGAGACATGGCCCTCGAACATGCCTTTCACCACGTCCCGGATCAGCATCGAGTTCTGTTTGGTAAAGTCCCACGATTTGCCCAGTGACTTGGCCAATGATAATTTCTCCACCTTCACCGGCGGAGGCACCGGGTGGAAGCCCAGCAGGTAAACCTTCGTGCCTCCCTCGTCTGTTAGCTCTGGCGTGATATTCAGAAGCATCGTCTGGCCATTGCGCTGTACCATGATCACAGTCGGCGCACCCTTGCGGTCTTGCATGTAGGCAAGCAGCGTATACACGGAATGCAGGTCGACCCCGTCAATGCGTACGATCTGGTCGTCGGGTTGTAGACCCGCCAGCGCAGCGGGACTGCTCGGCATCAGCGACGACACCTTCACCGGTGTGGGCTGCATCCTGGGCACAAAGCCGAGTGTGTCGGGTGAGAATTCATCAGGGGTGGCAGCCTTCGAAGCAATAAAGAAGCTGGTATCCACCCGCCTCCCGTCCTCCACAAACGAAAAGGGGACCGTCTGGTTCAGGTTCAGCAGACAGTGGTTGTACACGTCATCCCAGGTGGGGTTCTCTACGTCGTCAAAACGGACGATGGTATCGCCGGAGCGGATACCGGTCTTGGCGACAGCGCTACCCGGCGATATGTAGTCGGTCATCGCCGCGCCAGAGATATACTCGTTCACCTCGTTGTGAACCATGTAGACGCAGGCCATCAGCACAAAGGCCAGCACAAAGTTGGAGAATGGTCCGGCCAGTGCGATCAACATGCGCTGCCATCGAGGGTGGTTATTCAACTCGCCGGGATCGTTGGAGACCTCTTCGCCGGGAATCTCACCCGACATCTTGACGTACCCGCCCAGCGGCAGCGCATTGATCTGGTAGTCGGTCCCGCCGCGGCGGAAGCCCACCACGCGCTTGCCGAAGCCTATGGCGAAGGTCTCTACCCTCACGCCAAACCACTTGGCCACCACAAAATGACCAAACTCATGCACCAGCACCATGAGGCCGAGTACCAAAAGAAGTTCAAGAACGGTCGTCATAGATGCTTAAAGTTCCCTTTTCGTTTGCTTACGGTAAAAGTTACGGAAAATCAGGCGCCGAGCTAGTGCGCCACGTGTAGCGCAATCAGGCTGTGTGCGTACGCTCGGGCCGCTTCATCTGCCACAAGCACCTCCTGTATGGACGCAGGAGCGTTGCATGGGGTAGCCTGCAACACCTTCTCGATTGTACGCGGGATGCCCAGGAAGGGGATGGTTCCCTGAAGGAATGCGGCCACCGCGACTTCGTCTGCTGCGTTCAGCGCAATGCAGGCCGCAGGGCCGGATTCTGCTGCCTCGTAGGCCAGCCGCAAGCACGGAAAGCGTACTTGATCTGGCTGGCTGAAGTCTAAATGGTTCAATGCACCAAGATCAAAAGCTAAAGCAGACGCTGCAATATGGATGTCCACCCGCTCCGGGTAAGACAGCGCGTAAAGTATCGGCAGTCGCATGTCCGTTACCGAAATCTGCGCCAGAATCGAGCCGTCGATGAACTCCACCAGCGAATGCACGGTGGACTGAGGATGGATCGTAACGCGAATCCTGTCCGGTGGCAGGCTAAACAGCCGACATGCCTCGATGATCTCAAATCCCTTGTTCATCATCGTCGCTGAATCGATGGTAATGCGCTGGCCCATCACCCAGGTCGGGTGCTTCAGGGCCTGCGCAGGCGTAATCTTCTCAAACTCCTCAGCAGGAGTATTGCGGAACGGACCGCCCGATGCCGTCAGCCATATTTGTTTGACCTCAGCAGCTCGACCACCACGCAGGCACTGATGCACGGCGTTGTGCTCAGAGTCGATCGGCAGTAGCGCGACCTTGTGCTTCTGCGCCGCGGCCAGGATAAGTTCGCCCGCGGCAACCAGGCACTCCTTGTTCGCCAGACCGATGGTCTTGCCCGCGCAGACTGCCGCGTACGTGGCCTCCAGTCCAGCGACGCCCACAATCGCCGAAACCACAAAGTCCACCTCATGCAGTGTCGCTACACGAACGGCTCCTTTGCTGCCGTAGACTACTTCGGTCTCATCAATTCCTGCCTCGCGCAGGCGCGCGGCAAGCGCGGCGGCCAGTTCTTCCGTCGCCAGCGACACTACGCGCGGCTTCCAGCGCAGGCACTGCGCGAAGGCCACGTCCAGATTGCGCCCTGCAGCCAGCGATACCACCTCGTAACGCTCTGGGAAAGATTCGCAGATGGAGAGGGTGCTCTGACCGATCGATCCTGTCGAGCCGAGGATGGCAATCTTTTTCACAACTCTATTTTCGCAGATGCACGAAGGTTGCTGTTGTCAGTTCTTTTTGCATGCCTCATCGCCTCGATTATTGTTCGTGTTGTCGGCCTGGGTGAGTGGACAAGAGCCATTGCTAGAACCGGCTCAGGCTGAAGGCGTCTTTCAGCAGCAGGACGCACCAGAGGGCGGGTGCCGCCACCAGCAGCGCGTCAATGCGGTCCAGGATGCCGCCATGGCCCGGCAGCATGGTACCTGAGTCCTTCACGCCCGCGCCGCGCTTGATTGCCGACTCCAATAGGTCGCCCAACTGCGCAGCCAGATTAATAATCACCGCCAGCAGAACCGACTGCCATACGGGCTCAAGAATATGCAGCACGGTGTTGCCGTAGTAGGTCGATAGCAGGTCGCCGCTGAATACCACAGCGAGCCCTGCCAGCACGCTACCCGCGACCGAGGCTATCGACCCCTCCCAGCTCTTGTTGGGACTTAGCCGCGACAGCTTATGCCGGCCATAGCGACGGCCAACGTAGAGTGCGGCAATGTCTCCTGCCCACACGCACACCATCAGGAATAGAAGCAGTGGCTTGCCGTCGTCCCGGTTCCAGATCATCGGGATCAGGGTCAGCGGATAGGCCACATAGATCAATCCAAAGAGGCCTCGTGCCGCATCCGGCAGAACCCGGTCCAGAGGAGCGCGGAATCCCGTCCAGGCCAGTAATATAAGTGCCATTGCGCTCAACGCAGGCAACTCCGCCTCATTATGAAAGTTGGGCAGAGTGAACAGGAAGACCAAAGCTGTGCCGCAAATCATCCACCAGGCCGGGATATCTGCAACGCCTGCGTTGGCCAGTTGAAGGTACTCATAGGCGGCCAGTTCGGCGATCAGCGCGGACGCAAGCGTAAGCATCCACGGCTGCCCTCGAAAGATGAGCGTGACTACCACGAGGATCAAAAGGGCTGCGGTCAGGATTCGTTTCATAATGGAAGATCAGAGCCTAAAGCAGAATACATGCTAAGACACCTGAAAATCCCGCGATGGCTTATTCCGCTGCTTGAATTCGTCGCAGGGTCTCACTCTGGATGCCACAAATCGTCTCCAAAAAACGGTGCCCACAAATCTCCGAGTCTTCCAGCGCCCCTGAAACGTCTGATTCTGTACGCGCTTTGTATGCGATGGGAAGGCACCCGATGCTAGCCTCGGGTTCCCGTCTTAAGCGCCGTGAATATCAATAGGTCTGGGTTTCCTAGGGGTTCCGAAACATTTTTATTGCTTTATTCGGACTATCCCTAACTTGCTTCGTTCTGCCAACAGAGGTTTGTTACTGTATCTCTGTGCATGTGATGCAGTAACAATACGGATAACCATTCTGCCCGCGTTCTGCGTCGTACAGCGCAGGCCCGGCTCAGTCGGACAGCCAACCAACCAGGGCCACCGTAAGGAGTGTACAAATTGGCACAATATAAAGGTACGGTGAAGTGGTTCAACAACGCGAAAGGCTTCGGTTTTCTCGGGCGCGATGGCGGGGCAGACGTCTTCGTGCATTACAGTTCCATTCAAAGCGACGGATACAAGAGCCTTAAGGAAGGCGATGAGGTCGAGTTCGACATCATCGAGGGCACCAAAGGCCCGCAGGCAGACCATGTCGTCCGCATCAACGACATCATCGCTTCTTCCCCTGCGCCTTCTACTGTGACGCAACCCACAGTTGCACCGCCCGTTGACGAGCCGCCATCCAAAAATCCGTCCTAGCGAGTGCTGCCTCGCTCCGGCGCAGTGTGCGTCGCGCCGTCCTCAGGTTTTCCGAGGCGAAGCGTAGCTTGCGGCCCTGAAACCGCTTGTGCGCAAAAGCAGCCCCAACAGTATCAGCGCTCCAAAGTACATGTAGCTTTGCAGCACATTTGCCACAGGTATCGCCGCCAGTAAGTTAAGCGGCGATAGAAAGTCTGCTATCAGCACCCATGCCAGTGCCAGCGTCCACACCCTGCCTGATCCATGGCGGTACTGACCGAACCACAGCCATACGAAGATGGGCAGCATCACGCCGTAGTGGTGCTCCCACGCCATCGGCGTCGCTATCACCGACACCACGGCAATGGCGGATAGGTCCGCCATTCCGCCGGCCCGCTCGCGCCACGGATACGCCAGCGCCAGCAGCACCAGCGCCGCGGTTGTAGCCAGCGTTACAGCATAGATCCATGGCACGAAGGGAGGATAAATATATGGGTGGTAGGGCAGATTTTCCCCGTTGAAGATGGCGCGGTTCAGAAGCCCGAAGATCGACTGGTTGGCGTAGTGCGACTGCGCCTTACGGCTCAGGCCAGCCATCACGCCCAGGTAGTCCAGGTTATTGCGTAGGCCGAACACTATAATCGAGACTGCGCCACCCACCCCAAGTGTCACCACGCCGGACGCCAGCGCGTTCCACCGTCGTCGCAATGCAGCCCACAAAAGCAGCAGCCCAAACTGCGGCTTCACCATAGCCAGTAGCGCCATCATCATCCCCGCTGGCCGATCTCTGCCCTCAATCCAAAACAGCACGAGCAGACTGAAAAATAGATCGAGAAAAATCTGCGCCTGCCCCAGCGAATACGCCAGCGTGATAGGCATAAAGAAGAACGCGCCAAACGAGATCGCCAGCACGGCCCTCCAACTCAATCCGTCGCGTCCGGCAACTACGGTCGCAATCCGCGCCTGCAACGCCACCACCGCCACCACTGCGATCCACGATGCAATCATCAGCATCCGCAACACACCTGCGTCGCTCATTCCTGCCTGCTTCATCCACAGCAGCGGCAGGATCGAAGTCAGTGGATAGATCAGCGTGTCGTACAGCTTTGCCTGGTATATTGCAAGGCCGGGATGTGCCATGAAGTAGTTCACAGAGCCCAGCATCGGCATCCATGAATCGGTCCACTGCTGGAAGTGGAAGAAGTACCAGTAGCGTATCCGCATCTCCTCCACGGCGGTATGAAATACAAAGTGCGCGATTAGCCTGAATCCGGCGTTCACCGCCAGAATGTTGAGCAGCATAAAGAGCAGCAGTCTGCGATCACTTCTGCCCGGCACAGCCTTGTTCCTGCTCACAGCCATATCCACCGTCGTCTTAATCACTCTCTTGGCGTCCCTGTACCCTATTATCGTAATCCCCGAAGCCTATCGCCCTTGCAATCAATAAATCCAACGACATGCACATACACAGGTACTGCTCGCAGAGTTTTGTGCAACTTCATTCTCCATATGGAGTCTTAACCCATTACGAGATTGCAAAGTCCGTACGGCAGGAGTGTTGCCATGGCGAGCAGAGGATGGGGTTCAGCGGAGCATGAAGACTGGGGTTGCGATCTCTGCGGCAGGGACGCACTCAAGCGCAGTCTATCCGGACACGCAGTAACCCGTCGCGGTTTCATGAAGAATGGTGCTCTGGCGCTGATCGGCACCTCTGCGATTCCATCCTTTCTGTCGCGCAGCGTACTCGCCGAAGCCACCACGGCTGCGGCCAACAACAAAAAGCTGGTCGTTATCTTTCAGCGTGGAGCGGTCGACGGCCTAAACGTAGTCATTCCTTATCGCGAAAAAAACTACTACGCCATGCGCCCTTCGATCGCGATACAGCAGAAAGAGGGGATCGATCTGGATGGCTTCTTCGCACTGCATCCACAAATGGCCGCATTCAAGCCGTTATACGATTCGGGTCAACTCGCAATCGTTCATGCCGCTGGTTCGCCGGACCCGTCGCGCTCCCACTTCGACGCACAGGATTACATGGAGAGCGGCACCCCCGGAGTTAAGGCGACCGACGATGGATGGCTGAATCGCGCGCTCCAGGCTGAGCAGTTGGAAGGCATGCAGTCGGCCTTTCGCGCCGTTGCACTGGGGGCGCAGGTTCCCCTAACCCTGGCTGGCCGCGTGCCAGCAATTGCACTCAACAACCTGGCGAACTTCTCTGTCGCGGGTCGTGGGCCGCAGGTTGCTCCCATTGCCAATACCTTTCAGGCAATGTACGACGCCAGTTCCGATGCGGTACTGCATGGCACCGCTCAAGAGACCTTCGACGCAGTCAAGATGCTGCGCTCGACCGATCCGGCGCGCTATCAACCCGCCGCTGGTGCGCTCTATCCAACCACGCCCTTCGGCAACAGTTTGAAGCAGATTGCCCAATTGTTGAAAGCCAACCTCGGTGTCGAAGCCGCATTTACCGACATCGGTGGTTGGGATACACACCAGAACCAGGGAGCAGCCTCCGGACAGTTGGCCAATCGGCTGAAAGATTTTTCCGATTCCATTTCCGCATTCTGGCTGGACATGGGGGCAGACGCGGGGAACGTGACCCTGGTGACCATGTCGGAGTTTGGCCGAACCGTTCGCCAGAATGGCACTGGCGGCACAGACCATGGTCACGCCAACGTGATGTTCCTGCTCGGTGGGCAGGTCAAGGGTGGAAAGGTCTATGGCAAATGGCCAGGGCTTGCAGATGAGCAGTTAAACGAAGGTCGCGACCTTAAAGTCACCACAGACTTCCGCAACGTGCTTGGCGAACTCGCCTCCAAAACTCTGGGATCGCGCAATCTGGAGGCAGTCTTCCCCGGCGCACAGTTGAAACGGGAGGCATTCCTCAACTTCATATAACTGCCGTTATTATGCGGTCTTTTAATAAGACCAATAGAATCAATACATTAACAGTTTTGTGATGTATATACACCTACTGTATATACTGTTTTTAGAATATCCACAGATTTAATAATCCATTTTGAAGAATATCAGGCAACTATTTCTCAGCACTCGCGTCTCATTGAATGTACCAAGTAATTTGTCGGGCCAGCAGTTCCCACGGTTCCGGCTTCCCCTATCCGCACTATCATCCCTACCTATACGTAAGACCCCCAGACCACCGGGGGTCTTCTCTCCTTTACAACCTTGATTGCTTAAAGGAGGAAATGCGTTGTGTAAGAAAAATCGAAATGTGTGGATATTCGCTGCTGTGTCGTGAGAACTCCCTCTCCGAGGCTGATAGAATCGATTGAATCCACTCCTTTGGGATTCCGCAGGAGAGGCAATGCAGGCATTTCTGGCGCTCGAAGACGGGCGCATCTTTCGCGGTAGAGGCTTTGGTGCGCAGGTAGAGGCATCGGGCGAGGTTGTCTTCAATACATCCCTGACCGGCTACCAGGAGATATTTACTGATCCCTCCTACGCGGGGCAGATTGTCGTACTTACCAATCCCCACATTGGAAATTATGGAACAACGCCCAGCGACGCAGAGTCCGCGCGGCCCTTCATTGAGGCCCTGGTAACGCGCGAATTCTCCCAGATGAGTTCCAATTGGCGTGCCACCGAGGTCGCCGACGATTATCTGGAACGCGCCGGCGTTCCCGTACTCGCCGAAGTGGACACGCGCGCCATCGTGCGCCACCTGCGTACGCATGGCGTCATGCGCGGCGTCATCGCTTCGGGCGAGAAGCTCGATGCAGACGCGCTAGTGGCCAAGGCACGGACCATCCGCAAGATGGAAGGCACGGACCTGGCCAGCGTGGTCACCACTAAGTCTATCTATCAGTGGGACGAGAACGAACCGCGCAATCAGACCGGCGAAGCATTGCTGCCGCTAGCTGATGACACCACCAACGGAGCGCCTCTGCACGTCGTTGCATACGACTTCGGCATCAAGCAGAACATCCTGCGCATGTTGACTCGCGAGGGCTGCCGCGTCACCGTAGTTCCAGCTACTACTACCGCCGAAGAGACGCTTGCCCTCAACCCCGACGGAGTCTTCTTCTCTAATGGCCCCGGCGATCCCGAGCCGCTCGACTACGCCATCGAGACGGTGCGAAAGCTCAAGGGCAAGAAGCCAATCTTCGGTATCTGCCTCGGCCACCAGATCTTCGGCCTCGCGCTGGGCGGCAAAACATACAAGTTGAAGTTTGGCCACCACGGCGGCAACCACCCCATCCTGAATCACCGCACTGGCAAGGTCGAAATCACCGCGCAGAATCACAACTTCAATGTCGATCCCGCTAGCCTGCCCACCGACGTGGAACGCACCCACACCAACCTCAACGATCAGACGCTGGCCGGCCTGCGCCACAGGACCGACCCCATGTTCAGTGTGCAGTACCACCCCGAAGCCAGCCCCGGCCCGCACGATTCGCACTACCTGTTCCGCGACTTCCGCAAGATGATGGAGGAATGGAAAAAGTGAAGCG
>CAIZFH010000017.1 GCA_903932155.1 uncultured Granulicella sp. | reverse complement strand
GTTAATGGCCTCTCGCATCAAGTTTCAGCAAAGTCTCGACGATCTGAAGGAACGGCTGCTGATGATGGCGGGCATGGCCGAGCAGGCGATCCAGCGTTCCATCGAAGCCTACCGGACGCGCGATCTTTCGATCTGCGAGTTGGTATTCCGGGCGGAGCCGGGGATCAACCGGCTGGAGCGAGAGATCGACCAGTTGGCCCTGGACCTGCTGGCGATGGAGCAGCCGATGGCGATCGACCTGCGCTTCATCCTGTCGGTGATCCGCATCAACGCAGACCTGGAGCGGGTGGGCGACCAGGCGGTGAATATTGCGGTGCGGGTGCGCGAGATGGGTGCATTCGCCAATATCGATCTGCCGGTGGACATTCCCAAGCTGGCGTCGCTGGCCTCGGCGATGGTGCGCAAGGCACTGCAGGCATTTATCGAAGCGGACGCGGAGATGGCGCAGTCTGTGCTAACACTGGACGACCAGGTGGACGAGATGAACGATGCGGCGTTCGTTACTCTGAGCACTCTGATCAAGGAGAAGCCGGAGCTGACGCCGCAGAGCCTGAACGCGCTGATTATTGCGCGCAACCTGGAGCGGGTGGGCGACCACGCGACCAATATCGCGGAAGACGTGATCTTCTGGGTGCGCGGGGCCGACGTTCGCCACAAGAGCGGCGTGCTGTAGCTCTGTCGTGCGCCCATCGCGATAGGAGTGCGATGGATAGGGCAGACGGCTGTGCAGGTGTGAAGTGCGAGTAATCAGGCTGGTTGTTCCAGCATCTCGAGCGCGCCGCGTGATTTGAGGTCTTCGGCGACGTGGAGTCCAAGCGCGTGCGCGGAGATTCCTGCGGGGACTTCGCTGGAGAAGCAGATCATGCGTTCGCCGTCGGGTGCCACGACCTGGGCCTGAATGCGCCATGCGATGGGTGCGCCCAGATTAGGTACGGGGTCTGCGACGTCGTAGATGGGGGCGCAGTGAACTCCGATGGGGAGTTGGCAGCCTCCGCCAAGGGCATCGAGCACGGTGCGCTCCGCATCGACCGAGAATCGCGTCGTGGTGTGGTCGAGCGCGGCAACGGCGCTGCGGATGATGTTATCGTGTGCGGGATCGGCAAAGACTGCATACTCCGGCGCGCGGGTTTCAAGGGCGAGCGTACCCTGGCCGGGAGCGGGGCACATCTCTTCGATAGTGAAGCGCTGGTGCAGCCACTCGGTGCGACCGAGGCGGTCAAGGCCAGCGGCGGCTAGCACAAGGGCATTGCACTCGCCTTCGCCCAGCTTGCGCAGTCGGGTGTCGATGTTGCCACGCATCTCGACGAAACGGAGGTCGGGGCGCAGGGCAAGAAGCTGGGCGCGGCGGCGAGGGCTGGTGGTGCCGACACGAGCGCCGGTGGGCAGCGTGTGCAAGGCCTTCTGGCGCGGGCAAACGTACGCGTCGCGTGGGTCGGCGCGCTGAGGAATGGCGGCAAGGATAAAGCGCGGATCGATCGCGGTGGGCAGGTCCTTGAGCGAGTGGACAGCGAGGTCGATGCGGCCATCGGCAAGCGCCTCCTCGATCTCCTTGATGAAGATCCCCTTGCCATCTGTGGGTGGCGTGAGCGTTTCTGTTCCATCTAGTTCCGCAACGGGGCTGTCGGCGTCTGGTTGCTGCATGCGGTCGCCGGTGGTGCGGATGATCTCGATCTCGACGGTGTGGCCGGCGGTGCGCAGGGCGTCGGCGATGTGGTTGGCCTGCCAGAGCGCGAGTTGGGAGCCGCGTGATCCGATGCGGATGGGGTCGGTCATGTTGATATCAAGAATACGGGAAAACCGTTGCCAGTTGTTAGTGAGTTGCGCCTGGTGGATACAGTACAATCGCTGATGCTTGCGCAGGCAGCTTCGGCGGAGGCCTGAAACTGGGAGATATTTATGTCATTGGGTCGCGTACTTGTTGTTGGGATCATGATGAGCCTTGGGATGGGAGCTTCCGCTCAAACTGCAACACCTGCCGTACCTGCTGCCGCGCCTGCGGTGGCGAACTCTCCGGCGGTATTACCGGGCAACGGGCTGGCGCAGCATCCGTTTCTGTATTGCGGGGAGTGGAACTTTGTGAATCCGCAGCAGACGATCTGGATCATTCGCGATGGCAAGCCGGCATGGTCTTACTCCATCCCGTACGACTATATATTTGACGGCAAGAAGGACTTCGAGGAGCTGGGCGACTGCACCCTGCTGGCCAACGGCAACGTGGTCTTCTCCAGCCGCCGCGGAGCCTCCGTCGTAACCCCGGACAAGAAGGTGATATGGCACCTGGAAGCGCGCACGGGAATGGAACTGCACTCCATTCAGGCCATCGGACTGGACCATGTGTTTGTAGCCGAGAACGGCGATCCCATCCGGATGCTGCTGATCAACACCAAGACCAATGCGGTGGAAAGCGAGGTGGACATCAAGGCCGGCGATCCGACGCAGCCGCACCCGCAACTGCGGCGCGCGCGCATGACGGCGACAGGAACCATTCTGGTGGCCCACATGGACGACAACCGCGTGACCGAATACAACAACGAGGGCGGTGTGGTGTGGAACTACGTGACTCCTAGTCCGTGGGCTGCGGTGCGTCTGGCCAATGGCAACACGCTGATTACGGGAAACGCCAAGGGGGGCATCGTCGAGGTGAACAAGAAGGGCGAGGTTGTGTGGCGACTCGACCGCTCGGACCTTGCGGATGCGGGGTACAAGATCGGCTGCATTCAGGATGTGGCGCGGCTGGCCAACGGCGACACGGTCTTCTCCAACTGGGTGCCGAACGACGTGAAGGAGCCTAGTCAGTGGCCAACTACGGCGCAACTGATCGAGGTAAATCCGGCAAAGAAGATTGTCTGGGCGCTGCGTGAGTGGACGGACCCGGCGCTGGGGCCGGCCAGCGGCATCCAGTTTCTGGACCAGCCTGGGCATCCGGAGAATATTCCGATACATAAATAGTGCGGGTATTCTGTATTGAATCGGTCAATAGATTCGTGAACAAGATTCCCACCCATTCCGCAACGTGCTCGGAAGGAACAGGGCACTCAATTTTGTTTAATGCATCCGGAGTGGAGTTTAATAGTGCCTATGGCCAAGGAGAGATGAGCATGAGGAGAGTATTGCGGATGGCGATGGTGACGTTGGCGGGGGCAGTAGTGGGCGCGAGCGGCGTGGTTGCGACGGGGCAGACCGCGGCGGGACCCGCGACGGCGTTTGGGCCGGAGAACCCGTTCTATACGGAGAGTACGCTGCCCTACCATGCGCCTCGGTTCGACAAGATTAAGGATACGGACTACCAGCCTGCGCTTGAGGCTGGGATGGTAGCGCAAAT
>CAIZFH010000016.1 GCA_903932155.1 uncultured Granulicella sp. | reverse complement strand
TGCCCGACGATCCACCTACCATTCGGCAACCCGGTGTTCTGCTGGACCATCCGTATGGATCCGCTGTCGGCCTACTTCAATGGGACGCTGGCGGCGCTGGCAACTGCGGTCTCTCTGTATTCCTTCGGATACCTGCGGCCAATGGAAGGGCGCAGGAATCTGGGTGCCTTTGGGTTCTTCTTCAACCTGCTGTTGCTAAGCCTGGCGATGGTCTTCTGCGCGTCGAATGCGTTCTTCTTCCTGGTGGCGTGGGAGGTGATGGCGCTGATGTCTTACTGCCTGATCAGCTTCGAGCACGAAAAGGCAGAGACGCGCAACGCCGGGATGCTCTTTCTGATTCTGTCGCACGCGGGCACGGGTCTGCTTCTAATCGGATTCCTGTTGCTCGGCTCCGCCAGTGGAAGTCTGGACTTCTCCAGCTTTCACCTGCTGGCTTCGCAGATGACGCCGATCCGGCAGGGCACCGTTTTCCTGCTATTTCTCTTCGGCTTTGGGGTGAAGGCGGGCGTGGTGCCCGTGCACATCTGGCTTCCGAAAGCCCACCCGGTTGCGCCCAGCAATGTATCTGCGCTGATGTCTGGCATTGTTATCAAATCCGGCATATACGGCATGGCGCGCGTCTTCTTCGATTTCTATGGGCCACCTCCACTGTGGATGGGAACTCTGCTGCTGGGGCTGGGCGTGACTTCTGCCCTGCTAGGAGTGCTTTATGCGCTGATGGAGCACGACCTGAAACGCCTGCTGGCATGGCACAGCATCGAGAACATCGGCATCATCCTGATGGGCTTCGGTGCCGCGCTGATGTTTCGCTCGCTGGGGTATGCGAATCTCGCCGCCCTTGCTCTGATTGCAGCCCTGTATCACACGTTCAACCACGCCATCTTCAAGGGGCTGCTCTTCCTTGGTGCAGGCGCTGTCGTTCAGGCCACGCACACGCGCAACATGGAGAAGATGGGTGGGCTGATCCGGCAGATGCCGATGACGGCCCTGTGTTTCCTGGTGGGCGCGGTGGCCATCTCCGGACTACCGCCCTTGAATGGATTCGTGAGCGAGTGGCTCACCTACCAGGCGCTGCTGGCGGGCTTCGGCACTACGCACAGCCTGACGCGATTGATGTTTCCCATTGCGGGTTCTCTGCTGGCACTGACGGCTGCGCTGGCGGCGGCCTGTTTTGTGAAAGCCTTCGCGATTCCGTTCCTGGCGCTGCCGCGCAGCGAGGAGGCGGCGGATGCGCGCGAGGTCTCGTTACCGATGCGTGCCGGAATGGCGGTGCTTGTGCTGGGATGCGTCGCGCTGGGCCTGGGCGCCACCTGGTTCGTGCGGGTCTTCGATCCCATCACGCAGCAGGCGCTAGGGGTACGCGCCAGTTCCGCGCTAGTGATGGCCCACGGCTGGGCGCTGTCGCCGGGGACGGCCCATGGCGGCACCATCTCCACGGCCGGGATAGCACTGTTCTTTCTGCTTGCCGGCGCGGCGTTCGCGTTACCGCTGGCCCTGCGCTGGAGGCGTCGCAGCGTGAGCGGGCCCGCGTGGGATTGCGGACTGCCTGGACTGACCGCCGACAACGAATACACGGCCACGGCATTTTCAAAGCCGCTGCGCATGATCTTCTCTGCGCTCTATCGCCCGCGCCGGGAGATCCAGGCGGAGTATGAGGTGTCGCCCTATTACCCCAGCGCGATCCATTTCGAGAGCGAGATCGAGCACCCCATTGAAAAGCACCTTTACGATCCTCTGCGGCAGTGGATCATGGCCGTAGCGAACCGTATGAAGGGCATTCAGGCGGGCAGCATCAACCTCTATCTTGCGTACATCTTCATTACGCTGATCCTGCTCTTGTTGTTCGGGGTGCGAGCATGATGGAGCGGCTGATGGAGAACGCGGCGCAACTGTTCCTGCTGCTGGCGCTGGCACCGCTGGTGACGGGCGTGATTCGCACGCTGAAGGCGCGGCTGCAAACGCGGCGCGGACCAGGCATTCTGCAGCCGTACTGCGATCTGGGCAAACTATTTCGTAAAGGCATGGTGGTTCCGGAGACCTCCTCCTGGATCTTCGCGGCAACGCCCTGGGTCGTCTTCTTCAGCACGGTTCTGGCGGGCCTGATGATTCCCATGGTTGCCGCCGAAGCGCCGCTGGGTTTATTTGGCGGCGTGCTGGCTGTCATCTACCTGCTTGGGCTGGGCCGCTTTTTTCTGGCACTGAGCGGAATGGACAGCGGGAGCTCGTTTGGTGGCCTGGGCAGCAGCCGCGAGATGACCATCTCCGCACTGGCCGAACCGGCCATGATGCTGGCCATCTTCACCGTTGCGATCGGGGCAGGCTCGACCGGCCTGACCGAGATTGCCGGTGCCGCCATTGGACAACACTGGCGCTTTCTTGCGCCTGCGCAGATGTTCGCGTTCGCCGCGCTGGCACTGGTGTTGATCGCGGAGACGGGCCGGATACCGGTGGACAATCCGGCCACCCATCTGGAACTGACCATGATTCATGAGGCCATGATCCTGGAGTATTCCGGGCCCTATCTAGCCCTGCTTGAATGGGCTGCCTCCATCAAACAACTCGTCCTGATGACGCTGTTGATCAACTGCTTCTGGCCATTTGGCCTGCAGCCGACGTGGTTCGGCTTTGCAGCCTTGGAGGGAATCGGCTGGCTGCTGGCGAAGCTGCTTTTGTTAAGTTGCGCGATTGTTGTGTTGGAGACCGTGAACGCCAAGATGCGGCTCTTCCGTGTGCCAGAACTTCTGGCGGTTGCCTTCACCCTGGGGTCGCTGGCCCTGGTTTCCACGTTTCTCTTTTGATGCTTATGACGCATGTACTCGATCTTCAATTCGGCGACCGCATCGTCACACTGATGGCGGCGCTGGTGCTTGTGCTGCAGATAGCGATGGTGACCCAGCGATGGATCGTCCTGCACATCCGCATCTTTGCGGCGCAATCCTTCTTCCTGGCCATGATTGCCGCCACCATTGCCTGGTATAACCATGCACCGCATCTCTACGTTGCCGCAGGGCTCACCCTGATGGTCAAGGTGGTGCTGGTGCCCATCCTGTTTGAACGACTGGTAAAGCGGATGGAGATCGATGAAGAGATTGAGCCGATTGTGAACGTGCCTCTCTCCGTGGTGATTGCGGGTGGGCTGACGCTGGTGGGCTATGTGGTTGCGGAGTCGTTTTACAAGCCGGGCGAGCCCGGCCTGGGGCACAACGCGCTTGCAGTAGCCATCTCTCTGTTCCTGATTGGATTTTTCACCATGATCAACCGGCGCAAGGCGCTGACCCAGGTGCTGGCGCTGCTGTCGCTGGAAAACGGGCTGTTTCTCGCGGCCATCTCGCTGACCTATGGGATGCCGCTGATTGTGGAGCTGGGAATCTTCTTCGATGTGCTGGTGGCCGCGATGGTGCTGGGCATACTGGTGTATCGCATACGCGAGACCTTTGAGTCGGTGGATGTGAGCCGGTTGCGGAGGCTGAGAGGATAAATGCTGCTGCTCGCCTTATTGCTGGTCCCGATTGTCACCGCCGCTGCGGCGTTCCTTGCGCGACGCCGAGCGGCCATGGAAGCGGCCAACCTGGTGGGGTTTGGCGCGGTCTTTCTAATCGCCGTAGCACTGGCCGCACGCGTACTGGCCGCTGGCACGGTGTCGCTGGCAAACGGATTCTTCTATGCGGATGCACTGAGCGCGTTGGTGGTTCTGCTGACGGCATCGGTGGCGCTGGTCTGTACCACCTATACGATCGGATACCTTCGCAACGACCAGCAGAGCGGAGCGCTGGGTGACGATGCAAGCGGCAAAGAGCAGAGGTCGCAGCTTCGCATGTACTACACGCTGACGCCACTGTTCGTCTTCTCCATGCTGTTCATGGTGGTGGCCAACAACCTGGGAGTGATGTGGGCGGCGATGGAGATCACCACGCTGGTATCGGTGTTCCTGGTGACCTTTTATGGCAAGGTTACCTCCTTGGAAGCTGCGTGGAAGTACGCGATCATTGGCGGCGTGGGTGTATCAATGGCGCTGTTTGGGACGCTGGTGGCCTATTACGCGGGGCGAGGCCTGACGGGTTCGGAGGGACTGAGCGGGCTGAACTGGTCGGTGCTGGCACAGCACGCCGCGCAACTGGACAAGACGTCGATGCGGCTGGCCTTCGTCCTGGTGCTGATGGGATATGGAACCAAGGCGGGCCTGGCGCCGATGCACACATGGAAGCCGGACGCATACAGCGAGGCGCCGGTGCCCACCACCGCGATTCTTTCCACGGCACTGCTGAATTGCGCACTCTACTGCCTGATCCGTTATTACATCCTGACCAGCCGCTGTCTCGGCTCGGAGTATCCGGGTCGCCTGCTGCTTCTCTTCGGCCTGCTCTCCATGGGCGTCTCCGTTCCTTTCGTGCTGGTGCAGAAAAATTTTCGCCGCCTGCTGGCCTATTCCACCATTGATCACGCCGGCATAATGGCCATCGCGCTGGGGATCGGGGGAGCGATGGGAAGCCTGGGCCTGATGCTGCACATGGTGTTTCACACGATCGCGAAGTCGCTTCTGTTTCTTTGCGCGGGCAATGTGTATCAGCACTTCCGCACCGACCTGTTGTCAAAAATCAAAGGCGGCGTGATGCGTGCCATGCCGCTGACGGGCGTCGTGCTTTTCATGGCCATGCTGGCAATCACAGGCATGCCGCCGTTCAGCCTGTTTCAGAGCGAGTTTCTGATTGTGCGCGCGGCCATAGCCGGCGGTCATGTACTTACCGGCGTCTTATTCGTCTTGTTCGGGACAGGTTTGTTTACGGGCGCACTGCTGTTTGTGGGCGACATGGTGCTGGGCCCGCGCAGCGATGCGCCTACAGCAAAGCGCCGTCCCTGGCGCGATGGTTCGCTGCTGGCTCTTGCCTCGGTGCTGGTAGTCATAGCATTCTGGGTGCCGACTCCCTTGCTTGAACTGGTGCGCCAGGCGGCACATGTGGTGAGTGGACAATGACTTCCTTGCTGAACAATCTACGCGAGTGTTTTCCGGAGCAGATTCGCGCTGTGGAAGAAACGGCCCCTGGGCAATTTACGGTTCTGCTTGACGGCCCGGACGCCACCGAAATGGCACGGCATCTGATGTCTGGATACCAGGCTAGACTGGTGACAGTTTTCGCCGAGGACCGGGTACAGGTGGAAGGTGTTTTCTATCTGTACTATGTCTTCGACCGTCCGGGCGATCCAAGCTGGCTGATTCTGAAGGCATCGGTTGCCGCGGAGAATCCCACGTTTCCATCGCTGGCCGCGGAGTTCCCCGCCGTCAACTGGCAGGAGCGCGAGATTCAGGACTGGTTTGGGCTGGAAGCCGTAGGCCATCCCAACCCGCGGCGCGTGGCGCTGCACGATAACTGGCCCGACGTGCATCCGCTGCGCAAGGATTTTCCGCTGGACACGGTGCTGCCACCGTTTGAGGGGGAGCGGCACGTCTACCGGCCCGCGCATGGAGAGGGTGTCTTCCACATTCCGGTTGGTCCAGTCCATGCCGGCATCATCGAACCCGGCCACTTCGACTTCGCGGTTGCCGGCGAACCCATCCTGTACCTGCAACTGCGCATGTTCTACACCCACAAGGGAACCGAAAAGCTGTTCGAGAACCTTCCCATCCAGCGCGCAGTGTTTCTGGCAGAGAGTATCTCGGGCGATTCGGCGTTCTCCCACGGCACTGCATTCTGTCGCGCGATAGAGCAGGCATCGGGGATCGAAGTTCCGGCGCGGGCACAGTTCCAGCGCACCATTCTGCTGGAGTTGGAACGAATTGTGAACCACATCTCCGATGCCGGGGCCATCGCCAACGATGTGGGGTTCGTGATTGCCAACGCCCATGCCGGTCGCGTGCGAGAGATTCTGTTGGGACTGTGCGAGACCCTGACAGGAAGCCGCATGTTGCGTGGTATGGTTGCACCGGGCGGCGTGCGCAGGGATTGGCAGCGGACCCAGGTCGAAGCCATCGAGAAGACGCTGAAGGTTGTGCAGCGCGAGTTTCGCGATCTGGTGGCGATGCTGCAATCTTCCAACTCCACACGCGAGCGCCTGCAACGCACAGGAATCCTGCGCGCTGAGAAGGCATCCATGCTGGGAGTCGTTGGTGTGGCAGGACGTGCCTCCGGCGTCGATCTGGATCTGCGGCGCGACCACCCGTATGAGGCCTATCGCCACCTGCCGTTCCGTGTGCCCGTGTACCAGGCGGGAGACGTCCGCCACCGCCTGCTTGTCCGTATCGATGAGGTGAGCGAATCGATTCAGATGGTCCGCGCGGCGGTTACGCAACTACCGGATGGTCCGCATCGCGCCCCTACACAGCCCATTCCGCCAGACCGCTGCGCCATCGGAGCAGTGGAAGGCTGGCGCGGCGAGATTGTTCACTGGGTCCACACCGGTTACGGAAACTGTCTGGAACGATGCAAGGTGAAAGACCCGTCGCTCAATAACTGGCCGGCCATTGTGGAAGCGGTGGAAGGCAATATCATTGCGGATTTTCCAGTGATTAATAAGAGCTTCAACTTGTCCTACTCGGGGACGGACCGATAACCCTATGTTTAAGATCCTCCAAAAATCGATCAGCATAGGCACCGTGACGGCCGAATATCCGCGCGTTGCGCCTCACCTTGCCGAGCAGTTTCGGGGACGGCTAGAGTTCGACTTCGCAGCATGGAGCGACGCTCGTCCGGCGGCCGACGTGTGCCCTACCGGGGCCATCGCCATCCACGACTGCGACGGAGTTCGCCAGGTCACCGTGGATTACGGCCGCTGCATCTTCTGCGGCGAATGCGAGCAAGCCTCCGCCGATGGGGCGGTGCGCATGACCAAGCAGTTCGAGCTTGCGGTCACGGACCGCCGCGACCTAGTGATTACCGCCGAATATGCCCTGCAAGCCGACGGCCACCACGGTGAGCTGCTGTCATTCAGCAGCGGCCCCATTGCGGAGGAACCTGGCAAGCGGATCGAAGCGGCCATCCATAAACTACTTGGCAGGTCGCTCGCGATTCGCCAGGTGGATGCAGGATCGTGCAACGGCTGCGAGCAGGAGATTGTAGCGTTGAACAATCCGGTTCACGATATCGAACGCTTCGGTATTCGTTTTGTGGCCTCGCCGCGTCATGCCGACATGTTGCTGGTGACCGGGCCGGTGACGCGCAATATGGAACTGGCGCTGCGCAAGACCTGGGCCGCGACGCCCGATCCGAAGGTGGTGGTGGCCGTGGGTGCCTGCGGCATCAGCGGAGGCATCTTCGGAACCAACTACGCCTCGCTGGGCGGAGTGGATGCAGTTATTCCTGTCGACGTCTACATTCCAGGCTGTCCACCTCGCCCCGAAGCGCTGCTCCACGGCATCCTGCTGGCATTGGGGCTGGTGCGGCAACGCATGGGCACCCATCCGCGCGGATAAGTCCTGGGCAATACTTCCGCCGGTGCTCAGCCATGAAGAGGTCGCTCGACTAATCGATGCGGCCCGGACACCGGTCTATCGCATGCTGCTGATGACGCTCTATGCCACCGGAGCTCGCTGGACCGACCTGCGCACCATCCAGATGCTGCTGGGGCATCGCGATCTCGAAGAGACCACGATCTACCTACACCTCTCGCAACGTCATCTGAGCGCAACCGCAAGCCCACTCGACATGCTGCAACTCGGAGCACCAGGAGGAGCGATACGCAGCGCATAGACCGGCCTCCGCTGGGGATGGCCGATATCGTTTGCTATGCCGGGCAGGGCTTCATCGAGCGCAGCCGCCGCTGGATCGCCTGGCAACATCAGAAGGTCCTCCTCGCGATCGCCCGCTGCCGATCACCCCGGCTCGTCCACCTACTGGAACTGCCCTGTCTGTGGAGACTCCATGCACGTCGTCCAACGACTCTCCGCAACTCAACTGCTGCCCCGTTCTCCACCCCTCACCCATCTATGCGCCGCATGAGAAAACAACTCCAGCCTCGATCTCCCCGCGTGCTCCGGCATGAACACCCCCGCTGCGTCTCAACCAGCCTGGCCCTCCACAAGACCACCTCAGCAGCCCTCCCACGCCGCTTCAAAACCACCATTTCTCCACACTCCGCGGCAGCAATCGAACCACACGGCCCCAAGAACCAGCCCTGCAATCCATACAATCCACCGCAGTCCGATAGAAAATATATAGCCAACCCGGAAAGCGGCTTCCTTCAAGTCGCTGTATCTGCATCGCCCGCACAAGGCGTGCCGCCACCAGATGTCAAACGCAGGCGATCCAGATACAGCCCTAAGACTTCGTAGGCAGTTCGATTGCGCGATTACATGTTTGAATCCAGGGCGGTGCGGTACTGCCCCGTTTTCGACCACACTTGCACTGTTGGTCTCGCGAACCCCCTCAGGAGGGGTACAATTCAAGCGAATCGACGGCGTAAAAGGAGATTCCAGCTAAATAGCCGAGAGGTAAAACCCATGCTAATGCAATCTGTCCGCGCCGTTCTTTTCACAGGAGTGCTCCTCGCGCTGGGGGCGGGAGTTTCCGCACAGGGCCAGTCACAACCTGCTGCCGACTTCAATCCGCAGATATTCAAGGTACCTCCCGCGCAATACCGCGGGCACGCCATGGGAAGCATCAACATGACCAGGGACACCGAGCAAAGCCTCATCGCAGAAGTCGATGAGGCCGCCAAGCTGAACTACGGCGGCCTCTTCTTCGAACCCGGGGGCAGCACATCTCTCGGTCTTTCCGACGACTATCTCAAAAAATTCTTTCGTGGCGCTCCCAGCGCGAAGGGCGTCGAGTTTCTCAGCCCCGATTACTTCAAGCTGTATGATGCCGGAGTGCAAGAGGCCAAAAAGCAGGGGCTCGAAGTCGTCCTGTACGACGACTACTCCTTCCCTAGCGGCACGGCGGGAGGCCTGCTATATTCCAAGTTTCCCCAGTACGTGGCCAAAAGCCTCAGCATGACAGAGCAGGATGTAACCGGGCCGAAGAAGATCGATTTGGCGATTCCCCAAGGCATCTATATGGGCTCGGTCCTGATGAATCGCGACACGCACGAGCTGGTGGATGTGAGCAGCAGCGGTAAGGCCGGCCATCTCATCGCGCAGGTGCCGAAGGGCAACTGGAAGGCCATGGCCTTCTATCTCGTCGAAGGGAAAGTGCAGGTCGTGGACTATCTCGACCCCAACGCGATGACGGCGTATATCTCCCTGACCTATGACCGGTACAACCAGTATCTGGGTAAATACTTCGGTAACATCATCACCCAGACCTTCTACGACGAACCGTCGATGCACCATTCCGACCGCATCTGGACGCCGAACTTCAATGCCGCCTTCCAGAAGCGCTACGGATATTCACCGGTGAAGTACTATCCGGCGCTGTGGTACGACATTGGCACGAACACTGCCGCCGCGCGCGATGCCCTGTTTGGCTTCCGCGCCTCGTTGTACGAGGAGAACTACATCAAGCGGTTGGACGACTGGTGCACCGAGCACAACCTGCAATTCGGTGGACATACAGACCAAGAGGAGCCGCTGAATCCTACTCCCCTCACCGGCGACCTCATCAAGATGTTCAAGTACCAGACCATTCCCACCATCGACGATATCTGGTGGTATGGCCGCACGAATTCTGCCTACAAAATTGTTACTTCGTCCGGCTTCAATTATGACCATCGAATTATCCGCGCCGAGACGTATGCCGCGTATCGCGGCCTGACCGACAAGATGGCCTTCCAGGTGGCCATGGACCAGTATGCGATGGGAATCAACTCCCAGGTACCGGCCCGTACGGTACAGCCCAAGCGTGTGGAGTTGAACGACTATGTAGGACGTCTTAGTTACATGCTTCAGGGAGGGCGGCACGTGGCGGATGTCGCGGTTCTCTATCCCATCGACTCGCTGCACGCGGACTATCACAATGCCGGTGGTGTGCAGTTCCCGCTGGCTGCCGGAGAGAAGGCCCCGCAAATCATGGAAACGGCCTACGCGCGCGAAGGCGGCCCTACCGCGGGTGCGGACTACCAGACCATCGGCGATGACCTGTTTCGTGCGTCGCGCGTGGACTACACCTATCTGCATCCGGAGGTCCTGGTCGAGAACTGCACCATCGACCACGGAAAACTGATTCTCAGCAACAAAGTGAATCGCGAAGAGTACAAGGTCCTGATCCTGCCCGCCGGCGATGTGCTCTCGGTGGCGGCAGCCAAGAAGATCAAGGAGTTCTACGACCAGGGCGGCGCCGTCATCGCCACCGACCAGCTCCCCACCCGCTCGGCTGAGTTCGGCAAGGATAAAGATGTGCAGCAGGCTATGTCGGACATCTTCGGCGTGGCTAAGGATGAGCCCTTGAAGGCGGACCTCAAGAGAGCGCAAGACCGCCAGAACTACTATGTCTTCTGGTATTACATCAAGAAGAACAACGCGGGAGGACAGGCCTACTATCTGCCCAACACCCATCCATGGCTGCTGGACAATATTCTGAATCTGGCGCTTCCCGTGCGCGACGTGAATATTCAGGAGCCGTTGGGCGAGTTGCGGTACGGGGCCGAGTATGAGGGCGCTCTGACCTACATCCACAAGGTGAAGGATAACCGCGACATCTACTTCTTCGCCAACTCATCTCCGAAAGATATCGACACCAAGGTCGTTCTACCAGGCCACAAGACGCTGACGATCTGGAACCCGCACACCGGCGCGCAAGAGCCGGCGGAGATCACGCCCGGCAATGCAAATGGTCAACTAATTACCACGGTGCGGCTGAAGCTAGCTTCGGTTTCGTCTCTATTCTTCGTTGGAGAGTAGTGATTGATCCTTGGGCCTTCTTTGACAGAGGAGGATTGGCTGTCCGGGATGCATATAATTGTGCCGCACTGGAGCTGAAGTAATTTCTTTAACGGGTCCCTGTCGATGCCCGCAGCTACAGGGATTTCTCAAGATGTATAGAACAATGTTGGGCTGAAGGAAGGGTCGGAACGCTCATGGTATTTGAAAATCGCATTCTTATCGGCGCAGCGCTGTCGGCAATCATTCTTGGCACGGTCGCCCATGCCCAATCGCAGTCACCCATGTCGGCTGCGGACCGCGAGCAGTACCGTGACAAGCTGTTGCAGATTCTGCCGCCTGCTCCGCCGTTCGACGCATGGCTGAAGAAGACAAACGCCCTGCCACCAGACTTCAACTCGTTGCCGAGGCACAATAGCCTTCCCGATCCAATGACGTTTCTAAATGGGCGCAGCGTGACCACTGCCGCCCAGTGGCCTGCGCGGCGGGAGGAGATTTCGAAGCTATCGCAGAAGTATGTGTGGGGCACGGTACCGCCTAGGCCGAAGATTGATCACGTCGTGCAGCTCGACGAGAATCATGCGGACGGTTACACGGTGCGCAATGTGCGGCTGGAGTTCGGACCGGGCGACAAAGGGACGATGCGCGTGCGCGTCTATATTCCCGACGGCGGTGGGCCGTTTCCGGTGTTGATCAACTCCAGCCTGTCGGGATGGGCGTCATCGCTGATCCGGCGCGGGTACATCTCGGCGGGATTCGCGGGCAACGACGCCATGGACGATGCCGACGCGCTGGCCCAACTCTATCCAGACTATGACTTTGCCCTCTTGCCACGACGCGGATGGGCTGCAGGCCTGGTAGTGGATTACCTGGCGACGCTGCCGCATGTGGACATGAAGCACATCGCAATCTTCGGCTACTCGCGCGATGGAAAGATGGCGGCGCTTGCCGCAGCGCTGGACCCGCGCATCACAGCGGTGATTGCAGGAAGCACGGGCGTGGGAGGCGTGCTGCCATGGCGTGCTTCCGGCGAGCGCGGTTTCGGGGAGGGAATTGAGAGTACCACGCGCTCCTTCCCAACATGGTTCGCTCCGCAGCTGCGCTTCTTCGCCGGGCGTGAAGACCGGTTGCCCGTGGATGGCAACCTGCTGGCCGCGATGATCGCGCCGCGCTCCATCCTGATGGAGTGGGGCAACAACGATCAGGTCTCGAACACCTGGGGTATTGAGCAGACTTACTACTCCGCGCTGAAGGTCTATAAGCTACTCGGCGTGCCCGACCGCATCGGCACGCTGCGCGTTCCCGGCTTTCACGGCGCGAACGACGAAGAGGCTGACCTGGACTGGCTGGATCAGCAGTTTGGGCGCTCCACGAAGAAGTGGACGAGCAACCTGATCTTCCAGTGGAACTGGGATACATGGCGCGTGAACACGAAGACTTCGCTGGACCTGAGCAAGTATCCGAAGCAGGCAACGGATGAGATTTTGAAGTCCGCAACGGGCGGCGCGATCGCTTCGCCATCTGACTGGGAGAAGAAGTCGGCGGACCTCCGCAAGTCGGTGCTCTCGATGCTGGGCACTGAGCCGCCGAGACTGTCCGCCGCGGACTCGGGGCGGGGGGGCTTCGGCTTCGGGCCTCCGGGTGCGGCAGGCCGAGGTGGTGCAGGTATGGCGGGCGCGGCCGGTCGAGGTGGTGCAGGTGCGGCGGGTGCGGGTGCGGCCGGTCGAGGTGCTGCGGGTGCGCCAGGTTCAGGGCGGTTCGGCTTAGGAGGCGCAGCAGCAGCGCCCATCGCCAATGTCCCCTCAACCTATGTCGGCATTGGAGGGATGCAGCCAAGTCCTGGGCAGCTCGCGCCGAACGTTCCCTTGTGGGTCATTAGCAATGGCGGAAACTCCTACGGCTGGCTGGAGCCGGAGAAAAGCGAAGCAGCCTCCCGGCATATTAACTTCGGTGGTATCGGGGGAGACATCTATTATCCGAAGGACACACCTGCCGGCAATAAGCTGCCCACGGTGATTTGGCTGCATGGATATAGCTACCCATTGGGTTACATGTGGGTGTACCACTCGGACCTGCACCCAATTCTGGCACTGGTACATGCAGGCTACGCGGTGCTGGCCTACGACCAGAGCGGCTTTGGCAGTCGCTTGTCGGAGACAGGCACGTTCTACGACCGCTATCCGAAGTGGTCGCACATGGGAAAACTGGTGGAGGATGCACACTCCGCGGTCGACGCGCTCACAAGCGATCAATTAGTCGATGCGAATCGAATCTACCTGTTTGGGTATTCGCTCGGCGGCACGGTCGCCATCTATGAAGCGGCGCTTGATTCGCGGGTAAAGGGGGTTGTTTCCATCGCAGGCTTTACGCCAATGCGCACGGACACGGCGGCCCGTGGCGATGGCGGCGTCGCTCGCTACAGCCAGGAGCGCGATCTGATTCCGAAGCTGGGATTCTTTGTCGGGCACGAGTCGCAGATTCCCTATGACTATCAGGACCTGCTGGGCATGATTGCGCCGCGTCCCGTGCTGGTGGTCGAACCGCAACTGGACCGCGACGCGACTCCTGCGGACGTTGCGTCCTCAGTTTCGGTGGCGAAGCAGGTTTACTCTCTCTATGGTGCGGGAGACAAGCTGGCAATCCGCGAGCCATGGGACTACAACCGCCTGCCCAACAAGACGCAGGATGACGTCGTGAGGTGGATGACTTCCAATCTTCCGTAAACTCTTTACTTCTCCTACTGTTGCAGTATCTACGGAGAGTTCAATCGCCTCGGGCCTGTGTTTCCAGTGAAAGTCGATAGCGCAGTTCTTTGCAATATGAAAGATTGAGGCGTTCTCTTGAAAATGAATACTGGCATGTTGGTCGCGAGTCTTGCACTTGCCTTCGCGCTAATGACGATTGGGACCGAGCAAGCGCAGGCACCGACTCGGAAGCCGTCGCTGCCGGCCGGAGACTTGCCTCTGTGGGCCTATCCTGTGAGTCCGATTGTGCCGCTGGTGGTGGGGAACGACGCTGCCCTCAGCGGTGAGCCCGTTGAACATGTCGCCGGGAGTAGCGCGGGGTATACGAAGACGCAGATTGCGAATTTGTTTGTCGCTGCCGACTGGTTCCCGGGCTCGCATCCGCCGATGCCTGCGGTGGTCGCGTCCGGACGCAGGCCCGCTGTGTACGCTTGCGCGCACTGCCATCAGCCCAGCGGGCTTGGACGGCCTGAGAACCAGAGCCTGGCAGGGCTCCCTGCGGCGTATATGGAACAGCAGATGGCGGATTTCAAGAACGATCTGCGCCGCAGCTCGGAGCCGCGCATGGGACCGGCGAGCCGGATGATCCTGGTGGCGGAGGCTGCGACTCCGGAGGAGACGAGAGTGGCGTCGGAGTACTTTGCATCGCTGAAGCCGCGGAGGTGGATTCGGGTGGTGGAGACGGGCAC
>CAIZFH010000015.1 GCA_903932155.1 uncultured Granulicella sp. | reverse complement strand
CGAAGACGATGTGCGCGCCCTTGAGACGGGAGCTGCCGTTATTGGGCGAACGCGCTTCGAGGTAGCCGTGGTCCTGGGTGATGGTGCTACCCATGGCTTCGAGGCCCTTGATGTGCAGATCGATGGGGCGGCCGCCGATGGCGCAACCGCCGGGCATGGCAACGCGGGCGATGCCGGTGCGGGCGATGAGCGGACCGAGGACGAGCGAGCTGGCGCGCATGGTTTTGACGATCTCGTACTTGGCTACGGGGTCGGAGAGAATGGCGCAGCGGATGCTGGTGCGATGCTGGGCGCGGCCGTAGCCAAGATCGACCTCGGCACCCATGGCGGCGAGGAGGCGGCGCTCGGTCTCGATGTCGCGGACCTGGGGAATGTTCTCCAGGATGAGTTCGTCCTCGGTGAGGATGGCGGCGGCCATGCAGGGCAGAGCGGAGTTCTTTGCGCCGGAGACTTTGATGGTGCCGAGGAGGGGATTGCCTCCGCGAACGACAAACTTGTCCATGGAGATAGTTTACGGGAATGGCGGGCGGGGAGATGAGTGACAGGGTTGGTGCGGGGGGGAGGCGTTGGGGAAATGCGTAATCCCACATCTCAAAATCGAGATATGGGGCACACGGTGAAAAAGCCGGGCTAGAGTTCGAGGCGGGAGTCGTCGATGGCGAGGCGGACGTTGCCGTCGGATTTGGCGAGACGGCGGACGGCCTCCATCTTGTCGACGTTTGCCTTGAGCATGACGACTGCGATGGGGATGGACTTGCCGGCGGACTTAATGGTGCGGATGGCGAAGTCGCGGTCGATGTTGCAGACGCGCATGAGGACACGGATACCTCGCTCGACCAGCTTGGCGTTCTTCATGTGAACGTTGACCATGAGATTGTCGTAGACGTAACCCAGGCGGGTCATGGCACCAGTAGTGATCATGTTGCATACCATCTTCTGGGCGGTGCCTGCCTTCATGCGGGTGGAGCCGGAGACTACCTCTGGGCCGACCTCGACGACGATGGTGTTGTCGGAGACCCCGGCGAGCTTGGTGCTATTGTTGCATGTGATGGCGGCGGTGATGGCTCCGCGTGCACGTGCGTACTCAACCGCGCCGACGACGTAGGGCGTGCTGCCGGAGGCGGAGACTCCAATGACGATGTCTTTGCGTGTGGGGCGACGGCGGGCGATGTCGCGCTGGCCAAGTTCGGGCGAATCTTCATTGGCGTCGGAGGCACTGGCGAGTGCCTTGGGGCCACCGGCCATGATGTATTGCACTTGCGCGGGCATCGTGGAGTAGCTGGAAGGACACTCGGATGCGTCAAGCGCGGCGATGCGACCGCTGGAGCCTGCGCCAACGTAGATGAGACGACCGCCATCGCGCAGGGAACGTGCGACGATGTCGATGACGGTGGCGATCTCTGGAAGGGCTTTGCGGATGGCAGAAGTAACCTTGGCATCCTCGTGATTGATGATGCGCGCAATCTCCAGCGCCGATTTGGTATCAAAGCCCTCGGATGCGATGTTGGAGGTTTCAGTGGTGACGTCGTGGGGGCCATCCACGACTTGCATATGAGGTTTGGGCGCGTCCGTCTGTTCCATCATGGTGAGTGTTGCCATAAGTCGCTGCCACCGGGGAGTGAATTAGATTGCTTGGAGGTCGAGAACCAGGCTCTATCTGAAATGCGCCGGAGTCTCCATTACTTAGTATACGATGGACCACGGCCAAATGACCCAGAACATAGCGGGGAGGAGACGATTTATTACCGTAATGAGCTATTTTTTTACGGATTGGGTAACTGCAAGGCGGAGATAGCGCGCTAGGGGGGTGTTACGCGGCAAGTCGCAGAATGTACCATGCAGAAGATGAGAGTCCGCAGGGTAGTGCCGGGAATAGTGCTTGCCGTTGTGTGGCTTATGGCAGAGGGCGGAGTTGCGTGGGCGCAAGCTGTGGGAGCTGCGAAGGCAGCCTCGGCGCAGGTCGCGGTGGGGAGTGGGCTGGAGATGCAGTCTGCGGATGCTGCTTTGGAAGCACGACTTCGCGAGATTGCCAAGGCTCATCACGGCAAAGTCGCACTGTACGCAACACAATTGAACACGGGCCTGAGCGTAGGGATCGACGCAGACGCTGTGGTGCAGACGGCGTCGGTGATCAAGCTGACTATTCTTTTTGAGGCGATGGAGCAGGTGCGTGCTGGCAAAGCGCACTGGGACGACAGTATCCAGCTTGAGCCGGGGGACGCGGTTAGCGGCTCGGGGATTCTGCTGTTTCTGGATGCTCCGCAAACACTGACGCTGAAGGATGTGTTGACGCTGATGATTGTGATGAGCGACAACACGGCAGCCAATCTGGCGATCGACAAGATTGGATTGGATGCAGTGAATGAGCGGATTGCGTGGATGGGACTGAAGGACACGCATCTGTACAAGAAGATTGGCAAGCCGGCGACCGAGCCAATGCCGTCAGACCAGGAGAAATACGGACTGGGAAAGTCGACTGCGCGGGAGATGGCGCGGGTGATGGAGCGGATCGGGCGTTGCGAGTTGGAGAAGCAGGGGGAGAGCGCTGCGGGGCCGATCTCCGTTAGCGACAGGGCGATATGCGTGGTAGCAATGAATATGCTGCGCAACCAGTTCTATCGCGATACGATACCGCGATACCTGGAGAAGTTGGATAAGACGGAGACAGGATCGGGGACCGCGAGCAAGACGGGCAGCCTGAACGCGGTGCGCGCGGACGTGGCGATTGTGGCGGGCAAGAAGGGGCCGATGGTACTCTCGATCTTTACTTACGAGAATACGGATACGGGATGGACGGCAGATAATGAAGGGGAGTTGGCTATTGCGATGCTGGCGCGGGCGATTGTAGAGGCGTGGTCGCCGGAAGGAATCGACGGCAAGACGCTGACGCCGGGACTGGAACTGGAGATGAAGGGCACTGGAACAGTAAGTCCCAAGGGCATACCTGCTGCGTCTAACTGAGAGTGCGATGGGTGGTGACATGGGTGGGAGGAGAGAGTGTGATCGACGAAGGACAGGCAGAGCCAGAGCAGGTGGGTGCGGGGGCAGGGAACTGCGGCTCAGGGATGGATACTGGAGCTGGGAGCGGTTCTGCTACTGAGAATAAAGTCGCGGGCTGGCATTCGTGGCTGCGTGATCTGGTGGTATCGATTGCAGTCTCGGCGTTCATTATTCTTTTTCTATACCAGCCGGTGCGTGTGGAGGGAACCAGCATGGTGCCTGCTCTGGAAGACCAGGACCGGTTGTTCATCAACAAGATTGCGTATCGCATGGGAGATATTCATGCAGGAGATGTGGTGGTGTTCCAGTATCCGCGCGATCATGCCAAGAGCTACATCAAGCGGGTGATTGCATTACCGGGCGATGACCTGCGCATTGAGCACGGGCGAGTGTATGTAAACGGCGTGCGTCTGAAAGAACCTTATATTCAGAAGATCTACGACGATGACCGGTCTCAACCGGAGATGGTTCTGCCGCCGAGGGAGTATTTCGTGATGGGCGATCACCGGTCGATCTCCAGCGACAGTCGCGACTTTGGACCAGTGGACCGCGGACTGATCTACGGCAAAGCGGTCTTCGTCTACTGGCCGATGGAGCAGGTAGGAGTGGTGCGATAGGATCAGGAAACGAGACTGGTGAATTGCATCGATTGCAAAGAGAAACGCCCACGCTGAAGATTGGCGTGGGCGCTGGATTTAGTGCGGAACAACAAGAGCGTTTATGCGCTCATCGACTTGGGAAAGGGGACGACCATTTTGCGGGATGCGCGTTGCATGATTTCAATTTCAGCAGGAGCAAGCAACTCTGGAGGCATTCCGCCCACTGCGACGAATCCTGGGTTGTCACCGAGGACCTGCGATATCTGGTTCCAGCGCAGGAAGGGCGATGTGGTGGGAAGGACGATCATGCGGCGCTTTGGCTCCGGCAAGGCGAAGTATGCGGTCCAGGTTACGAGAACGAGACATATGACGACGCCGTTGACCATGTTGCGGGCAGTATTCATACCTGGATTGAGGGTGAGCCAGGCAGACTGAACCAGATCGTTGGTGGCCATTACGCCGAGGCCAAGGCTGACGCCAAAGATGCGGCTTGCGTAGTTGAGGCCCATAGGAACGATGGCGAAGCAGACAAAGACCAGTAGGCAAAGGGTGAGGATGCTCTGGGTGCGCTGTAGTTGGGAGATGGCGGCGATGAGATAATTTGTGCGCGTCATTTCAGGCGCGAAGGCAGAGCCTAGCGCTACAACGATTGAGATGGAGGCGGCCCAGCGAAAGATCAGCATACCAAGCTGCTGGAGTCCCTTCAGCGGTGCCATGGCAAGCCGGAAGATACTGTATACGACGATGAGCGTAAGGATGGACTCGAGCGCGAAACCAATCCAAAAGATATAAAAGTAGGCAGTGTACGCTGTGTGTGCGCTCGCCATGCTGTGTTCGGCAGCGAATTTTTCTTTAAAATATAAGAGCGGAATCAGGACTATGTCGGAGAGGAAACGAAGCGCGAGGAACGCTCCAAGCGACCAGTATTCCGTCCACTGCTTCTTGAGTGTGATTGCACATAGTGCTGCGAGGCAGAATACAACCTCAAGATAGCTGAGCGAGTTAAGAAAGTGAGCTGTGATCACACGCACATCCCCTGGACAAGTTGAGGATACCTTATCCAGGGGAGAGTCAACAACATTTATTCAACTCATTGGTAACCGCGACAGATTACTCGCAGGAGCCTGGATCACTCGGAGGGCAGTTCGGGATCGGCATGGCGCTCGTCTTGGTGATGGATACCGTGGCCTTTGACGAAGACGCATTGGCGTAACTGGTTGCTATTGCTCCGGTTACTGCGAGGGCGATGACGAGACTGCGAACGATAATTTTCATGATATTACTCCCTTGGGGTTACTCTAGTTGGGCGAAACAGATTTTTTATGTAGACAGGACTACAGATATGACTCTAGAATGCGTTGTTTAATAAGTACACTAAAATCAGTAACATAACCGCGTATCAAACTGCCATGGTTACGAAGGTAACCTTTCTAGCGGGAAACTATTGATTTTGTGGGTATTTTGGTAATGCGATCTACGAAACTGTCCGTGAGATCCCCCGTAAAACGAGCCGAAAATCGACCCTCACAATGATTAATTTTGGCGATTTCTGCATCCTTCGGGTGATGGCTGCAACTTTGGGGGGATGGGGGCCCAAAACAGACCATTTCTGGGGCAGATGGCAGAGTCTTGGTGGCAGTGCGCCGAACCAGCGGTGAGAATCGGTGCTCCCTGGAAGGGTGAGCCGAGTTGGGGAGTAACAAAGTTGGGGACTTTGAGGGAAATATGCTCCTGGGAGATGGATTCCAGCGCGACAATTGCAGATATATAAGAGAAGTCGCAGAGAAGGCGGCTGGAAGCAGGGAGTGAAGTTGGGCCACAGCGGCGTCGGCCAGGTGTGGAAGTGCGCTTGAAGGGAGAGGCGTAATGCATATACACAGCAACCAAATGGATCCGTTGAACCAGATGTACGCTCTGGCGGAGGCAGCAAAGAGCGAAGCGAAGAAGCAGGAGGACGAGCGAACGCGGCGGAAGCTGCTGATTGCGGCATCGTCGAGCTTGCCCGGCGAGAATGAGGACTGCGTGGTGCGGCTGAGTGGGGACGCCGAGAGGGAGCAGGGCGGAGAAAGTGGCGAAGGGCAGAATCCCGGGGAAGAGGCGAGTGGGGAGGACGTGTGGGCATAGCGAGGGTGTACCCCCCCCTCCCTGTTTTCGCAAAGTATTCAAAATAAAGAGATAAGTATATGTACCGGTGGTATACGGTCCCCTATGCGGACGTAAATATTCGATGGCCATTTTCCTCCAGTTTGCGGCTTAAATGGAAAGGCCCGGCACTGTGCCGGGTCTCTCTTTTTCTTGATTCCTACTTAAATTGTACGCCGTGGAGCATAACTAGTATGCCAACTATTTTTGGCTATTTTTGGGGTGGAAGAGGTCTGGATTGTGTGGGTTGAGGATTTAGGGGCGGTTCGACCCCCTTGACAGGAAAATCAGTGGGTAGTGGGTAGTTAGTAGTGGTTAGTGGTTAGTGGGTAGTGGGTAGTGGTTAGTGGTTAGTGGATAGTGTAGAACGGGCAACGGCAAGGGCAGAAACAGATTCCCTACGGGAATGACAAACCAAGTAGTACAGGCAACGTCAAGGGCAACGGCAGGAGTTTGTGGGAGAAAGGGTCGGACGGTTGAGGTCGGATGGATTTCGTCGGGCCCTTCGCGCTCGAGCGACGCGCTCAGGATGACAAGCGTAAAACAAGCAACCGCAGGTTCCTTCGGCTTCGCTCAGGATAGCCGGGTCTTTAGCTGGCTCTGCGGCGGGAGTTGCGCATCTGCTCGCGCTCCCAGGTCTTATAGGAGTCGGGAATTATGTCGTTTGCTGCGGGCGGTTGGCCTCCCTCGCGATGCAGCAGCGCCGTGGCTTTGTCGATTCGACCCTGCGTGGGGGGACGGCGTCGGGCGATCCATGCTTCGTTCTCCAAGTACTCGACCTTCTCGGCTACGGCGAGATTGATGAACTGGTTGAGCGACACGCCCTCCCTGGCGGCAGATTGCTTTGCCTCCTTGCCGAGAGTTGCGGTCAAACGGAGCGCGAATTTAGCTGGCGTTGCCGAATTCTTTTTAGCTGGCATGGTCTCCTCCTGTACTGATCCATTCAAGAAATTCGCCGGGTGTGACGACCTGGATGCCGAAGCGGTTTCCGGGCACTTTCAAATGACGTAGATTGTGGGTCACAATCGCGTCTGCTGTTGCATTGATCGCCACCTCCAGCACCATGTCGTCGGCTGGGTCGGGCGATAGATTTCTGTAGCGCCGCTTCATTCGTATCGGTTCTGCTATGTCTTCGAGAACGGAGAGAAAGTCGCCGACCTGGCGAACGGAGAGGCCTGAGGCCTTGCGATGCTCTGGCCGGGTTGCCACATCGCGATACTCGCAGCTCATTTTGTAGTCGAGGCATAGCGTGACTTCTCCGGTTTGAATCAGCTCGATGATCTTGGCGGATGCCCCTTTCGGCGAGCGAAGGCCTGCTACGACGACCGAGGTATCCATGACAATTCTCACGAGAGCGATGATATCACGGGTGACATCACTTAAATCAAGAATAATTGAGGAGGGGATGGAGCGGGGGCGGTTTTGAGGGGAGATTGGGCGGGAGGGGTTCGCTTCGGGGATGCAGGAACAGGGAACAGGCAAGGGCGGGGCGGGAGGGGTTCGCGAGCGAATGGCTACCCCCATTCATGCGATGAGACCGCATGAATGGGGGTAGCCGGAACGGTTTATGAGTGGCTACAAGGCTCTGAGGGGATGTATTGGTACTACGGACGCTGTACAGTAGTACTACTCGTCTTCAGACATTCAGCGTCGGGGGTTGTTTAGATTGCCGCCAGTGCCAGAGGAAAGACCTCAGTCCTTTTCCGAGTATGTGGGGTTGCTTGAAGTACATCAGCGAGCAGCGACGAAATCCCTTTGGTATCGAGGCTGCTCCTCTCTTAAGCTCCATAAACTGCTTCCATCTCTTTACAGGCATCGGTCGATTAAAAAGCCGGAGGCCCTATCAACATTGGAACAGCAACTCATGTTGAGATTTCGTCAGAGAAGCATTCCTTTCGTCAACAACCGTCTCGGCGACGATTGGGAGGCCCTATTCGTAATGCAGCATCATGGAGTCCCGACACGTCTTCTTGACTGGAGCGAAAGCCCCTTTATCGGCTTGTTCTTCGCGACCGCAGGGCGCAACTTCAAGGTAGTTGGGCGCGGCCGCAATCGGGAGATAATGTACCAGGATGATGCCGTTGTCTGGTTCCTCGACCCAATCGCTTGGAATAGACACGCCCTGCACCATCTGAGCTTCAAGGGCGAGATCCCCTTCTCCAACGACAGTGCGATCACACCATACAAACCTCCGCTCACGACCTACGATTTTCGAAACCTACCGATTGCAATAAACGGCGCGCACAATAGCTCACGGATCGTTGCGCAAAGGGGTGCTTTTACAATCTTTGGGAACAGCGTCGATGCGATGGAGCGCATTTATGAGACTGAAAACTTCCCTGTTGGCGCACTTGCAAAAGTCGTGATCTCCAAGGAACTTATACCGAAATTTCGAGAAGCAATCTTTAGTTATGGCATTGCGGAATCCGTAGTATTTCCGGATCTTGACGGGTTAGCTAGGGAAACAAGAAGAGAATTTGGCTTCGAGGATTAGTGAATGGCGCAGAAACCTATCGATGTTCGTCCTATGCAGGTTCACACTCTCCGATGGTGGTTTAACAGACGAACGGAGATTGACATGTCACCGCCGTATCAACGGCGGGGAAAGCTTTGGTCGCAGACTGATCAAGGCTACTTGATAGATTCCATAATCAATGGCTTCGACATGCCCAAGCTGTACATGGCCGACTTCACGCTAGGCGACTCTCCTCTGAACAAGAAGAAACTCAATTACGCAATCATCGATGGCAAACAGCGCCTAGAGGCAATCTTCGATTTCTTTACTGGGCAGGTAACTCTAAATGAGGACTTCGTACTTCTTGACGATCCGTCGGCTGAACTTGGAGGATTGGGCCTAAAGGACCTCCATGCTGGCTACCCGCACGTCGCCGAGAGGTTTGAAGAGTATGAACTTGGAGTGATGAGCGTCATCACTCGCGAAGAGGAGCGTGTGAACGACCTTTTCATACGCCTTAACAGGAGTAAACCTCTCACAGGCGCTGAGGTTAGAAATGCGATGAAAGGGCCGGTTCCTGAGCTTATTCGACAGGTTGCACAACATGAATTCTTCACTTCGAATATCAAGTTTAGTATCCAGAGGGGTGACGACCTGAACTTGGCGGCGAAGGTCTTATCCTTCGAGTACTTCGAGGAGTTACGCTCGACCAAAAAAATCGATCTCGACGAATTCGTGAGTCGTCCTTCAAAGATCAAGGAGAAACTCGAGCTTGCGACGTGGAACTCATTAGATATGTTTGAGAGGATGTCTGACATTTTTCTTCCATCCGATAATCTCCTTGCATCTTCGGGACTCGTCCCGGTGTACTACTGGTTCATCAAAGGTCGCAAGGAAAACGAGTACCCGTACATCAGGCAGTTCATTCAGGAATTCGAACGTGAGAGAGCTGCCAATAGAGAACTCATTCGGACGGACCCTGAAAGTACCAAGATCATCCAGCAATTGTCCGAGTACGATCAATACAACCGTAGTACAAACGACCTACGCAGTCATCGAGAGAGGGTGTCGATTCTCAACGCTCGATTCGACAAATTCGTGAAACCAAGACTCGCGTGGATTCGTAAGTCATAGGTCTGTACTTCCGCGACAATCTACATGGACAGCCATTACACTTCGGGAATCTTTTTGTTTCTGGGGCGGGTTTTGAACCAGATGGGGGAGCCGATGAAGCCGAATGCGGCGCGGATCTGGTTGGCGAGGAAGCGCTCGAAGGCGAAGTGGAGTTTGACGTCGCGGTCAGTGAATAGGACGAACGTTGGCGGGGCGACGGCGGCCTGGGTCATGTAATAGATTTTGACGCGGCGGTTCATGGGGACCGAGGCGCGCTGGAAGTCGACGTCGGCGAGGAAGCGGTTCATTTGGCCGGTGGTGACGCGCTTGCGGCGCTCGCGGGCGACGAGTTCGACTTTTTTGAAGAGCGCCTCGACGCCGGCGCCGGTGGTGGCGGAGATGAAGACAAGTGGGGCGTAGTCGAGGTACTTGAGGTGGTCGCGGACCTGTTCCTCGTAAATCTTCTGGTCAACCTTGGGAGGGGTGCCAGGCGCCAGGTTCCAGGCGCCAGGGGAAGACAAAGTCGTGTTGTGGGGGGACGCCGCCTGCTCACCCCACCGAGCAAGTTCGCTCGTTGGGGACCCCGACTGCGCTCGGGATGACGATTTAATTGTGGCGACGAGGTCCCACTTGTTGACGACGATGATGACGGAGCGGCCCGACTCGTGGGCGTAGCCGCCGATGTTGGCGTCGAGGGCGGAGACTCCTTCGGTGGCGTCGAGGACGAGGAGAGAGACGTCGGCGGCCTCGAGATGCTTGCGGGCCATGATGACGGAGAGCTTTTCTGCCATGAGCTTGGTCTTGCCCTTGCGACGGATGCCGGCGGTGTCGACGAAACGGAAGTCGTGCGAGCCGCGGGTGACGACCTCGTCGACAGCGTCGCGGGTGGTTCCGGCGATGGGGCTGACGATGGCGCGCGCGGAGCCGGTGAGGGCGTTGAGGAGCGTCGACTTGCCGACGTTGGGACGGCCGATGATGGCGATCTTGGTTTCGTGCTCGACGAATGCGCCGTGGGAGCGGAGTTTGCGAACAGGTTCAAGGTTCAAGGTTCCAGGTTCAAGGGAAGACAAAGGCGGAGGTTCGAGGTTCGAGGTAGGCGGTTCGAGAGCGGGGGCGGGGAGGGCGGCGAAGACTTCGGCTGGAAGTGCCGAAAAGACCGCATCGAGGAGATCGCCGATGCCGGTGCCGTGTTCGGCGGAGATGGCGAGGACGTTGCGGAAGCCGAGGCGGCGGAAGTTTTCGGCGGCGGGGGCGAGAGCGGTGGTGTCGATTTTGTTGACGGCGAGGAAGACGGGCTTGCCGCCGCGCAGGAGAAGTTGGGCGAGAGTGATGTCGGGCGAGGCAAGCTCGGTGCGGCCATCGACGACCATGATGATGGCGGCGGCTTCGGCGAGTGCGGTGCGGGCCTGGAGAAAGATTTCGGCGGGGATGAGTTCGGGGTCGTCGGGGACGATGCCGCCGGTGTCGACCAGGCGCGCGTCGGCTCCCATCCACTCGATGAGGCCGGAGAGGCGGTCGCGAGTGCTTCCGGGCTCGTCGCCAACGCTGGAGCGGCGCGAACCGGTGAGGCGATTGAAGAGCGTCGACTTGCCGACGTTGGGACGGCCGCAGATGGCGATGAGTGGGAGCGCGCGGGAGGCGGCGGAGTCGGCGGCGAGATCGAGTTGCGCGGCGAGGATTTCGGCTTCGCGCCATGCACGGATTTCGGCGGGGGATTCGGTGGGGGATAGGTTCGAGGTGGAGGGCGGGGAAGATTTTTTGGAGGAAGGCTTGGGGGCCGAGGATTTTGGGGCGATGGTCTTGCGGGATTCATTTTCGGGGGAGCGGGTGGGGGTGCGCTTCTTCTTGGCATCGGCGGTGCGCTTGGTGGAGAGAGACTTGCGCTTGCGTGGGGCTGCCTTACCAGTTATCGCTCCGGTGGTGGGCGTGGTGCGCGGGGCGCGGCCCAGTTTGGGGCGGGTGGATGCCTGACGATGCTTCTTGCCGAGGCGTTTTCTGTCGTCGCGTTGCGCCATTGTGAGTGCCTTCCGGGAGACGCGGTGCGCCTAAGGACATTATCGGGAGGGGCGGGGGAAGGCGTGGGGCAGAGGCGTTCGACGATATACTGGGGCGTGGAGAAGACTTTCTATATCGAGACGTTTGGATGCCAGATGAATGCCCATGACTCGGAGAAGGTCATTGGGACGCTGGAGCATGAGGGATACATGCGGGTGCAGGATGAGGCCGACGCGGGGCTGATCCTGTACAACACCTGCTCGATCCGCGACAAGGCGGAGCAGAAGGTCTTCCACCGGCTGAACGAGTACAAGCGGCTGCAGGGCGAGGGGAAACGCTTCGCCGTGCTGGGGTGCGTGGCGCAGCAGGAGGGCGAGAAGATATTCGAGAAGGCCCCGTATGTGTCGATTGTGAGCGGGTCGGCGAGCTACCGGAAGCTGCCGGAGATGCTGGCGCGGCTGGAGGCGGGCGAGAAACGGATTACGGGACTGGATGACCGGCAGACGGAGGAGACCTTCGATACGGAGTTTACCTCGCGGACGAATCCGCATCGCGGGTACATCACGATAGTGGAGGGGTGCGACAAGTTCTGCGCCTACTGCGTGGTGCCGTATACGCGGGGGAAGGAGCGGTCGCGCGCGTCGGATTCAGTGATGGCTGAAGCCCGGCGGATGGCGGATGCGGGGTTCACGGAGATCCAGTTGCTGGGGCAGAATGTGAACTCGTACCGCGACCCGAGTGGCAAGATGACGTTTGCGGAGCTGCTGGCGGCGGTGGGCTGCGTGGCGGGGATTCGGCGGGTGCGGTTTACGACGAGCCATCCGAGAGACTTTACAAGGGAGATTGTGCAAGCCATCGACGCTGTGCCGACGCTGTGCGATCATGTGCATCTGCCAGTGCAGTCGGGATCGACGCGGGTGCTGGCGGCGATGAATCGCGAGTATACGCGGGAGTGGTATCTGGAACGGATTGCGTGGATCAAGGCGGCGCGGCGGGAGATCAGCATGACGAGCGACATTATTGTCGGGTTTCCAGGGGAGACGGAGGCGGAGCTGGAGGAGACGGCGACGCTGCTGGAAGAGGTGAAGTACGATGCGGTTTTCTGCTTCAAATACTCTTCGCGGCCCAATACTCCAGCGATGGGAATGGCAGACTCGATTGCGGAGGAGGAGAAGGTGCGTCGGTTGCAGGTGATTTTGGATCGGCAGCGAGAGGTGCAACGTAAGGGCTATGCTCGTCACCTGGGGCAGGTGATGGAGGTGATGGTGGAGGGACACAACGCGTCGCGGGGACAGGTGGTGGGTCGCAGCTCGCAGAACAAGACGGTGAACTTTACGGTGAAGCAGCCGATACTTCCGGCGTTGGGGAGCTATCCAATGGTGAGGATCACGGAGACGTTTCCCAATAGCCTGGTGGGCGAAGCTGTGGCGGGTTGAGGAGGTGGGCAGATGAAGAGCGCGAGTGAGCACAAGGATTCGGCGGCTGCGGCTGCGGCGGTGATGGCCGATGTGGAAATGCAGATTCGCGGGCTGATGATTGATCCGCTGACGAACATGCCGATTGTGGTGCTGAAGGACGTGGCGAGCGACACAGTGCTGCCGATCTGGGTGGGGATCTTCGAGGCGAATGCGATTGCGCTGGAATTGGAGAAGACGGCGACTCCACGTCCGATGACACATGACCTGATGCGCAACCTGACGCGCGCGCTGAACGGCGTGGTACGCAAGGTGGTGGTGAGCGAGCTGCGGGAAGATACGTTCCTGGCGGTGATCTGGATGGAGCAGGATGGCGAGATGGTGGCGCTGGATGCGCGGCCATCGGATGCGATTGCGCTGGCTCTGCGCTGGGATTGCCCGGTGTATGCAAGCCGCGCGGTGCTGGACAACGCGAAGCAGGTGGCGGAGGGGCCGCAGAATGCGAGCGGAGAAGAGATGCGGCGCTGGCTGGAGAACCTGGGCGACGACGACATGGGCCGATACAAGATGTAGGTGCTTCGGCACTTCGTGCTGTATTGGACGCTTCGCGTACAACCTTAAAAACAACAACAAGGGCGAATCAGCTAAGTTCGGTGGGGTCGGGGGGGATGCCGGTGAGGGAGTGGAGGAGGGTGTCCCACTGATCGCCGTAGCGGTCCCATCCGCCGAAGGATTTGACTCGGGCGATGGCTGCGGCGGACATCTGTGCGCGGAGAGTGGGGTCGTCGGCGAGCTGCTGCAGGCGATCGGCGAGGGCGATGGGGTCGCGACCGGGAATGATGAAGCCCTCGATGCCGTCGGTGAATAGGTCCTCGGCGCCAGTGGCTGCGGTGGCGACAACGGGACATCCGCAGGCCATGGCTTGGCCCTGCACGAGAGCTAGACCCTCCTCTACGCTGGGTAGCGCGAGGACGTGGCTGCGCGACATGAGGCGAGCGAGTTCGGGCTGGGGGATTGATCCGATAAAGGTTACATTCTCGGTGGGGAGGGTTGCGAGCAGCGCGCGAAGGTCGTTCTGCACGCTGCCGGCGAGGGTGAGGTGCGCGCGGGGATGACGCAGGCGGGCAAAGGCCTGGAGGAGATAGGGGATTCCTTTGCGCAGGCTGACCTGCCCGGCGAAGAGGACCTCGAAGGATTCAGCGAGCGGCGGTTCGGTTGGCGTGAATTTGTCGAGGCGGACGCCGTAGGGAATGACGTGGAGCTTTTCGGCAGGAACGCCCATGGCCAGGAAGGAGCGAAGGGCGACGTTGGAGGGGACGGTGATGGCGTCGGCGAGTGCGTAGATGGCTTCTTCGCGGCGAAGGATGTGGGCGGGTGGCGTGGCGTATGGAAGGGCCCAGCGGTTGTACTCGGCGGCCATGACTTCATCCTGAAAGCGCTGGTGGGTTGAGCCGCGGTCGCAGATGAATTTACCGCCGCGCAACTGCACGAGCGGACCGGTGGTGAGGCCTGCGCCGGAGATGGCGATAAGCGCGTCGCAGGGCTCGATGTTGCGATGGAGCCAATGATCGAAGCTATCGGAGACCCATTGATTGAAGCGGCCACTGAGCGTGGGCGAGTAGATGGGTGTGCTGCGTAACAGCGTGTCCAGGGTGTGGACCAGAGGGTAGGTGCGGACGAACTCGCGGGGAAGGCCCTCTCGCTGGAGTCGCGCCCAGGGCCAGGTGGAGTAGATGCGGCGCAGGTGGTTTCGGCGACGAAGCTGGTGGGCCAGCTCGAAGTGATGGTAGACGCCGAAGACGGCCTGAGTGATCTGCATGGGCTTGTATCGGATGCTAGCAGACCTGCAATCAGACCCAGGCACAGAGCCGAGCGATTTGTTCTGCCCAGTCGTCTTCGGTGGGGAGATTGGGAAGAGGAGAGGTATGGTGACGGCCATCGAGGACGCCGTCGATGGCTGAGGCGAGCGCGGAGGTCATGTGGTCGGAACCTCCGGTGAAGACGGTGGCCCAGGGAGTTTCGAGGAGGATGTCTGAGACACCGGAGTCGCGGTGGAGTAGGACGGGAATGCCTCGCTGGAGGGCCTCGATGGCTGGGATGCCGTAACCCTGGATGGCGGGCATGAGGAAGAGATGGGCCTGATCGTAGAGGCTTTGGAGGTCGTTATCGGGGACGAATCCGTGGAAGTGGACGCGATCGGCCAGGCCGAGCTGGGCGGCAAGTTGGCTAAGCGGGGCGAGCTGTGGGCCGCTGCCTGCGAGGTCGAGACGCCAGTCCGTCCACTGCGAGAGAGGCGGGGTGGTGGCTTGCAGCACGGCGAGGGAGTGGAGAATCCAGTCGATGCGCTTGTTGGATTCGATGCGACAGACAGAGAGCAGACGAAGCGTTTGGCCGGGCTGGACAGGACGGATGCGAAAGAGGCTATTCAGGGTGCTGAGGCCACCCATGCGCGCGATGTGTGCTTCGATGTGAAAGTCGTGGAGGCACTGGGAGCGGAGATACTCGCTGGTGACGATGGTGTTGCCACCGCAGGAGAGACCGTGGGCGATGATGCGGTTGTAGAGGGCGATTCGCAGGCTGTGGGGAAGGCTGCGCGTGGCGGCGTCGCCGAAGAGCGAGGGTGTGTCGTGCATGAGTGTGTGGAATCCGCGCAGGCCGGCAAGGGTGGAGTGCAACGCGGGCTGATAGCCGGAGACGAGAGGATGAGGCGAGTTGGCGGGGAGAGATTTGAAATAACGTCGGAGAGCACGGATGCGGCGGCGCGCTCCGGATGCGGAGAGAACGACGACAGGGAGTGGATATTTGGCGAATTGCGCGATATTTATATGGTCGGCGTAGAGGACGATGTGACAGGGGAGATTGCGTTGATGCAGCCAGCGGGCGAGGGCGAGGGCGCTGCGCTCCGCACCGCCAAACTGCACCATCTCTGTGAAGACGATGGGGTGGGATCCGACAGTAGGAGGGGTTGCAGTCATGGTCAGCGCAGGGCGAGTGAATCGAGCGAGGTAAAGAACTCTGGGAAGGAGATGGCGGCGGACTCCGCGTCGAGAATTTCGCTGTCTCCGGTGGCTCGGAGGGCTGCGATGGCGAATGCCATGGCGATGCGATGGTCGGAGCCGGAGTCGATGGAGGCTCCGTGGAGGGATTGGTTGCCGGGGATTTCGAGGCCGTCGTGGCGCTCGGTGAATACGGCTCCCATGGCGCGGAGGTTTTTGGCGACGAGGGCGATGCGGTCGGACTCCTTGATGCGGAGTTCCTGTGCATCGCGAATGATTAAGCCATTCGCGGTATAGGGGGCGATGGCGGCGAGGACGGGAAGCTCGTCGATGAGCTGCGCGGTGAGGGGGCTGCTGATGATGAAGGGAGAGAGGGCGCGGTGGTCTGGTGCGCAATTGACCTGGATAGTGCCGATTAGCTCGCCGTGATGCTCTTCAACGGCAAGAATCTTGATACGTCCGCCGAGGGCGGCGATGACGTCGAGTAGGGCTGCACGAGTGGGGTTCATGCCGAGCGAGTCGAGGACGAGGTTGGAGTCGGGAAAGAGGAGCGCAGCGCAGAGGAAGAATGCGGCGGAGGAGATGTCTCCGGGGATAGTGGCGTCGACGGCTTTGAGGCGCTGGCCGCCGGGGATGGAGAGACGGGCGGGTTGGCTTCCGCGAGAGCTGGTTCGGGTGAGGGTGGCTCCGAAGGCGAGCAGGGCGTGTTCGGTGTGATCGCGGGTGAGGATGGATTCAGAGAGACTGGTGGTGCCATCGGCTTGCAGGCCGGCGAAGAGGACGGCGGTTTTGACCTGGGCGGATGGAATGGGGGTCGTAAAGTCGATGGCGTGGAGCGGAGTGCCGTGGATCGCGACGGGAGCATGTCCATCCGTTAGATCAATATTTGCTCCCATCTGAATGAGAGGACTGCGAATGCGCTCCATCGGGCGAAGGGTTAGGGAGGGGTCGCCGACGAGGGTGAAGGTGTGAGGATGGGAGGCGATGAGGCCGGACAACATGCGCATGGTGGAGCCGGAGTTGCCGCAGTCGAGCGCGGCAGCGGGCTGGCGAAAGGTGCCAGTGACTCCGGTGATCTCGATGGTGCCGTCTGGGTTGTGAAGGACGCTAGCGCCGAGGGCTTCCATACAGGCGAGCGAGGAGTGGGGGTCTGCGCCTGTGGAGAAGTTGATAAGGCGTGTGGTGCCTTCCGCGAGGCCGGCGAGCATGGCATAGCGGTGGGAGATGGACTTGTCGCCGGGGACAGTAAGGGAGCCTTGCAGGGAGCGGGCGGGGCGGATGATCTGGGTGGACATGCGGTACTCAGTGTAACGCGGGGAGGCGAGGGCGCACGATAGGAACAAAAGCGGATTGTCTGCGGGAATGACAATCTAGAACGTATCCCACCTTAGCGACGATAAGACCGTCGCCAAGATGGTGCACCCAGCTACTGATCGTTGTGAAGCTGCAATCAACGGGGAACGGCTACGGTTGGCGGCGGCGGGGAACGGCGGGGGACAGAGTTGGTGGCCCTAATCATGACGACGCCGTGGGACGGTACGGTTGCCGTGTATGTATTCCCGGTGGTGACGATGTCCGTATGCTTCCATAGGTCAGTCGCCTGGAGAATACCGTAAGCGAGGCCGAGTCCAAGGTGCAGGCTGTCCCAGCGGAAGCTGATCTGCGCGGGCTTGTCGCCACGATTGAATAGGCCCACGGCGACGGCGTTCTGAGTGAGCGGACGAACCAGGACTTCGGTGTCGCCTTCCATGGACTGGACCTGGACGGGTTTTGCATTGGGGTCCTGATCGATGGCGATGATGTCGGGGTTCATCAGGATGGACTTGGTTTCGCCGGTCATGGTGCGCAGATCGTTGCCTGCGATGAGAGGAGCGCGCAGCAACGCCCAGAGACTTATGTGAGTGCGGTACTCTTCGGCGGTCATGCCACCGTTGCCCACCTCGAGCATGTCGGGATCGTTCCAGTGGCCGGGCTGCACATATCCTGCGATGTCGAGCTGGGCGAAGCCATTTTTCTCCATGGACTGCCAGTTGTCGGAGATGTCGCGGGTGGTGCGCCACAGGTTGCCGCCCGCCTTTGCTCCCCACTTCCAGACATCCCCTGAGCCGTATTCGCAGAGGCTATAGACGATGGGTCGCCTGGTTTTTTGCAAGGCCTCGCCCATCTTCTGGTATGCGCCCTCGAGATCGGACGCGGTGGATTGATAGATGCCTCCGGCGCTGCACCAGTCATATTTGAGGTAGTCGTATCCCCAGTCGGCGAAGGTCTGAGCGTCCTCCTCCTCGTGGCCATAGCTGCCCTGGTATCCGCCGCAGACCTGCGGGCCGGGCGAGGAGTAGATGCCGATCTTGAGGCCCTTGGAGTGGACGTAATCGACGAGCGCCTTCATGTTGGGGAAGCGTGCGTTTCCAGTGATCTTGCCCTGGCTGTCGCGGTAGCTGGACCAGCCCTCGTCGATGATGATGTAGGTGTAGCCGGCCTTAGCCATGCCGCTGGAGACCATTGCGTCGGCCATGGCGCGAACTGTGGCGTCATCGAAGTGATCGTGGAACTTATTCCAGCTATTCCATCCCATGGGAGGAGTGCGCGCGAGGCCGTTGTCCGGCAGGTCGCGCAGCTCGGGCAGGGGAAGGCGGCGGGGATGCGCCTCCTCTTCGGTGACGCGCTCCAGGGTGCCATGTTCCACCCCACCGCCAAACTGGTCCTGGCGGGTGGTGAGGGTTACAGGAAATTTATTGCCGCTAACGGTGGCGTCGTAGACGGTGAGGCGGGGAGCGACGCCGCTCTCCAGATGCAACTTGCCGTTATGCAGCGTACCAGTGATGGGACTGCGACCGGGGCTGGTGATTGCCTCGCCGGTCTGCTTCAGTTCCAGGAAGCTGACTCCGCCATCGGTTACGCTGAACTTCCAGTAGCCAGTCATATCAGTTTGGGCTGACGCGCAACACTGGGCGCATAGGAAGAGTGCATAGGCGATTGCGATGGAACAGAGAAGCGAACCTTTGGTGGACATCTATTTCTCCCGAGTGAGACGAACGAGCGATGGTTGCCGTTGTTATGTGCGGAGGATGAAGGCGTAGGCGTAGGGGTTGGGGGCCTTGTCGGGGAGAGTGAGGGTGAGGCCGGAGGCGTCCTGGGTGAAGGGGACGGTGCCGACGCCGATGAGTTCGACGCGCTGGATGGGTTTGGGCAGGGCTGCAGCGCCTCGGGTGAGGGTCTTGATGAGGAGCTTGCCGTTGGCGGGCCAGCCGAGGGCGAAGGCGTAGACGATGTCTCCCTTGCGGGTGAAGCGGATGTCCTGGGAGGTATAGGGACGCTGATTGCGCTCGTTGAAGCTGGCAGTGGGGACGTCGGGTGGGCCTTCGCCGTAGACGGAGAAGGGGCGGGTGCCGTAGATGGCTTCACCGTGCTTTGGAATCCAGGTAGCGATGGCCTGGAGGAAGGCTCGCTCGTCGCTGTCGATGACGCCGTCGCCGGTGATGGGGATGTCGAGCATGAGATTGCCGTTCTTGCTGACGATGTCGATGAGGGAGTGGATGACGTAGGTGGGCGTTTTGTATCCGTGGGCGTTGAAGAGGTTGATGTCGTAGTGCCAGTTGCCGATGCAGGTGTCTGTCTGCCAGGGCTGGGCGAGGATCTCGTTGGACTTGCCGCGTTCCATGTCGAGGGTGAATGCGCCGGACTCGGCGGGGCGGGTGTCCTTGGTGGTGAGGACGACATCGAGACGGCCTTTATCGCGGACGCTGACGTTGTAATAATGCGCGGCGATGGAGAGGCCGTAGATGCCGTGAGGGAGTTCGGAGTCGTCGAAGTAGAGGAGGTCGGGCTTGTAGCTGTCGACCAGGTCCTGGGCGCGGAGGAACCAGTTCTGGGCGAATTTGGGATGGGTGAGGGAGACGTCTTCGTGCCATTTTTCGTCGTTGTCATGGAGCCATTTGGTGGCCTCGGCGATGGTCTTGATGCCATCGGGCATTAGGACGTTGCGGCCAGTGTAGAGGTCCTGCGGGTCGAGGCCGTCCCACCACTTACCCTTACCGTCGGCCTTGGTGAGCGTGTAGGCGTCGTAGTGAACTCCGGCGAGCGGACCCTCGGCGTCGTAGTTGTAGGAGGTTTGCAGCCAGTTCCAGGCGTGCGATCCGTGGTTGGAGACGGCGAAGCGAAGGCCATGCTCGCGGGCGAGTTTGCCGTAGATGCCGACGATATCTTTCTTAGGGCCAATTTTGGTCGCGTTCCAGGGATTGAAGCGTGAGTTGTATGTGTCGAAGTTGTCGTGATGATTGGCGAGGGCGGCGAAGTACTTTGCCCCGGCGGCGACGTAGAGATCCATCAGCTCTTCGGGCTTCCAGTTCTCGGCCTTCCAGAGGTTGGTGAGCTCCATGAAGCCGACCTTGGAGGGGTGTCCGTAGGTGGCGAGATGGTGGTTGTACTGCTTGTGGCCCTGGATGTACATCTGACGGGCATACCAGTCTCCCTGGCCGGGGACGCATTGCGCGGACCAGTGGTTCCATATGCCGAACTTGGCGTCGCGAAACCAGTCGGGTGTTTTGTATGCGTTGAGTGAATCCCATGTGGGCTGGAAGGGGCCGGGCGCGATGCGCGGCGCGGGCGCGGTAGCGGCCTGGGCCAAGAGGTTGCGGGCGGCGCGCGAGGCGAGGGCTGCGGCGGGCGCGGCGGCGAGGACGGACTGGAGAAGTCGGCGGCGAGTGAAGTGTCTAGTGGACATGCGGGAGATGATAGACGCGGGGCGCGTGGGTGGGCAAGAACGAGGTGCGAAGTGTGACGTTGGGACAACGGATTTATGGTTCGGACTAAAAACCCCAGGTCTCAAAAGCGAGACCTGGGGCACCCGCTATTGTGACACAGTGTTATGTTCGGAGGATGAAGGCATAGGCATATGGGTTTGGCGCCTTGTCTGGGAGGTTGACGGTGAGGCCGGAGGCGTCCTGAGTGAAGGTGAGCGAGCCGGCACCGATGAGGTCGACGCGCTGGATGGGTTTGGGCAGGGCAGCAGCGCCACGGGTGAGGGTTTTGATAAGAATCTTGCCGGTGGTGGGCCAGCCGAGGGCGAAGGCGTAGACGGTATCTCCCTTGCGGGTAAAACGGATGTCTTCGGAGGTGTAGGGGCGCTGCGTGCCCTCGTTGAAGCGGCCGGAGACGATGTCTGGCGGGCCTTCGCCGAAGACGACGAAGGGACGTGTGCCGTAGATAGCTTCGCCGTGTTTGGGAATCCAGGTGGCGATGGCTTCGAGAAAGGCGCGCTCGTCGGCGTCGATGGTGCCGTCGCCCTTGACTGGGATGTTGAGCATGAGGTTGCCGTTCTTGCTGACGATGTCGATGAGGGAGTGGATGACGGAGACGGGCGTCTTGTACTTATGGTTGGTGAAGAGGGAGGCCTCGTAGTGCCAGTTGCCGATGCAGGTGTCTGTCTGCCAGGGGTTGGGCTGGATGCCGTTGGTCTTGCCGCGCTCAATGTCGAGGGTGAAGGCGCCAAGGTGCTCTGGCTTGATGTCCTTGGCGGTGAGGACGACGTCGACCTTGCCTTTATCGCGCACGCTGGAGTTGTAGTAGTGGGCGGCGATGTCGAGACCGTACTGGCCGAGGGGAAGCTCGGAGTCGTCGAAGTAGAGGAGGTCGGGTTTATAAGTGTCGACCAGGTCCTGACAGCGGAGGAACCAGTTTTCGGCGAATGCGGGCGCCTGGGGGGGTAGTTCCTCGTGCCAATTACCATCGCCAGCGGCGTGGAATTTGTTGGCGTCGGCGATGGTCTTGACTCCATCGGGCATAACGAGATTGCGGCCGGTATAAAGCTCCTGCGGATCGAATCCCTCCCACCACTTACCCTTGCCGTCGGCCTTGGTGAGGTTGTAGGCGTCGTAGCGGACACCGGCCTGCGCGCCTTCGGGGTCGTAATCGTACGCAACCTGGAACCAGTGCCATGCGTGCGAGGAGTGATTGGTGACGGCGAAGCGGAGATTGTGCTGTTTGGCGAGTTTGCCGTAGATGCCAACGATGTCCTTCTTGGGGCCGAGCTTGACGGAGTTCCAGTTGTGGAAGCGGGAGTTGTAGGCGTCGAAGTTGTCGTGATGGTTGGCCAGCGCGGTGAAGTACTTTGCTCCGGCGGCGACGTAGAGATTCATCAGCTCTTCGGGCTTCCAGTTCTCGGCTTTCCACAGATTGTCGAGTTCCATGAAGCCGAATTTGGAGGGATGGCCGTATGTGGCGAGGTGGTGGTTGTACTGGCGGTTGCCCTGGATGTACATATTGCGGGCGTACCAGTCACCCTGCTCGGGGACACATTGGGCGGACCAGTGGTTCCAGATGCCGAACTTGGCGTCGCGGAACCAGTCGGGGGTGGTGCAGGCGGTGAGTGACTCCCATGTGGGCTTGAAGGGGCCGGGAGCGATGTGGACAGGCTGATGCGGACCCTGGGGAACCGGTCCTCTCTGCGCGAGAAGATTGCGGGCTGAGAACCGTGAGGCGAGGGCTGCGGCGGGTGCGGCGGCGAGGGCGGACTGTAGGATGCGGCGACGGGAGAACCTGGTAGCGGACATGCCGGAGATGATAGTCGCCGGGATTGTGCGTGGGCAAGGCACATCTTAGACGATGGAAGATCAAGACGTGGCGGAAGGATGATTGGCGAGTTCGGCGATGATTTTGACGCTGGCAGAGGCTCCGATGCGAGAGGCCCCGGCGTGGAGCATGGTGGAAGCATCGGCGAGGGACCGGATGCCGCCTGAGGCCTTGACTCCAGCGCGGGAGCCGACAACGCCACGCATGAGGGTGATGTCGTCGACGGTGGCACCACCGGAGGAGAAGCCTGTGGAGGTCTTGATGAAGTCTGCGCCGGCGAGTAGGGAGAGTTCGGAGGCGCGCAGTTTTTCTTCAAAGGTGAGCAGGCAGGTTTCGAGGATAACCTTGACGATGGCCCCAGCGGCGTGGGCTATCTCAACGATGGCATGAATCTCGTGCTTGATGGCGTCGTAGTCCGGCTTGGTGGCGGACTTGAGAAGGCCGATATTGAGAACCATGTCGATGTCGTGAGCACCGAGCTTGAGGACGCGGGCTGTCTCGTCGCGCTTGGAAGCGGCGAGCGAGGCTCCGAGGGGAAATCCGATGACGACACCGACCGGGACGCCGGTTCCGGCGAGAGTTTCGGCGGCGCAGGCGACCCACGCGGGATTGACCATGGCGCAGGCGAAGCGGTGCTCGGCAGCCTCGTGGCAGAGATGGATGACCTGGGCGCGTGTGGCCTCGGGTTTGAGCAGCGTATGGTCGAGGACGGCGGCCAGTGCGGCAGGGGAGGAGAGCGCATGTGCGGCAAATGCAGTGGCGTTGAAGGGCGTGTGTTCGGCGATCTTGAGGCTGGGGGTGGTGGATGCGGTGACGCTGGTCATGAAGCTCCCTTGGGGCGGATGGTTCTCGCCCGCACAGTTCTATCATAGGCCGGTTGCGACTGGTTTAATGCGATACGCCGCGGGTTGCGACAGGAAAACCAGATGCGGGGAAGCGATACTTGAGTTGCCTGGTTCACTTATGGCTTGACAAGTTCGCAAAATGCGAATTATATGGATTGAGAGGCGCGCATTGCACGTCATAAGCAGAAAGAAATTAGTGGAGGCTGGACTGGAGCATAGCGACCTCTACGCGCCCCTAGATGTGTGGTATCGCATTGCGAAGAAGGCGGAGTGGCGATCGCTGGAGGACGTGCGGATGATGTACCCAACCGCGGATAGGGTAGGAAAGAACACGGTGTTCAACATCAAGGGAAATGCGTTTCGCCTGATCGCCGAGATCAACTACAGGACGGGACGGCTATACATCCGGCATGTATTGACCCATGCCGCATACGACCGAGGAGGCTGGAAGAGATGAGCGCACTGACAGTAAGTCCGGCGTACACGGCGTTGCTAACGAGTGTGCCTCCGCGCGTGATTCGGACTGAGGAGCAGAACGAGTTTTTTATTGCGGCGCTGTATGAACTGGAGAAGCGCCACAAGCGGTGGAACAAGGCCGAAGCTGAGATGGCCGACCTGTTGACGCTGCTGATCGAAGACTACGAAGAGAAGAACTACCAGTTGCCGAAGGCATCGGGGCTAGAGGCGATCGCGTTTCTGATGGACCAGCACGGACTGAAGCAGAAGGACATGGTGGATGTCTTCGGGACGAAGAGCATTGTCTCGGAGGTGATGAATGGTAAGCGCGAACTGAACAAGGCGCAGATTCAGCGGCTGAGCGAGCGGTTTAGGGTGTCGCCGGAGTTGTTCTTTTAAGAGAACCTTCCCTCAGTGGGCGGGGTTGTTGGGATAGAGGCGGATGTCTGGGACGTTGCGGTAGATCTCGGCGAAGTCCATGCCGTATCCGATGACGAACTCGTTGGGGATCTGGAATCCGACGTAGTCTGCCTCGATGGGGACGAGGCGCCGGCTGGGCTTGTCGAGGCAGGTGGCGATCTTGAGCGAGGCGGGTTTGTGCTGGAGCATGAGGCCACGCAGATAGCTGAGAGTGAGGCCGGTGTCGAGGATGTCCTCGACCAGGATGACGTGATGGCCTTCGACGGGATTGTCGATGTCCTTGATGAGCTTGACAGCGCCGGAGGAGACGCGCGCGCGACCGTAGCTGGAGACAGCCACGAAGTCGAATGTGTTGTCGATGGTGATGGCGCGGGCAAGGTCGGAGAGGAAGATGGCCGCGCCCTTGAGCACTCCGATGAGCACAACGGGCTGACCGGTTGGCTGGTTGACATAGTCGGCTGAAATCTGACGGCCCAACTCGGCGACACGATCGGCGATCTGTTTTGCGGAGAAGAGGACATCCATGCCGGAGGCAGGCGGGAAGACAGTGGGTGTGCTGGGCGGCATCTGGCTGTTGGGCATAGAGACAGGGTAGCGTATACGCGGCGGACGGTCGAGCGGCTGGCCACAAGTATTTCGGATGAGGCGGTTGAGGCAGATATACTTTGAGGGGAAGCGAGGATTATGTATCCCTATCTACCTGCAATTGGACCGTACCATCTGCCGTTCCACCTGATCTTTGGGCCAATCCAGCCAGGCACTTTTGGGCTGCTGCTGTGGCTGTCAGCGGTGGCGGCGACCATTGTGCTTTATAAAAACTTTACGCGTAATGGCGTGGATGCGGACGCCATTAATATTGTGGCCACGGTGGTGGTGGCTGGGGTGATTGGGGCCAAGACGTGGCATGAACTGCAGGACGTGAGTGGGCTGGAGTTTGCGTTGCGCACGATTGGCGCACCCGGATGGCACCAGCCGATGCTGGTTGTACTGGGATTTCTGGCATGGTTTCGCGACGGGTTTGCGTGGTTCGGCGGCATGGTGGCGGCCATTGCGGTGTTGATGGGCCAGGGACATGGGACATATTTCAAAGGGCCCAGCTGGAAGTCGCTGACAGACCCTGGTCCCGTGCGGGGCGCGAGACTGGGAGCTGTGCGGATGCTGGACCTGGCGGCTCCAGCTTCGGCGCTGGGCTACGGCATAGGGCGCATCGGATGCCTTCTGGCGGGCGATGGCGACTATGGCATCAACACTACGCTGCCGTGGGGTGTGCATATGGCGAAGAACGCGCTGGTGCCGCCCATTCCTGCGAACGCACTGGTGCAGCCGACACCGATCTACGAGTTGCTGTTTTCGCTGGCGGTGTTCTGGCTGCTGTGGAAGCTGGGTGAGCGGGCGAGGCCGGTGGGTTGGCTGACCGGCCTGTACCTACTGCTAAGTGGAATGGGACGTTTTCTGGTGGAGTTTGTGCGCATCAACCCGAAGCTCTACTTCCACAACTCGATGAGCAATGCGCAGGTGGCGGCGGTGGCGAGCGCGATGGTGGGAGCTGCGGTGCTGGTGCTGGCGCAGACGATGGGCGTGCCGTGGACGGTGAAGCCGACTGAAGAGTCAGGGACGTGATGGCGGAGAAGCCAAACCGTATGCGCGATGGTCTCGATCAGGGCGCAGGCACAGGTACGCGGTATCAGAACCTGATGTTTCTATTCTGCGTGCTGTTTGGGCTGGCGATGATCGCAGGAACGCAGGGATCAGGAGATAGCGGGTGGTACTGGTATGCCACTCTGCTGCGCAGTGGGAAGCATCTTTACCGGGACCTTCATCTGGTATTGCAGCCATTATTCGTGCTGGAGACGGCCTCATTCCTTGCGTTGCTGGGCAAAGGATGGATCGCATCACGCGTTCCGGCGGTATTGCATCTGGTGGCGTACTGTGTTGGTTATTTGCTGCTGGTGCGTCGCTCAGAGCTATCGGATGGCGAGAAGGCGGTGTTGTTGGGGTGCGGCTTTTTCGTCTCCATCAGTTTTGAGGCATACCGATTCGACGACTACCATGTACTGTCGGATTGTTTTGTTTTGTATTGCTTGTTAGGGCTGTTACGGCTACAGAAGGCATCGACACCGAGGACGGAGCTACTTCTGTGCGGGGTGCTTGGAGCGCTCTGCGGACTGACGCTGACGACGCGGGTGAACGACGGCGCGGCACTGTTGGTTGCTGTAGCCATCGCAATCGCATGCCTGGCACCGACTCAGCGACTGCGAGGAGTGGTTCTTTTATTGCTGGTGAGTGGTGCGACGGCGGTGTTGATCGTGAGCCTGACCGGCGATTCGCTGCGCGATTATGCGATGTACTCCATCTTCCACGCGGTGCGGAGCAAAGGCGGAGCGGACAGTGTGCTGCATTTCCCACTGCATCTTCCGGTGAATACCTATATCTGGCTGAAAGACCGGCAGTACGAAAGGGTGATTGAGCATGTATTGGCCATCGCATTGGCGTGGGCGTTTCTACTGCGACCCCTGATTCGCAGGCGCGGACGGAGAGAGTTTGTGATGGCGGCGATCGGGATACTTTTGATCCTGCTTCCACTGCGTTGGCTGTATCTTCCCTCACTGAACATTGATATGGTAATGAGCTTCTCCGCATTGGCGGTATTGGTTGCCTATGGGTTTAGCCTGGTGATACTGACGCGATTGTTGCGCTGGATGCTGCGGCCGGGAGGCGGGAATGGGTGGGACCGTCGCGAGATACTGCTGCTGGTCCCTCTGGGGCAACTGGCTTCGGGATCGATGTCTTCAGGCGGGACCCACCTGGGACTCTACGGGCCAGTGGGACTGCTGGTTGTGCTGCTGCCTATCTGTGCGCCGATCCAAATCAAGGCAGAATGGGCACGCGCCACTCTGATTGCGCTTGCCGCGCTGGTGCTGTGCAGTGCGGTGAACTACAGGTTCCATACTCCGTATTCGTGGCATACCTACCGGGAGGAGCCACTGTTCATGGGGCGCGAGTTGTACAGGCATCCGGTGTACGGGCCTATGGTGATCGACCGCGATCTGCTGGGGATGATTGAGCCGGTATGCGCGCGGGTGGGAGCGGGCGGCACGCAGCGCGAACTGCTGTCGCTACCGTATCCCTTTGCCAACTACTTTTGCTCCATTCCGCCGTGGCATGACTATGTGCAGACGTTCTTCGACACGACGAGCAAAGAGACGATCCAGGGCCTGATGGGTGAGTTGCAGGCATCGCCGCCACAGTGGATTTTGTATCAGCGGCAGATGATTACACTGCGCATCCACGAGCAGGCATACAACCACGGAGAACCTCTGGAACAGCGGTATCTGGATGAGATGATCGAGCGGAAACTGGCCGATGGGAGCTGGCAGGCGGTTTATACGAGCGATTATGGCAATGGGCACTGGCGGGACAACGAATGGATTCTGATACGAACACGGTAGGGCGTGGCTAAGTTGTTCGCTCACCGAAGAGTGTGCTGGGAAGTGGGATGGAGATGCTGGCGGCGAGCAGCACAAGAATCGCTATGCACTTGAAGACGCCGTGTAGCGTGAGCAGCGGCTCGGTGGCCATGACCCAGGCACAGGGCAGCAGGAACCAGAGGATATTTCCCGTGGACAATGTGGTCTTGCCCTGGGCGACGTCTTCCAGCAGGAAGATAAGAAAGAAGCCCATGGGGATGAGAAGCAGAATCAGGGTATAGTCTCCAGCAACCAGGGGAAGGACCAGCGTGACGCAGGAAATCGCGAAGACCTGGTTCAGTACAGGCTTGTTCCAGACTTTATAGAGCACGAATAGAGCGATGAGCGCGGCCAGCGGCAGATAAATTCTATAGAGCGTCCAGGCGAGAGGATTGTTCGACTGCACGGTGTAATCGATGGGCGGAAAGCTGAATCCATGGTTGCGCAGGACGCGTGCGATCGTCTTGATGGATTGGAAGAGCGAGTGGTCGCCGGTCATCTCGCCGATTGGGCGTAAAGCAACGATGTAATCCTGGAAGAAGGTGTTTTTTCCAGTGATGAAGCGCCATGCGCGCATCGGGTTGAGATCGATGGCAAGCAACGAGGCGAGGGTGACGGCGGCGGCGGTAACGAGCCCCAGGGCGACCTCGCGGTACTTTCTGTGGCGTGCCATGAGGGCAAGCCAGAGCACGGGATACGGCTTGATGCAGGTGGCGATGGCAAAGGCCACAGCTGCGCCGCGATAGTGCCGACGCGCGATGAGGGCCGCGCCGATAGAGACCGCGATCCACAAGAGGCCTTCAATGTTGCCGCGCATAAAGACCTGCAAGGTGCCCCAGCCAAAGAGTCCGGTGGCGAAGATTGCAGCACCCATATACCAGCGGTAAGCCTCAAGACACCGCACCCTTCGCCAGAGCATGGTGCAGGCCACGAGCACTGCTCCAAGCACGGTCGCTAGCAGAACGGGTACGGCAAAGGGAGCGCACGCCTGGAGAAGGAAGAGGTAGATCACGACGCCGAAGGGAGGATAGTTTTTGGGAAACAAGGTGCCGTTGAGGGCATTGTAGTTCCCCATCCGCGGGTCTTTCGCGACCTGATATTTGCCGGAAAAAAGCAGCAGGTCGCTGAAGCGGTCCCTGTATCCTCCCAGCGGAAAGATATGTGGGCTGTGCAAATGCAGCGCGAACCAGAACCAGACAGCAAGATTCAAGACAACACATATCAGCAGATACAGCAGAATGGATGCCTGAACGCGTTGACGGCCGGAATTCAGATTCAAGGTCAGCACCTCATCTATTTTGTCTAGATGCAGAACGAGCGATATTACCGCGCTAAACGACTACTTTCCGGCAGGCGACGCAAATGCGCTGCCTTTCCTGACCCATATGTACTGGTGGGGCACGGGCGAGGCATAGGAACTGACAACATAGTTGGCCTTTATATAGTCGCAGAGCTGATGGCCAACGTGAACGCTCTGGCGCAGTGGGGGCATGTAGGGCGCGAGGAAGAACTTCTGTAGACCGAGTCGTTCCTCGCTGTGATCGTATTCGCATACAGGAGTGTCATTGGAGTGGAGAAGGAGCGGCAAGTCCGGATGGGACTCGATCTCGGCGATCTTCTGCTGAATGGCGGGTGGGAAGTCAATGGGAAAGAGCCAGGGATAGCGTCCGGTGACAATCCGAATGCCGTCCGGCAGAGGGGTAAGTCTGCGCTGGGCGCCGAACGGAGCAAGCAGAACCGCATGTGCGGGGAGAGGTACTGCGTAGCGGTCAGTGTTCTGGTATAGAGACGCCCTAAGCTGGTCGAGCCTGAACTGAGCATTCTTATGGGTGAGTTTGTAGATCGTCTTGTAGACCTTGTCCACCTCCGGCGAATAATACTGTTCGACAAAGACAGCGTCATGGACCTGGGTCCGAAGGACGCCTTTGTACAAAGTGAGCTTGCCGTAGGTGGCCAGGATAAGGACGATTGCGAAGGCTGGCCAGACCCAGCGCCAGATTCTGCGGTACTGACTAAGGACCACCAGGGCTGCGATCAAAGCGCCCAGGGTATTGAGGATGATGTGGCCGTTATCTGCTCGCGAGAAAGCAGCCGGAGCGGAGACAAACGAGAGACAGATGAGATAGAGGAGCGGGCTCTGCGAGGCTTGAGTGCGAAAACCGGCGATGAAGACGCAGCCTGCGACAAGCAGAAGAAGCAGCAGTACCAGCGATTGAATGCTGAAGAGGAGTGGGAAGTTGAGGCCGCCGCCGCCGACGGCTGCGACATTGTCGAGCACTCCAATTCTGTGCGCCGTCCATAAGACCAGGCCCATGACGAGAGCGAAGGATGCGAGACCGACGAGCAAAGAGGGTCGAGCTGGCCGGACGCAGAGGACAAAGAAGAGAATGGTCCCAATCAAGAAAACGATGCCCTGTTCCGGGGAGTAAAGGATGAGTGCCGTAGCGCCGATGGAGGCCAGTCCAAAGATGGCGAAGACGGAAGCTCCGCGCTGGAAGAGAGCGTGGACAGCCAGCACAAGTGCGAGGGTAGCGCAGAACCGAAGCGGGGTATAGTTCTGGCCGCTGTCCGGAATCCCGGTCATGAAGAAGGCCCAGAAGAGCAGGAAAATGGAGCGCCCATGGTTGGTGCCGCGCGCCGCAACCTCAACCACCTTCCATAAGAGCCAGGTGCCGAGCGCCCACTGCACGGTCAATGTCAGAAAATAGCCATTGCCGAGAGAAATATGGCAGAGACGCGCTATCCAGACGGACGGATAGAACATCAGTGGGCCGTAATCGAACTCGAAGTCCCGGAAGAGACGCCCCCCCATGTCGTACATGGCATATCGGTCGAGGAAATATTGCGATTCCATGAGGGGGCCGAGTGCCCGCGCGAGCATCCATATTAGAGCGCAGGAGAGGACGGAGCATCCAATGGCTATCGCTCCCATGCGCCAGAAGGAGTCGTTGGGTTGCGGTGCGGAGGCGGGCAGGCGGAGCCCCATGCCGCGAGTCCAGAGAGCAAATCCAAGAATGAATATCAGCAGCAGGACGATTGCGGTCCGATTGCTGAAGCCAACCAGATAGGAGAACGAAAGGCCGTCATGCACTGGAACAAAGTAGGGAATGCAATAAACCGCGGAGAGGCCGAGAACGAGAACGGCAAGCATGGAAGACAGACTTCGTTTTTGTGCCGGTGCGATCAATAGGGGTGTCTCCGCTAATCGCCTAATTCTACATGGGCTATGTCGCGTAAGATGGTCGGAAGACAAGAGCAATGAGGGGTGTGGGGGTGCATGAAGGGCTTCGAGGACGTTGGCGGGAGGGGCAGACGATGATGCGTGTGCTGCGCGCGCTGGCGGTGGCGACACTGGCAGGGGCGTTTATCTTTATGATCGTGCATACCCTGCGCTGGCCTCTGATGCAGGATGCGCAGGTGATGCACTACGTCAATTTTCTGACGGACCATGGATTTGCGCCCTATCGGCAGATTGGCGACATGAATATGCCGGGCGCGTACTGGATGGAACGCTTCGGTATGACGGTGTTCGGCGCAGGCGACCTGGGATTTCGCGTATACGATATTTTTCTGATGGTCGCAATGACGGGGGCGATGATTGCGATTGCGTGGCCATACGACTGGCTGGCCGGGCTGTTCGCGGGCGTACTGTTTGCGATGATCCATGCGTCGGATGGGCCTAAGGGAGCAGGGCAGCGTGATGCGGTGATGGCAGCGCTGATGGTGATAGGGCTCGCATTTTTGTTGCACTCGGTACGCAGGCGGACGGCGGCATGGATGGCGCTGGGAGGGTTATTTTTTGGCCTGGCGACAGCAGTGAAGCCCACCATTGCGCCACTTGGCCTTGTACTGCTGCTGATGGCGGTTGTAGCGCTGCGGAAGCGGGGTGACAGCGCGGCGCGATTCGTGGTCTGCGGCTTGCTTGGCGGGGCTGTGCCGGCTGCGCTGTTCTTTGGATATCTTCTGCACTATCGCGCGCTGGATGCCTTTATCAGCATGAACCGCGAGGTGACTGCTTACTACTCGCATTTATATCGCATGTCTTATCTCGATTTGCTGCGCGAGTGCATGCCGAGGCCGATGCGGTTGCTGGTACCGTTCGGCCTGGCTGCCGTAGCGATGAACCCGGACCGCAGGAACTGGGAGCGATGGGCGCTGGCAGCTGGGGTTGCGTTTGGAGCATTCAGCTACTTTGTGCAGGGAAAGGGATACTACTACCAGCGCTATCCGCTGGTGGCGATGACGCTGCTTTGGTTCGCCATTGAGCTGAGCATTGCGGCGCGGCGACGAGGCGTGGCACGTGCAATCGGGGTCGCCGGACTGGCGATTGGGATCTTCGGACTGACGCCGTTGTTTGCGGGGCGCGCGCGGACAGTCTTCTATTCCAACATATTTACCGAGACGCTGGAGAGCGATATGCGGCAGATTGGCGTAGCTGGGCTGCAGCACAACGTGCAGTGCCTGGACATGGTGGATGGCTGCATGAACGCTCTGTACCACCTACAGATTGTGCAGCAGACAGGGATGACTGGGGATAACCTGCTGTTTCCCCCGGATACAGAGTTCGCCGTGGTGCATAAGGAGCGGCAGAGGTTTTGGGATGGACTGGTGGCGCGTCCGCCGGACGTGATTGTGATCAGCGACGAGCAGTTTATGGATGCGGCGTCGTTCGACAAGCTGAAGCGATGGCCACAGTTCGCGCAGTATCTTGCGGACAACTACGACCTGCGCAGCGCGCACAGCTTTGCGATAAATGTGGCTTATCGTATCTATGTGCGCAAGGGGAGCTTCGCGGACCGACCGGGAATGTAAGGGTTGGTGGGACAAGCCTGACTCCTTGAATAATTCTTTCGTGCGATATTAATTCCACCCATTCCGCAAGAGTGCGGGATCGATGGGACAGCCAGCGTAAAAAAATGTGAAAAATATCTTGACATAGAGAACTCTATAATGCAGAGTATTGTTGTGGAGGGACGATGCGATGGCAGAGTTCGAGCAGGAAGACGGCATTACACGGGACGATCTAGTGCAACGTGTGGCGCTGATGGAGTCGATGATTGCGGATGGGCGGCAATATACGGGACGGAACTCTTGGATCTTTGCGCTGTGGGGACTGGTGGATCTGACAGCGTGGGCGTGGCAGAGCTATGTTCCGCAATTTGGGGGAAGGTGGGCATGGCCGATCTGCCTGACCACGGGTGTGGTGCTGACCCTGGTTGGCAAGATGATGCAGAAGCGCGACAAGGGATACAGCAGCAACAATTTGTGCAGTCGCGTGATGGGCGTGTGGGGCATGATGGGAATGGCGATGGGGATCTATATCGCGAGCGCGATGCTGACGCACTTTGACTGGCAGTATTCCTACGTGGCGGGCCTGTTGATGATGCTTGGCATGGCGCATGCCATCAGTGCGATGCTTCTGCGGTGGCGGGTGCAGGGTTTGGTGGCCGCCGTCTATTGGGCTGGAGCTGTGGCAATCTTTGTATGCAATTCGGGCAGGGTGACAAACGTCATCATGCTGATTGAGATGGGCATCGTCATGGTGCTGTTCGGGCTGTATGCGATGGGTAGAGAGCCTAGGCGCTGCTGCGCGAAAGGGGAACGAGTATGACAAGCATGAATAGGGAAGACGGGACGACGCGGGATGAGTTGGTGCAACGCGTAGCGCTGATGGAGGAGATGATCGCGGAGGGACGGAAGTCCACTGTGCGGTTTGGCTGGGTATTTTTCTTATGGGGATTGATCGATTTGGCGGGCGTCGTCTGGGGCGAGCTACAGTCCGATTTCAGGTGGGTGTGGCCGATTACGATTTCCGCGGGCTTCGTACTTCAGTTCATCATTCTTGCGCTGCGCCGCAAGAGCGGCCACAGTTGCGGAGGAAGCGTGCGTGGGCGAAGCGTGGCCGCGGTATGGAGCATGATGGGCCTGACGGTGCTGCTGTATGTGGTTGCGGCCATCGTGCAGCATAAGGCGGGACAGATCTCCTACGTCGCGGCGATCCTGATGTTCGTCGGCATGGCGCACGCCATCAGCGCGATGATTCTGCGCTGGATGGCGCAAGGCATTGTGGCAGGTGTCTGGCTGGCAGGCGGGGTCGCTACTTTCTTTGTGCCGAGATCGTATGTCTTTGATGTTTTCATCGCAGAGATGTGCTTAGGCATGATTCTGTTCGGACTGTATGCGATGTGGCTGGAGCGGCAAAGCGCGGCGACAGAGGAGCAAACGAATGCCTGAGCTGCCTGAACTCGATCCCGTGATCCACGGAAAGCTTCGACTGGCGGTGCTGTCGCTGCTGGTGAGCGTGGAGGAGGCGGATTTCACCTGGCTGCGCGACAAGACCGGATCGACCGACGGGAACCTCGGCGCGCAGATGCTGAAGCTGGAGGAGGCGGGCTACGTGGCGATGCAGAAGCGCTTCGCCGGACGCAAGCCGCAGACGCTCTATCGCATGACTCCGTTGGGGCGCAAGGCGCTGGTGAAGTATGTGTCGGCGCTGAAGGAGTTGCTGGGCGGAGCGTTGTAAGGGACATCATGGGCCGGTTTTCATCCGATTAAAAATCTGGGAGGGATGATGCGCGATCGAATTGTATGGAAGATGGTAGTCGGATTGATGATGCTGGCGGGAGCGGCATATGGGCAGACAGCCGTGGGCAATCTGACGTTTGACGTGGCGTCGGTGCGGCAGTCGCCTGAGCCGGATATGAAGGCGATGATTGCAGGACTGCAGGCGGGCAAGCTGCCGAACTCGGTCCGTATCAATGGATCGCGAGCGACATTCACCTACGAGTCGCTGAAGGACCTGATCATGTACGCCTACAAGCTACAGCGATATGAGATCAGCGGACCGGATTGGATGGTGACGGACCGGTTCGACATAGATGCGAGGCTGCCGGATGGCGCTACGAAAGACGATGTGCCGGAGATGCTGCGCGCACTGTTGAAAGAACGATTTAATCTAACGACACACAACGAGTTGCAGGAGCAGCCGGTGCTGGCGCTGGTGATTGGCAAGGGTGGATCAAAGCTGAAGGAGTCTACCGAGAAGCCCGTGGCGCTGGACGAGAGCGAGCCGCTGAAGGATGGCGAGACGCAGAAGGACACTCCGGACGGGCCGATTCGCCTGCTGAAAAATGCGGACGGATCGACGACCTACAATATGGGCGTGAGGGGAACCTTTACGTTGAAATATGACGACGAGAGTTCCTCGATGCACATGGGAGCCAGTTCGATCACCATGAAGGGATTCGCCGTGATGATGAATACGCTGGGCGCCGGACAGGGGCACCAGATTGTAGACATGACGGCCGTGACCGGCAACTATCAGGCGGCGGCGGATTTTTCACTGATGGACCTGATGTCGAGCCTGAGCAGTCAGGGGATCAATCTGCCGACCAGGCCGGGGAGTGGTGGGGGGAGTGGTGAGGCAACCGATCCGGAGGGCGGCGTGACTGTCTCCTCTGCGCTGGAAAAACTTGGACTGAAGCTGGAAAAGAGCAGAGCAAAGGTGGCTCGGCTGGTGGTGGACCACGTGGAGAAGCTGCCGACAGAAAACTGAGGGGTGTGCGCCTGTGCCTAGGGTGCGGACTTGTTCAGTTTGCTGTGGCGGATACTGTAGCCGAAGTAGATCCCCATACCGACGACGAGCCAGATGACCAGGCGAAGCCACGTTTCGCCGGGAAGACCGAGCATCATGGCCAGTGAGATGAGGATTCCGAGGATGGGTGTGAGCGGAGAAAATGGCGCGCGGAAGGGACGCGCCAGCTCTGGACGGCGGAAGCGAAGCACCAACACGCCTGCACAGACGATGATGAAGGCGAGCAGAGTGCCGATGCTTGTCATCTCGCCTAGCTTGTCCAGTGGGATGGTGGATGCGAAGACCGCGACCACCAAGCCGACCGTGATGGAAGAGATCCACGGTGTGCGGAAACGTGGATGGATGTTGCTGAATGTTTTTGGCAGCAGGCCGTCCTTCGACATAGCGAAGAAGACTCGGCTCTGGCCGAGCAACATCACGATCATGGTGCTGGTGAGCCCGCCCAGTGCTCCAAACTTCACCAGTAGGCTGCCCCACTTGACGCCCGTCGCGTCGATGCCGACGGCCAGGGAATCGGGCACATTGAGATAGTGATAGTTGACCAGCCCGGTGAGAACCAGCGCCACCAGGATATACAGCACGGTGCATAGCACGAGCGAACCGAGAATGCCGATCGGCATGTCGCGTTTCGGTGTCTTGGCCTCCTGAGCGGCGGTGGATACTGCGTCGAAGCCAATGTACGCGAAGAAGATTACGCCTGCTCCGCGCAATACTCCCGACCACCCGAATGACCCGAAGGCACCTGTGTTGGGCGGCAGAAAAGGATGCCAGTTAACTCGCGGAAGCTCTGGATGATGGAGTAGCGTTGCTCCACCGATGGCGAGAAAGATGACAAGCACTACAAGCTTGATGGCGACAATGACGCTGTTGAAGTTTGCCGACTCGCGGATGCCTATGACAAGGATTGTTGTGACTAAGAGGATGCCGAGGAAGGCGACGAGATTGAAATCGCCGTGGCGCTGCGGCAAGGTTGCGGGATCAATGCCCAACACTGCAAGCTTCTTTGCCACGCGACCGAGGAACTCCCAGTTGCCGTTATAGAGGACGAAGACGGAGCCGGGAGTTCCGGCCAACTCGGGCGGCAGGCGCAGGCCGAAGTCCTGGCCCAGGCTGAGGACGTAACCGCTCCAACCAGAGCAGACCGTGGCCGCGCCGAAGGCGTATTCAAGGACTAGGTCCCAACCGATGATCCATGCGAAGATTTCGCCCAGAGTGGCATAGCCGTAGGTGTAAGCCGATCCGGCGACGGGGATCATGGCGGCAAACTCCGCGTAGCAAAGACCCGCGAAGACGCATCCGATGGCGGCGACGATGAAACTGTAGACCACGGCGGGGCCGGCGTATCGGGCGGCTGCGGGTCCGGTGAGCACAAAGATGCCGGTGCCGATGATGGCGCCAATACCCAGGGCTATCAGACTGCCCGCGCCCAGCGTGCGCTTCAGGGTGTGCTCGCCAGTTTCGACGGATTCACCCATAATTGCTTCCAGCGGTTTGGTCCTAAGCAGCATCGACATTCGCGGTTCGATCTCCAAATTCTCGTCAGTATTCCATTAACTTGCGTCTTCTGCCGCGGTGGTTGACCCTGCGCCCATGCGGTTCCAGAGCAGATACACCGGTATCCCAAGCAGCACAAGGACGAGGCCGGGCCATGTGTACTGGGATTTGTAACGCAAGAGTACAACACAAATCCACGCAGCACTCAGAATATAGAGTGCGGGAAGGACGGGATAGCCGAAGGCGCGATAGGGGCGCGGGGCATCGGGCTGGGTGCGGCGCAGAACGAAGAGGCCGACGATGGTGAGGATGTAGAAGACGAGCACGGCAAAGATTACATAATCCAATAACTGGCCGTAGCTGCCGGAGAGGCAGAGCAGGCAGGTCCACGCCCACTGCACCCAGAGCGAGTTGACGGGGACACCGCCCCCGGAATGGCTGGACGGCCTGCTGAGTTTGCCGACGGAGGAAAAGAAGAGGCCGTCACGGCTCATGGCGTAGTAGACGCGCGCGCCGGCAAGAAGCATTCCGTTGACGCAGCCAAAGGTGGAGATGAGGATTGCGGCGGCCATGAGACGTGCGCCGATTGCGCCGAAGGCAGACTCCATTACGGCGGTGGCGACGCGGTCCTGCGTGGCGAACTGGATGCCGCGGCCGGCGATGGTGGATGCAATTGGCGAACCGGCCATGGGGAGCACGCTGAGGTAGACGAAGTTGCAGAAGATGTAGAGAAGCAGGACGACACCGGTGCCGAGGGCGAGACTGAGGGGAAGATTGCGGCGCGGGTTTTCTATCTCTCCGGCGGTGAAGGTGACGTTGTTCCACGCGTCTGCGCTGAAGAGGCTGCCGACTTGAACCACTGCGACTACGGTCAACAGGCCGACGAACGCAGTCGGGCCGCCAACGCCGACCTGCACCGCGTGTGTAGTGTGCCAGCTTGCTCCGGCCCAGAAGTTGTGCCAGCCCGCGCCGAAATTGGCCGCGATGGCTGCTGTATTCTTTGCGATGAATCCGACCAGAACGACTGCGGCCAGGGCGAGAACCTTTGCGGAGGTGAAGACATTTTGCACCGACGCGCCGAGCTTGACGCCGAAGGTGTTGAGCAGCGTGAGTAGGGTGATGATAACAATCGCCGCGAGGTTCGCGGTGTTGAGGCCGATGTCCATATTGCCGAGGACCATGGGGCCGATGGGAATTGCGGGGACATGCGCGATGTACCAGAGCCAGTGGCCGGCGCTGACGGAGGGGAAGAAGACGCCGAGGAACTTTCCAAAGGCGACGCCGACCGCCGCGATAGTTCCGGTCTGGATGACGAGGAATAGAGTCCAGCCATAGAGGAAGCCACAGAGGGGGCCGAGCGACTCGCGCAGATAGACGTACTGGCCGCCGGCCTTAGGCATCATGGCGGCCAACTCACCGTAGCTGAGCGCGCCGATGAGGGTCATGAGGGCGGTCACCAGCCAAGCCGCGATAAGCAACGCGGGCGAACCCTCGGTGCGGCTCATGTCGGCGGAGACGATGAAGATGCCGGAGCCGATCATGGAGCCCATGACGATGGCGGTAGCGGAGAAGAGGCCCATGCCGCGGACAAAGTGCGGGGCTGCGGCGGGCTGGTTCTGAGGGAGGTTGGATGGAGTCACGTTCCCTTAGTTCTACCGCAGACGGGCGCGAAAGTCGCGTGCAACCTGTTGGGGACTTTCGGTGGGAGCGAAGAGGGCGGAGATGACGGCGACGGAATCCGCACCTGCGTCGATGACGCTGCGGGCGTTGGCGCGGGTGATGCCGCCGATGGCGACCAGCGGTTTGCTGGTGAGCGCACGGGCGCGGCGGACGCCTTCAATGCCGACCACGGGATCCGGGTTGAGCTTTGTGCCGGTGACGAAGACCGGACCGATGGCGATGTAGTCCGCGCAGGATTGGTCGGCTATGCGCACCTGCTCGTCGGTGTGGGTGGAGACGCCAACGATGCGATCTAGGCCGACGACACGTCGCGCGTCTTCGGGGGTGAGATCGCCCTGGCCGACGTGAACACCGTCGAAGTTGGCGAGGACGACGAGGTCGGCTCGGTCATTGAGGATGAGACGGCAGTCGCTGCTGGAGATTGCTTCGCGTAGGATTGCGGTGGCTCGGAGGATTTCTTGTGGCGAGCCGTTTTTATCGCGATATTGCAGCAGGGTTACGCCTGCGGCACGGAGTTCGCTGGCAACGGCGGCGAGCGTAATGCTGCGCGCGGCGATGAGTTCGGCGTCGAGGATGGGGTAGAGGTGGGGTAGTATCACAGTTAATGCTCCAACCTTGACGAATGAAACTCATGAGGTGGGTTGATGTTCGAGATCGCAAACGCATTAAGTCATGAAAATAGTGATTACTGGCTGAAACTTCAAAGACGGGGCAAGTTGCCGTACATGCTCTTACGGACACTCTCCATGGGCGGGATCATATTCATACTCGCGACATTCAGTCCCTGGGTCATTTTCAATGCTCCGCACTTCGGTAAGGGAATGACTGTACTGATTGCCTGCGTGTCCCTCTTGATTGGCTATTTGTTGAGCGAAGCACTGTGGCGTAAGGGGCTGAGGATTACGAGCACCGCAGATGCTACTGAGTAGGGTGCGTCCCCGTTGGATAAAACACGCTACGACGAAATGCAGAAGCAGATTCCCTACGGGAATGACAAACGAAGGAAAGATAAACAAAAACATGCAACGACGAAATACGGAGATTCTGAGCTGCGCTCAGAATGACGAACAAGAACAAACAACGTGAGAATACAGGTGTACTTCACTACGTTCAGGATGACGGATTAAAGGAATAATGATGTTAAACCTCTGACTTTGCCTTTTCCGTCTGCCGTTCGAAGAAGCGTTCCATGAACTTAGTATCGAATTGGCCGGAGCGGAACTCGGGATCGTCGAAGATTTTCTGGTGGAGGGGGATCGAGGTATAGATTCCCTGGACCACAAATTGCGATAATGCCCGCTGGATCTTGTTCATGGCCTCCTCGCGATTGGCTCCCAGGCAGATGAGCTTGGCGATCAGCGAGTCGTAGTAGGGTGGGACGACGCCCTCGGCATACTGGGCGGTGTCGACGCGGACGCCGTTGCCGCCAGGCAGGTTGAAGGCGGTGATGGTGCCTGCGCTGGGGGTGAACTTTTCGGGATGCTCAGCGTTGATGCGGCACTCGATGGCGTGACCGGTGATGGCGACCGGGCCGGTGACGATGTCGGAGAGGCGCTCGCCGGCTGCGATGCGGATCTGGGCCTTGACGAGGTCGATGCCGGTGACCATCTCGGTGACGCAGTGCTCAACCTGGATGCGGGTGTTCATCTCGATGAAGTAGAGCTTGCCGTCCTCGTCCATGAGGAACTCGATGGTTCCGGCGTTGGTGTAGCCGACGTCCCTCATGCATCTCTCGATGGTGCGGCCGAGTTCAGCGCGGAGTTTGGGAGAGATCATGAGGCTGGGGGCCTCTTCGATGAGCTTCTGGTGGCGGCGCTGGATGGAGCACTCGCGTTCGCCCAGGCTCATTACGTTGCCGTGCTCGTCGGCGAGTACCTGGAACTCGATGTGGCGCGGGCGCTCGATGAACTTCTCCATGTAGAGGTCGCCGTTGCCAAAGGCGCCCGCAGCTTCGCCGGAGGCCTGCTGGAAGAGGGTGGATAATTCCGAGGCGGAGCGCACGATTCTCATGCCGCGTCCGCCACCGCCGGCAGTGGCCTTGAGAATGACGGGATAGCCGATGGAGCGAGCGCAATCGAGCGCGGCGGTTTCGCTATCTAGAATGCCGTCGGAGCCAGGGAGGATGGGGACCCTGGCCTTCTTCATGGTCTGGCGCGCGGTGGACTTTTCGCCCATGAGACGAGTGACCTCGGGCGTCGGGCCGATGAACTTGATGTTGGAGGCGCGGCAGACCTCGGCGAAGTTGGCGTTCTCGCTGAGCAGGCCGTAGCCGGGATGGATGGCGTCGACGTCGGCGATCTCGGCGGCGGAGATGACAGCGGGGACGTTGAGGTAGCTCTCAGCCGAACGCGGCGGGCCGATGCAGATGGCCTCGTCGGCGAAGCGCACATGCAGGCTGTTGCGGTCGGCCTCGCTGTAGACGGCGACGGTGCGGATGCCCATCTCCTTGCATGCGCTGATGACGCGCAGTGCGATCTCACCACGATTTGCGATCAAAATCTTACGAAACATGTTCCGCCTTTTTTTGACTCATCATCCCTTCGCATCGGCTGCTGCCTTTGATCGGGATCATCGGTGTTGATCGGTGTTAAGTTTCTGCACGAGGGCTAGCGTGGGCGGATGGCGAATAGAGGCTGGCCGAACTCGACCGGCTGGCCGGTTACTGCGATGCGTTTGACGACTTCGCCGGCTATGTCACTCTCGATCTCATTCATCAACTTCATGGCCTCTACGATGCATAGGACCTGGCCCACTTCGACCTGATCGCCGACCTGGACGAAGGTAGACGCGCCGGGTGAAGGCGAGTCGTAAAAGGTGCCGACGATGGGCGACTTGACCTCATGCAGCTTCTCTTCGGGCTCGGCTGATGGCGTCGCGGCCGGGGCAGGTGAAGTGGATGGGCTGGGAACGCCACCGCCTCCTCCACTGCTTGCCAGGAGTTCCGCGAGACGTGTTGGGTCGATTCCGGACGCGGTCGAACCGGCGGCACCGGCAAACTTGATGCGTACCTTGAGGTCGGTGCGTTCCATATCGAACTCGGCGATTCCGTTTTCTTTCAGGAAATCAACCAGTTCGCGCAGCTCCTTCAGCTTATTGCTGTCCTTGCTGTCCATCGTTCCTCTTCCTTGCGACCCAACCGGGCCCAGTGGATCTAGTGTTTGTTTAAACCTCGACGCGCTTACAACTCGATCCAGGCCTTGGGGCTTGGAGTGAGAATCTCGCAACCGGTGCGAGTGACCAGCACTGTATCTTCGATGCGCATACCGAACTTGCCCGGCATATAGATGCCGGGTTCAATTGTAACGATCATTCCTGCTTTGAGCTTCTCTGTTCTCTTTAGGGCGAGGCGGGGTTCCTCGTGAATCTCCAGCCCAAGGCTGTGGCCAGTGGAGTGGGTGAACCATTGGGCGAGGCCGGCGCTGCGTAGAACCGAGCGGCATGCCTCGTCGACATCACCGGTGACGACGCCCGCGCGGACGGCAGCGACACCTGCCTCCTGCGCCTCCAGCACGGCGTCGTAGGCGGTGCGCTCTTCGGCGCTGGCGCGACCAATGTGAATCGTGCGGGTCATGTCGGAACAGTAGCCATCGAGGATTACACCGAAGTCCATCGTGACGAATCCACGTCGGGGCAACTTGGCCGTGGTGGCGTGGCCGTGGGGGCGAGAGGAACGCTCGCCGCTGGCGATAATGGTTTCGAAGGACATGCCTTCGGCACCGGCGAGACGGGCTGCGTGCTCCAACTCGGCGGCGACCGCCATCTCCGTCATGCCGGACTGGATGTAGGTGAGGATGTGGTCGAAGAGCTTGCAACCAAGCTTGGCGGCGGCGCGAAGTTTGGCGATCTCATCGGCGTCCTTGATTTGGCGCAGATGGGCCACCAGTGGGTCCAGAGCGACGAAGAGGGAGTGGCGCTGCTTTGCCGGGACTACCTTGCGCATGTTGGCGAGGGTGGCGACGGTGGTCTGGGTCTTGTCGAATCCGCAGCGCTTGATGCCGGCGGCGGCGATCCACTCGCAGGCTTCAGTGAGCGGCGGCTTGGTGGCGATAACGACCTGGGTACCGACGGCCTCGGCATTGGCCTGGGCGATGTATCGGCCATCGGTAAACAGCACTGCGTGCGGGGTCTTGCGCGACGGTTCGGACGAAGGGCGGGGAAGCACCAGGGCTGCGCTGGATCCGGTAAAGCCGCACAGCCATCGCACATCGGGAAGATTGGTGACCAGCAGCGCATCTACTCCGGCTGCAAGCGCGGCATCGGTGGCTCTCTTCTTGCGTGAATTCAAGCTCATCCGAACCATTCTACCAACAGGGCGGGTAGCGCAATCGGTAAACTTGAGTGAGCTGTGCAAGCGTATGAAAACGGGTATCATGCGGTATGACCGGATTTGTCGCCGATCCACTGCGGGCAGAGCATAAAAACACACTCACCCGACGCAACTTCCTGCTGGGTAGCGCAGCCGCGGCAGGCGGGTTGGCGCTCTATTCCGGCGAGATTGCACGGCATGAGATCAGCATCGAGTCCCTTACACTGACGCTGGCGAAGCTGCCCGACGCGTTTCATGGGTACCGCATTGCACAGATCAGCGACATTCACTTCGATGAGTACACGGAGCCATCGTTTGTGCATCGCGTAGTGGGCGAGGTGAACCGGCTGGCGCCCGACCTGGTGCTACTGACCGGCGACTACATCAGCAATACCCCAATGGGGCAGAACTTTGCGGCGGGAGCCATGCTGCGCTGCGCCGACAAGCTGCGCGGGCTGGCCTGTCCGCTGCGCTACGCGGTGATGGGGAACCACGACTCCTTGCTGGGGCCTCCGCTGATACGTGCGGGGCTGGCGTCGGCGTCGATTCCAATGCTGTTCAATCAAAACGTCGCGATTGAACGGAATGGACAGCGGCTTTGGTTGGCAGGTCTGGCTGATCCCCTATCCAATGTGCCCAACCTGCAACAGACCATACCGGTAAATGCCGATGGGCCCGTCATCCTGCTATGCCATGCACCCGACTACGCCGACAACGTGCTGGCTCACGGGTACGATGCGGTGGTGGATGTGATGCTGTCGGGGCACTCCCACGGCGGGCAGGTGCGGCTGCCGATTGTGGGAGCGCTGCATCGCGTATACGGTGCAAAAAAATACGTTCAGGGGATGTATCAGTTGGGCGGAATGCAGCTCTATGTGAACCGAGGGATCGGGACGGTGGGCGTGCCGTTCCGGCTGAACTGCCCGCCTGAGATTACGCTATTTACGCTGAAGAACAGTGGGTAGTGGATATTCGTTAGTAATTACGCAAATGAGCAAGTAAGAAACTACTCACTAACAACTACCAACTTGTCACTGTCTTTATCTTGCTCGCCCGACGGGCTTCTTCTCGCGCGGCATCACGGAGACGTTGGACGCGGCTTTGGGGCCGCTCATGCGTACCATCCAGGCGTCGAGCAGGCTGCGCTTGAAGCGCCAGCGGTTACCCAGTTTGAAGGCGGGGATAAAACCTTCGGAGGCGTAGCGGTAGAGAGTGTCGCCGCTGATTCCCAGATACTCCGCCGCCTGGCGAATATCCATCACCTCACGCATCATCTGCTGGACTGCACCCGCCATGGAAGGACTCTCCTGAATGTCGAGGATAACCGGATAAAGGCCAGACAAACCCGGCAATCCCTTTTGTATCCCGAAACGAAGGCCTGGGCAACAGGATTCTAACTCTTCAAGCGAGAGTCTATGTGTTAGCTACTAACTGATTGATAAACAAAGAGAGCGGCAGGGTCCAAAATGGACGCTGCCGCCGCTCATTCTATTGCAACTG
>CAIZFH010000014.1 GCA_903932155.1 uncultured Granulicella sp. | reverse complement strand
TATACCTCTATCCCTCTGCCGACGAACTTGACGCATTTTCCGGACTCCGTCCGAACATCAGTCCCGAGTTCCTGAAAGCTTTTGCGGAAAGACTCAACGTTCTGCAGGAAGGGCCTCATGGTTTGCCGAAGGGCGTAACGCCCGAGGACATTTTCAATTACATGTACGCTGTCTTGCACTCGCCGACGTACCGCACCCGCTATTTGGAGTTCCTCAAGATCGACTTCCCGCGTCTGCCGCTGACAGCCGACGTGAAGCTCTTCCGGGCGCTTGCGGCCTTGGGCTCGGAGCTGACGGGCCTGCATCTTATGAAGTCGCCGAAGCTCGGTGACTTCCTGACCACGTGGCCGGTCAAGGGCGACTGCGTTGTTGAAAAGGTGATTTACACGGACGCCGACCAACGCGTGTGGGTCAACGCCACGCAGTATTTCGGCGACGTGCCCCGGGCTGTGTGGGGGTTCCAGGTCGGCGGCTACCAGGTTTGCGAAAAGTGGCTCAAGGACCGCAAGGGTCGCGTGCTTTCCAAGAACGACATCACCCACTACCAGAAGATCATTGTCGCACTGTCCGAAACCATCCGGCTGATGGCCAAGATTGATGCGGTCATCGACAAGCATGGTGGGTGGCCTGCTGCATTCCAGACATGCAAGGTGGCCTGAGTTGTGAAATTGCCGGCACGTTCCGGCAGCGTCGCTCGACTCTTAATGTTCCTTCACCGGCGCTTTCCAATCTTGCCCAAAATGAGCGCGCAGGCTTTCGATGGCCGGTGGCAGTGCCCTAACACAGGTCACGCCAAGATAATTTGCGGCTCGTGTTGTGCCCACATACAAATATTTGTCGAAGAGCGCCGGATGCAGTGATGCCAGTTGATCGATGCCGATAAAGAATACAGCCTCAAATTCCAGGCCCTTGATGTGCTGAACGTCGAACACGCGCACATTGCTCTCTTGCCCAACAGACTGTCCCTCGTGGCAAGCGATGACCTGAATGTTATGCTCAGTCATGGCTGCATTCAATGCTTCGGCCAGCGTTGCCACCTCGTTTTCTGAGTTGACGAATATGGCAGTCGAAGGCAGTTGACCGACAAATCGTTCAATTTCACGGATTCGATCGGCCAGCCAGCATACGACGACGGATGTCTCGGCTGCGTTTTCCACCAAGGCGGGTGAAACGCCCTGGCTATCCATGTGCGGAGGCATGCTGCTTTGATTTTCTGTGCCACCAACTGCGCCAATCATGGCACGAGCCAAGTCATTTAGTTGCTTGCTTTGCCTATAGCAGACCGTGATCTCTCTAATGTCAAAGTCGGCATAGACCCACTTTAATTCGTCAGTGGATCGCGCGCCCCAGGTAGTTAGACGCTGATTGAAATCGCCGCATGCGAAAAATGACCGCAGTCGTGGATGCGTCAGGGCCGCCATGCAGGCGAGCTGAATTGGCGAGAAGTCGGTTGCCTCATCCACTAAGATCTGATTGCGGTATTGCCCGAGAATCGGACTGAGTGATGACCAGGTCGGGCTGTCGATATCTCGCTGAACATTGGGCTTGCTAATCAAGTCAGCGGCAGCGCGAAGAATGGTCAACAGCACAACGTCCAGTTCGAGCGGATGAATGTCCCGAACATCGAAGCCTTCGTCGCGATACCAGCGACCTTTTTGCTGGCGTTCGCGTCGGAACCCTCGGTAACGTGTGGGAACGCTGTCAAGGTAGCGCTTGACTGGGTTTACAAAACGGCGGGCGTTTGTCTGAATCAGAAGGCTAGCCCCC
>CAIZFH010000013.1 GCA_903932155.1 uncultured Granulicella sp. | reverse complement strand
TCCCGTGGCGAGCTGGACGAGGACCCCGTCGTATACGCCATCACCGACAAGCGCAGCCTCCAGCTAGGATTGGTCGTCCTCGTCATCGTCCTCTCCGCGCTCCTGCGTTAGCGCCGCGATACACTAAGAATCAAGCCATGAAAGAGTACGCCGCCATCTTCGAGAAAACGTCCACCGGCTGGAGCTCCTACGCGCCCGACCTTCCAGGTCTCGGTGTCGCCGGTCCAACCTTCGATGCCACCGAACAGCTCATCCGCGAAGGCATCGAGTTCCATATTGAAGGGCTCCTCCGCGACGGTGATCCTGTCCCCGAACCCACAACCCGCGTCGCCCGAATGCCAATCTCTGCCTAAAATCTTCATGAACGAAGCCATCCCCCAACTCCTCAGTTACGACGAACCCTCTCTCGATGCCGCGTTCGCCACGCTCGCTGAAGAGGTTCGCAGTGAAGCTGACTCTATGCGCGATGCAGAAGCCTTCCGTCTGCGTTGGCTCGGTCGCAAGCAGGGTCGCCTGAAGCTTATTAGTGAGGCATGGCTCAAGTCCGGGCCCACCGACGCGCGCAAGCCATTAGGCATCCGCTTCAACCAGCTCAAGCAGCAGATTGAAGAGGTCTTGACCAGCGTCAGCTTAAGGATTCAGAAGGTACTAGAGGGTGAAGAACGCGTAGACATCACGCTGCCCGGCGGCGTCCGTGCACCCGGCATTCCCCATCCGCTGCTGAAGACGATGAACGAGATCGTCGCCGTCTTCCATCATCTCGGCTACTCCACGGCGCTGGGCCCGCAGGTGGAATCCGATTTCTACAACTTCGAGGCGCTCAACTTCCCGCCCAACCACCCCGCGCGCGATACGCAGGACACGCTGGTGCTGGCCGATCAGCAGGCAAAGCCCTCGCGCGACCGACTGCTGATGCGCACTCACACGTCGCCCGTCCAGATTCGCAGCATGATCGCCTGCGCGCCGCCCATCCGCATCGTAGTTCCCGGCAAGGTACACCGTAACGACGCCGCCGATGCCACCCACTCACCTGTATTCCATCAAGTAGAAGGCCTCTGCGTCGACACCAACATCACCTTCTCCGACCTGAAGGGAACGCTCGACCACGCCATGAAGGCGCTCTTCGGCTCCAGCGTCAAGACGCGCTTCTTCCCCAGCTTCTTCCCCTTCACCGAGCCCAGCGCCGACGTTCAGATCTCCTGCATCTTCTGCTCCGGTGCCGGCTGCCGCAAGTGCAAGCAATCCGGCTGGATCGAACTCCTCGGCTGTGGCATGGTCGATCCCACCGTCTTCGCCAGTGTCACGGAAGCCCGTCGCAAGCTCAATCCTGCAGACGACGCCTACAACCCTGCCAAGATCACCGGCTTCGCCTTCGGCATGGGCGTCGAACGCATCGCCATGGTCCAGCACGGCATCTCCGACATTGGCCACTTCTACAGCGGCGACATGCGATTCCTGGAGCAGTTCGCATGAATATCCTAACCAAGTGGCTCCGCTCGTTTGTCCCCGACATCCCGGTGGACGACCGCCAACTCGCCGAAGATCTCACCCTGCGCGGAATCGCGGTCGAAGGCATCCACGACCTCGGCCCCGGTAACGGCCACCTCTTCGAGATGGACATCACCACCAACCGCGTCGACGCCATGAACCACTACGGCGTCGCGCGCGAGGCCGCCACCATCTACAACCTCCCGCTCGTCCCACTGGATACCGCACTCCCCGCCGCATCGCCAGCCTCGCAGCCCTTCTCCGTGCAGATTGCACCCGAAGCCCAGAACCTCTGCGGTCGCTTCACCGCGCAGGTGCTGCGCAACATCACCATTGCGCCTTCCACCGGCCAGGTCGCCGAGTTCTTCGCTCTGCTAGGACTCAAGCCGATATCCAACGCGGTCGACGCAACCAACTTCGTCTTGCAGGGCATGGGCCATCCCAACCACGCCTACGACCTGGACAAGCTGGACGGCGGAATCATCGTCCGCCTCGCGCGCAAGGGAGAACGGGTCAAGCTCCTCGATGGCTCGGAGCGCACGCTGGAACCCGACGATCTGGTCGTCGCCGACCACTCCCGCGCGCAGGGCCTGGCCGGAGTCATGGGCGGCTGGGACTCCATGATCACGGCCGAGACCAAAAACATTCTCGTCGAGGCTGCCTGGTTCGACCCCGCCAGCGTCCGCCGCAGCGCCCGCCGCCATGGACTGCACACCGACGCATCGCACCGCTTCGAACGCGGCGCCGACCTCAACGCCTGTGCAACTGCCAACGCGCTGGTCGCAAAGCTCATCCTTCAATCCGGCGGCGCGCCCGAGGGAAAACTCATCGACGTGGTCATCCCATCGGTAGCCGCGCGCACGGCCAATCGCCCGCCCATCGCGCTCTCAATGGCTCAAGTTCAGCGCCACCTCGGCGCTACGCTGGACGACCAGCCCAACCATTCAGCTCTCACTGCCAATCTGGTCCGTCAGTACCTCACCGCTCTCGGATGCACTCTCTCCGAATCTCCAACCAACAACCTGCAACCGGCAACTTTTTCCGTCCAGCTTCCCTCCTGGCGGCTCGACCTCGAGCGCGAGATCGACCTCGTCGAAGAGGTCGCCCGCGTCTACGGATACAACCGCTTCGCCAACACACTGCCCACGGCTCTACCGGTCACCGCGCACCCACTCGCCGCCGCTGAATCCGCCGTCCGCACTCGCCTGCTTGCTCTCGGCTACTCCGAGGCCATCTCCAGCTCCTTCGCATCCGAAGCCGATGGCGCGACCTACCTGGGTGTAAATCAGCAAGCTGCACACGGCCTTGTCGCGCTGGAGAACCCACTCTCCGACGAGGCCCGTCTGCTGCGCCCATCGCTCGCTCCGGGAATGCTCACCATGCTCGCCCACAACCTCAACCGCGACGTGCGCGAGGTCCGCCTCTTCGAACAGGGCTACCTCTTCAACGGCTCAGCCGAACAAGTCGTCGAGTTGCCCAGCCTCGCCCTCGGCCTCACCGGCGACATGCCGCCCATGCCTCTGCATAGCGCCAAAGACGCCGCCGTCTTCGAGCTCAAGGGCGTCATCGAATCGCTGCTTTCTCTCTTTGCCGTTTCGCCGGAAGCGCTCTCCACCAGCGCCGCCTCCGCGCTCACCTTCGTGTCCGATGCGCCCGCGTGGCTCGAGCCGGGACGCAGCTCCACCGCTTTGCTCAACGGCGCGCCCATCGCCTGCTTCGGCGAACTGGCCGCCTCTCAGCGCGAGACGCGCAAGCTGCGCCAGCCCGTCTTCCTCGCTGTACTAGACCTCGATGCCGTCTACCGCCTGCCTCTGCGCCGCGCCACCGCGCGCGAACTCTCCCGCTTCCAGGCCGTCGAGCGCGACTTCTCCTTCACCTTCGCCGACGCCGTCCCCTGGCGCACCATCGCCGATGCCGTCCACGCCCTCGACCTCCCCGAACTCACCCGCCTCGTCCCGGTCGAGATATTCCGCGACACAAAGGCTGGCTCCGCTTCAGCAGGGAAGTACGCGCTCCTTCTGCGCTGCGTCTTCCAGTCCAATCAGCGCACCCTGCGCGAAGACGAGTTGTCCGAGTGGTCCGCAAGACTCATCGCAACCCTCACTGCCCTTGGCGGAGCCATCCGAACCTAGCCGTAACCTGTACGCTTCTTCTTGCCCGCTTTTTAATAGGACCCCGTTTTGCACAGTCGCCAAAAGGCCGAATCCTCCTCAATCCGCTCTATACTTGCCACATATGAGTTCCGTCGTCAGTGGTGTCAGTGTGGATGAGTTTCAGGCGCTCGAGCAGAAGGTGCTGCGGGCAGTCGAGGTGGTAAAGCGTGAGCGCGAATCGCGTGCCGCAGCAGAGGCGGAGGTCGTGTCGTTGCGCCGTCAGCTCGCCGAACAGGCAGAGGAAGCCCAGACCCAGATCGCTGCAGCCCATAGCAAGGTGGAGGCTGCCCAAAGCCAGTTCGCCTCCGTCCAGAGCCAGGCTGATGCTGCGCAGAGCAAGGCAGAAGCTGCCCACAGCAAAGCACAGGCTGCTATGAGCGAGAAAGAGGCCATCGAGAGCCAGGTCGCCGTGCTTGTGCAGGAGCGCGAAGCCGTGCGCCAGCGCGTCGAGCAGATGATGCACCAGATTGACGAGTTGTTGTAGTTTTCCGCTGCAAAGCGAAAGCTTCACGTTCGAGGCTTTACCCCATCGGGAGAGGAGACAAACGTGACCGAATGCAACCCTAAACAGGATGAAACTGACCTGGAAGGCCAACCTTCAACGGGCGATGCCTCCACAATCCCCAACGCGACTGCCATCCCCGAGGCGGTAAGCGTCGACATCTACGACCAGATCTACAACCTGCGCGGCACCGACGCCGAGTACATCCAGCAGCTAGCCTCTCTGGTAGACGGCAAGATGCGCGCCGTCGCGGCCCACGGCGGCACCGCAGATTCGCTGCGTGTCGCGGTGCTGTCCGCGCTCAACATCGCGGACGAACTGCTCTCCCTGCGCGCGCGCTACGATGCGCTGGCAGGCGGCATGGACCGCTCCGAGGACGCCATGCGAACCCGCGCAGGTACCCTCAGCGAAATGCTCGACGAACTCTTCGAAGACCGCCGCGCCGGCTAGCCTCGCCAACTATAGAAATGGATTGTGAACCGTCACAGTTCCGAACTGCTGCCCGTGCTGCAGGTCCTCCGAGTAGAGAGTCTCGCAACCGCCGTGTTGCGCAGCGGAGATGATGAGGCTGTCAAACCAACTGAGACGGTAGCGCTGATGGATTCGTATGGCGTCGGAGATCAGGGCTGTGGATGGTCGAACTATCTGGAGCGGGCGAAAGGTGGTGACCAGGTAGTGCTGGGCCTCATCTGCCGTCATCTTGATAGGGCTCTTGTTGAGAGCCCAGTTGAAGAACTCCTGCATGACCTGATAACTGATTACAGCCTCGCCTTCGACTACAAGGCCGCGGATGAGATTGTTGGCGATGGACTGCTTTATGGGTTCGCGCTGGTCGACCGAGTAGATAAAGATATTGCTGTCGAGAAAGGCCTTACCGCTCATTCAACTCGTCCCGCATGTACTTGCGGTCCCCTTTGATGTGCTTCAGTCCTTCCATCATCGCGTCGTACTCCAGTAACCAGCGGGCGCGGCCGGAGTATTGCTCCAGCCATTCGCGAAAGGCTTCATTCAGCGTGGTGTTCTGGTCCGCCGCGGCCTTGCGAGCCTGCTCAATCAGGTTCTCGTCCGCACTGAGGGTAATGTTCTTCACTGTGATAGTGTACACGATAATAGTGTACACTGCAATACATATCCTTACCGCCGGTTCAACCCCAGTAAACTCAGAAAGAAGCTGGAGAAGATCACCTCCACACCCAGCATCAACAGGGTGGCCGAGGGCAGCGTCAGCCGCAGCATACGCGTCGCGGACAACTCTCCAAAACCCGCCGCGTGCCATAGATAAAGCGCATAGCCCAGGATTCCCGCGCCCAGTAACAGCAGCAGGAAGCCCGCCAGCAGTCCCCGCTCCAGTGTAATCACCTTGAACAGACGCTCCTGGCGCGGGTTCACCGGGAGAAATCCAGCCTGCACTCCGAATACCTTGGCCGACACCGCAAACACCATGATGTGTGCCCCGATCAGAACCATTCCCAGCGCGTAGGTCAGCGTGTCTACGTCGAAGTTGTACGCACCCACCCGCAGCGGCCCGGGCAGCAGCGCGGCCGACAGCACCACTCCCACCACAAATGCGATCACTCCGGGGTAGAAGAAGAGCCAGCGCGGGCTGTACAGCAACAGAAATCTCAGGTGTCGCCAACCGTCGCGCCACGAGCGAAGATGCGGCGGACGCGAGCGGCCATCGGGCGAGAGCGTGGTCGGCACCTCGGTCATGCGCAGCCCGGCCAGTGAGCTCTTCACCACCATCTCCGACGCAAACTCCATCCCCGTTGTTCGCAAATTCAGCGCCAGGATCGCATCCCTCCGGAACGCGCGCAACCCGCAGTGAAAGTCGCGCACCGGGATGGAGAAAAATATCCTCCCCGCAGCCGACAGAATAGGATTCCCCAGATACTTGTGCAACGGCGGCATCGCTCCGCGCTCAATGGTGCCGGCAAAGCGATTGCCCATCACCAGGTCGTATCCCTCGTTCAGCTTGGGCAGGAAGCGCGGCAGATGTTCAAAGTGGTAGCTGGAGTCGGCGTCCGCCATCATCACATACTTGCCCCGCGCTGCTTCGATGCCGCCGATCAGCGCCGCTCCATAGCCTCGCGTAGCAACGTCCACCACACGCGCGCCCTCAGCGCGGGCAATCTCCTGCGAGCCGTCGGTCGACCCGTTGTCCGCCACCACAACCTCGCCCGTCACGCCGCTGGCTGCAATCGCCGCAACCGCCTGGCGAACGCAGCTTGCCAGTGTCTCGGCCTCGTTCAAACACGGCATCAGTATCGTTAGATCGAGATCGGCCATGGGGAGAATGGTAGCAAAGTTGTCCGTTGCAGGCTGTTGTTGGCTGCGTTTGTTGATGATGCAGCGGCAATTGCGGTGAGGGGCATGCGGAGTTTCGGCGCTGACTGCATCTTCGGAGGGAGCGTTGGTATTTGAGCGGGAGTTCAGGATTTCGACTTAGCCGCAGCGAGGAATCTCTTGAGTCGGTCGATGGAATATGGAGGATTAGCCCGATGAAGCATCTCATGGCAATTTGGGCAAACAGGTCGGAGGTCTTTGATTGGATCTATTTTTAGTGCTTTTCCACCGTGCGCTGATAGCAGGGTCAAGTGGTGAACGTGAATATAACCACTTCCTATATCGCCATAGGTCACTGAAAAATCGAACCCGCAGACAGAACAAATTGGGCCGTAGTGCTTGATGCATCTTTTGCGATTCTTGGGGTCCCGTTCATATTTATTAACCGTGATTTTGACCCTGTGGCCTTCCTCCCTTGCATCGAAATCGGCGTCTTCCTTCTCTGAATTAGGCACCCAGTACGAAGGAGTCGATTTGCGGCTCGCAGACTTTGGGGCGAATTCGGTTGATGTCAACAAGTCAAGAAGCGGCCCCATATTGCGTGCCTGATCTTCGGCCTGGACGAAGAAGAACAGCGGGGTGGATTTCGCAATACCCTTTCGGGGATGAGGGCGCTGCCTTAGGTTCACACCAGGTGGCAATTTACCTTGAATTAAGTTGCAAATTTCAGAGGTGTCCTCGCTTCGCAAAAAGACCTCGATCTGCTTCTTTGAGTGGCTTACCCAATACAAAGCGGATTTTCGGCTATTGATGTGCGCGGCACACCAAGTAGCAGAGATGTTTCTGCTTGGCGCGAGAGTCTGAGGCAAGCAAGCCAGCATAAGATCACATAGCCGCCTCGAGGTGTCGCTTGTTTGCGCGTGCTTTGAGTCAGAGACTATCAATTCAAAAACATAGTGCGATAGAGCGAGTCCCTCTGTCAATTCAGCGGCACCGCATAAAAAGTTGTGCCGCCCAGTTGTTGCCAGTTGCGGAACGCGGGATCGCTGTCGCTAACGCGGAAATTTCCGAAGTCCGCAACCAGCATCTTCGCTCCCTGACCGCGCACAACGCCTATCGCCTGGTCGCGGTTCGGTAGGGCGGCAAGGAAGGGATAGACAGGCGTTTCGGGATCGTAGATCTCGGTAAGAATACGCACCCCAGTCAGCCGCGCCCAGTATGGGTCGTTAAGGCAGGCCATGGTGCCAACGCAGGCAACACTATCTCCTGCATGCACACCCAGGGATTGCAGGCTGTCCGCCACATGCACCATGTTGGGCGAGTACCATCCGCCCGGATAGCCTCGGATGGAGAGCTGACGCCGGTCTTCAAAGACCGTGCGCAGGCTCTCGCCCGTGGCCAGCAGTGCCAGCAGCACAATCAGGGCAGACGCGGTGAAGGGAAGCCTTCCAGACGCGAAGCGAGTATCACCCGAATCCGTTTCGCTCGGCGCATCGGGCAGGCGCAGCGCGGCAAAGATCGTCAGTAGGATGCTGAAATACGCCACCGTGACATAGCGCTCTTCCGTGTTGACCAGTGCATAGATGCCCCAGATGCCAACGCCCAGCAGCAGCGGTACAACCCAGAAGGTGTTGCCCCCAGTTTTGTCCGGCCTCCACCGCATGCTGACGCGTGCACCGAAGACAAGCAGCATCGTCAGCAGGATCAGCCCATCGGGATGGTTGAACAGGTAACGAAGCACTAACACGCAATTGCGCGCGAAGCGGGGAAGATCGTCGCGCAATCTGAAGTGCGGCTTGATCTGGTCGTTCCAGTACCCCGTGTCGAACCAGTCCGGGTAAGTTCCATAGGGCATCTCGGCATAGCTGAGGATGAGCGGCGCGTGCAGCAGCTCCTTCTCCGGATGCTTCAGATAGACCTCGGAGGAGCCGAACTGCCCGGTCTGGGTTGGCTGCAGGTGCATTTTTTCGGTACCGCCCACATACCACGCGTAGTTCAGCGCGCCGGAGTCGCCAAAGTCGAAACGGCCTCGCTGCATCGAGAGCGCGGCGACATACGGTCCGGCCACAACCGCAAAGCACACGAAGGCCACCAGCCCTGCGGGAACAATTCGTTTGACTCCGTGCCCGAGCCAGAAGCGGCGAAACACCAACAGCGCCAGGATGCAGAGAATCGCGAAGACGAACGCGAACGACTTGGTCAGATAGGCGCATCCCAAAGCCACGCCCATACACGCGGCGTAGCGCAGCAGGCCTGTCGCCAGCTGCCGCAGCAGCGCTGCCATCGCCAGCAGCAGGAACGCCTGTAGCAGCGCGTCGGGGCGGATCTTGCCCAGCGAAAGCTCCCGCTGGCTCGCAATCACCAGCAGCGCCACGCCCAGGTACCGCAGCATCGTGCGGTCCAGCAGATAACTCGAACCTCGAACCTCGGACCTCGAACCTGAGAGCGCGTCTGTAAAACACACGACCGCAACTATCCCCAGCAGAAATATCCCGAAGTTGACGAAGTAGTACGCCTGCAACTCAGTCGTCAGGCTCGCACGGAACAGAGTGTGCCCCAGCGCCAGCAGCGCCGGATACATCGGGTGCCAGTAGCCATTGACGATGCCTGCCCAGTGGTGCGCGCGCAGGTTGTCCGCGATGTCCATGTAGGCAACCGCATCGCCGTCAATCTGATAGTTGTCGTAGAGAGCGTAGCCGAAGGTGGCCAGCGCGGCCAGCGCGCAGTAGAACGGAAAGAAGCGGCGAAGCAGGGTGTGCATGCGGGTCGCATCGAGAGCATCTTCCTGCGCTTCACCTAGCTTCACCTTCTGCCCCCTTCGTTGCCTCGATTATCGCAGAGCAGTCCCTGAACTGCCGCCAAGCGAATCGATTGTGATACGTTTTCCCTGTACCTCGCGAGGCTGGATCGGCCGGCCTCTACCTGCTCCGCAAACCACGGCGCGGATGGGGTTCAAGCGGCATCCTATATTCAGGAGATTCCTATGCCAAAATCACCCATCGTTTATCTCGAGCTGCCCTCCAACAACGTCGCGGCCTGCAAGCAGTTCTACCACTCCCTCTTCGACTGGAGCTTCCAGGACTTCGGCCCCGACTACGCCGCCTTCTCCAACTCAGGCCTGGACGGCGGACTCAACGGCGCAAGCGCAGCCGAAGGCCGCAGCAAATTCCCGCTGGCCGTCATCGACACCGAAGACCTCGAAGCAATGGAGAAGAAAATCATAGCTGCCGGCGGCCACATCACGCTGCCCATCTTCTCCTTCCCCGGCGGTCGCCGATTTCACTTCACAGACCCCGCCGGAAGCGAGCTCGCCGTCATGCAGAAAGAGTAATCCCTTCACTGCTCGAACATCTCCTTGCACCAAAAATAAATAGGGGCAACCACGTCGATCCGTTGGCTGCCCCTATTTCCCACGAATGCATAATTGCGTTTAGATGTCCTTGACGCCATCCACAAACGCCTTCAGCTTGCGGCTGCGGCTGGGGTGACGCAGCTTGCGCAACGCCTTGGCTTCGATCTGCCGAATGCGCTCACGCGTCACCTGGAAGCTCTGCCCAACCTCCTCCAGCGTGTGTTCCGATCCGTCTTCCAGTCCGAAGCGCATCTTGATCACGCGCTCTTCGCGCGGTGTCAGCGTGCGCAGCACCTGGCTGGTGTACTCCTTCAGGTTCACCGCGATCACCGCGTCCGCCGGGCTCACCGCCATGCGGTCTTCGATGAAGTCCCCAAGGTGCGAGTCTTCCTCTTCGCCGATCGGCGTCTCCAACGAGATGGGCTCCTGCGCGATCTTCAGCACCTTGCGCACCTTGGCCACCGGAATATCCATGCGCTTGGCAATCTCTTCCGACGAAGCCTCGCGCCCAAGCTCCTGCACCAGTTGCCGACTTGTCCGGATCAGCTTGTTGATCGTCTCGATCATGTGTACCGGAATGCGGATCGTCCTTGCCTGGTCTGCAATCGCGCGCGTAATCGCCTGCCGGATCCACCACGTCGCGTAGGTGGAGAACTTGTAGCCGCGGCGATACTCAAACTTGTCCACCGCCTTCATCAACCCGATATTGCCCTCCTGGATCAGGTCGAGGAACTGTAGACCGCGGTTCGTGTACTTCTTCGCAATGGAGACCACCAGCCGCAGATTGGCTTCAATCAGCTCACGCTTGGCCCGCTCCGCGTCCATGTCGCCCTGGATCATCTCCCGCTGCGTGCGCTTCAGGTCCCCAATGGGGATGCCGGCGTCCTTCTCGATGCGCTCCAGATCGATACGACAGTTCTTCTGCTGACGCCGGTACTCCTTGCGCAGCTCTTCGGACTTCGACGCCTCATGCTTGGCTTCCAACGACTTGATCTGTCGCTCAAGCGTCCGCATCGCGTCCACCGTCTTGTTGACCTTATCCAGCAGTCGCTTCTTCTCCGAGTTCGTGTACTTGAACTCGCGAATGATGCGGTTGATGTAGACGTGTTCGCGGCCCAGCAGCCAGCGAATCTTGCGCAGCTCGCGCACCTTGGCTTTGGTCTCTTTTCCAGTGTGGGCCGCAGCCTTCTCGGAGAACGCCTGCACCTTCTTCTGGTGCTTCACAATCACGTCAATGCGGCTGACCGTGGCATGCACGCGGGCCTGCAGAATCTCTTCCGTCAGCTCCTCTTCGTCGAAGGTGACTACTTCCTTGATATTGCGCACGCCGCGCCGCAGGTCCTCGCCCAGTCCCACAATCTCGTGGATCACAATCGGCGACCGCGAGATGGCCTTCATCACACGGTTCTGTCCCCGTTCGATGCGCTTGGCAATCTCTACCTCGCCCTCGCGCGTCAGCAGCGGGACGGTGCCCATCTCGCGCAGGTACATGCGCACCGGGTCGTTTGTCTTCTCCAGCGTTCCCGGAGAAAGGTCCAGCTCCACGTCGTCGGACTCTTCGCCCGCCTCCGGCTCGTACTTGTCGCGGTCCGCGCCCATGCGCCCATCGCCCGAGAGCACATCGATGCCCTGGGTGTTGATGGTCGTCATCAGGTCGTCCAACTCGTCGGGAGACGTGATGTCGCCGGGTAGCAGGTCGTTCACCTCGCCAAACGTGAGGTAGCCCTTCTCTTTCCCGGTGTCGATGAGCTTTGCCAGCTCATCTTCAAATTTGTCGATCTTTTCGATCTTTTCGATTTCTTCAGCCACGGCTATGCGCGCTCCTGCGGAGGAATGATTGTGGGGCCGTCGGTGCTCCAGGCGGAAATGTCCCTTGGTTGTTGCGTGATCGCTGGGGAGTTTGATGCGGTATGGACCGCGGTGGCAAGCCCGATCGCCTCTTGGCGGATCTGGGCATTCAAAGGCGCACGTCCCCAACTGATACTAGCCTACCACAACTTTAGATGAACCTAAGGCGAAAAATGACTCATGGCGGGGTAGATTCTGACTGGTCTTTCCCCCGCCGCAACCGCGCCAGCAACACCCCAGGCCGCAGCGACGCCGGGTAGTGCAGCATACTCGCCATGAACGCTGGAAACGTGTCGTGCGCAATGCGCAGCGAGACCGGCAGAACATACAGGTTCATAAGGACTTCAGAGATCATGAGCGATGCTGCGGCTCCATACAGCCCGTACCGGACGGCCAGCAGGTATGTGAACAGCACCGTGACGCCGGTGCCCAAGATATACCAGGCGGCTAGCCGCTGGTGTTGATTGGTAGCCAGGGATAGCGTCGAACTGGTCGACCACAGAGAGTAGACCACCACCACCAGAAGCAGGATGCTCAACAGCCCCTGGCTGGGCGGAACATGCCCGCCCGTCCAGTGGTGTAGAAACCAGGGGCCGAATGTCATCATGCATAGCACAATGAACGTAGAAAGAATCAAGGCCGTCTGGCAGGCCCGCCGGTGCAGGTTGCGCAGCAGGTCTATATTCTTTGCACCGTAGGCCAGCGAAAGCTCCGGCCAAACCGTGTTGTTCACCATCTGCACCATCTGTAGAGCAACCCGGGAGACGGTGCGCGCGCTGGCGAAGATCGCCACGTCCACCGATCCCAGCGCGTAGCCTACGGCCAGCAGCGTTCCCCCCTGGTTGAATGCCTGACCGAGGGGAAATCCCATGAATGCGATGGCCAGTGGCGTCAAACGCCGTACCTCGCTGAAGCGCGCATGCTTCCACCCGAACTCCATCCACGGAATGTCCTTGCGCACAAACAGCCCAAACAGCACAGTCCCAATGCCGTTGGCCACGGCGAACACCAACGCGGCTGTGCGTGGACCATAACCCATCATTACCGGAACCATCATTGCTGCAAAGGCGGCCAGCACAATCATGTTTTTTACGAATGTCCCGTAGGGGTAACGCGCCACGCACGTGTACGCCGCGCTCATCAACTGCTCTAGTTGCCCCAGCAGAACAGAAAGCCCCAGGAATAAAATGATCCACTTGGTGTCCGACCAGCTCACATCATGGATGTTGAGCAGACGCGCGGCGGGTACCAGATACAGCACCGGTGCCAGTAGAGCTCCCACTGCCGCACAGATCAACGCGATCAGCCACCAGCAGCTTTGAAACACGCGCAACGCCCCCTCGCGGTCGCCGGCAGAGTTCAGCATCGTCATCTCGTTGGAGGCCACATTGCCAAAACCAATACTGGAGAATGCAAGATAGGTGGGGACCGTGTTGAGAATCAGCCAGTCGCCGTATACATTGGTCGCCCAGTAATGGAAAAAAATAGGGACCTGCACAAGTTGGATCATCGTGCTGGACAGCTTGCCCACCCAGTTTGAGGCGAAGCCCAGCAACAGGCGGCGCTTGGTCTGACTATCCATGGTGGATCCATCTGTTCGGCATGGCGGTCATTGGGGCACTCGTCCTATCATCAGCAGCTCGTCCCCATATTGGCAGCCCTCGCGCAGCGCTTCGATATCGCTGCTTGGCACGGGACTGGTAAACACACCGCATCGCGTAAACCCCCGCCTGTTCGCCTCGCCCTTCATAAACTCCGGCGTCAGCATCAGGGGATGCACCATTCCCCAATTCTGGTGGTACGCGCCATAATCCTTCTTCTCCCGCTCCACCGCTCCGTTGGGCGCGTAGCAGACAAACAGACCGCCCGGACGCAGTACCCTCTCAGCCTCATCGAACAGGCTCCTCGGGTTTGCCAGGTGTTCGATCACATGCGACGAAAAGAAGCAGTCCATCGTGCCATCCAACGTATGCAGATCGCTCACCATCACGCACTGTAGCTTTTCCTTTGCATAGCGCGCGCGTTCCTGGCCAATCTCATACGAGAACACCTCAAACCCAGCCTGCCGCATCTGCCAGCTTCCATATCCCCAGGAGCAGCCGTAATCCAGAATCCGCGCTCCCGGATGCAACCCTGCCGCAAGCAACGCATCGATCCGATACGAAAAATTCTTCTCCGTCCCGGCAAACTGATTGGCAAACATAGCCTGTAATTCAGCATCGCTCGGCAGGTCGGTGGTAAAACCCTGCTTGTAGACCTCGTCGGCATAGAAGCTCTCCGCCGAGCGGGGATCATCCTTCGGTGTGCGATACCGCAGGTTGCAGTTCCGGCACTGCCGCAGTGCGGTCACTCCGTATTTGCGCCGCACCAGAATTGCATCCGATGCTCCGCACGCCGGGCATGCAATCGCGTCCGCGCCACCCAGCAGCGATTTTCTGAACGCCCACACAAGATAACCGAACCGGCTCGCCATTCCGGCAATTATATCCAGTCCCCATCGCGTTGAACGCGGTACCTAAGATCCGCCAACAGCAATCTAACGGTCGCGCAACCTGCGGTCCACATCCAGCTTTTCCGCGATCAGTTGCGTCAGCATCACCTGGTCGCCGCGGCGGTCGGCCTCGGCAATCTGCGAACGCAGTTCGCGTTGCCGCCGCTCCAGCCGCCGCCCTTCCAGCTTGTGCAGCGCATCTTCCACCTGCTTCGCCAGCTCAGGCTCGTTCTTCGCCGGTGTGTATTCCAGGGCCTGCGCCAACTGGGCGCGCGCCTCTTCTGTCCCGGCAGCGTCCAGCGGGTTCGACGGCGCCGGCGCATTGGCCAGCGTGTCCAGCAGGTCCGCCGTGGCCAGGTCCGCAATCCACGCCGAGTTCTCCGACAATCCACTGGCTGCCAGAATCCGTGCAGGATCGCCCTCCGGCAGCACCAGCGCACGCAGCAGAATCCGCTCCGTCTCCGTCAGCGTCTCCTTCCGCTGTGCCGGAACGCTGGCCAGCCGCTGCGCCGCCGCCTGCTTCAGCTCCTGCCGCATCAGCGCAGAGTCGATGCCCAGCTTATTCGCCGCATCCTCCGCAAACTGATTGCGACGGATCGGGTGGGCCATGCGCCGAATGTGCGGCAGCAAAAAGTTCATCGCACTCACCTTCGCCTCCGCCGATTGCCCCGGAAACAACTGCCGCGCGCGATCGATCAAGTAATCCGAATGCCGCTTGGCCCCGCGCAGCGCAGCCCCGTACGCCTGAATCCCCTGCTCGCGCACAAACCGGTCCGGGTCGAGCCCGCCCTCCAGCGTCACCAACTTCACATCGAAATCCTCCTCCGTCAGCAGCGCAATCGACTTCTCCGCCGCCGTCGCCCCCGCCGTGTCTGGATCGAAGTTCACGATCACGCGCTTGGTAAACCGCCCCAGCAACCGCACCTGCGTCTCCGTAAACGCCGTGCCACTGATCGCCAGCACGTTGCGAATTCCCGCCATATACACCGAGATACAGTCCATCTGCCCTTCCACCAGCACGGCAAAGTCGCTCTTGCGCATCTCGCCCTTCGCCTTGTCCAGGTTGAAGAGCACATTGCCCTTGGTGTACAGCAAGGTCTCCGGCGAGTTCAGATACTTCGCGACCTCGCGGCCCTTCTCGTCCGTCGCCTCCAGCGCGCGCGCCGTAAACGCAATCACCTTGCCCGCCTCGTTGGCAATGGGAAATGTAATCCGCTTGCGGAAGCGTGCATAAAGATCGCCGGTCGGCAGGCCGTCATCGCTCTTTTCTTTCGAACTGAAAAGTCCGCTGGCGCGGAGCACCTCCTCGGAAAAGTGCGGCTTCAGTTTGTCGCGCATCGCGTTGAAGTCGTCCGGCGCGTAGCCAATGCGAAACGTCTTGATCGTCTCCGCAGACACGCCGCGCCCGGTCAGGTATTCGCGTGCCCGCGCTGCCTCCGGCGCCTTCAACTGCGTCTCGAAGTACTGTGTCGCAGCCTCGTGCAGGTCGATCAATTGCCGCCGCAGCCCAGCCTGTTCCCCGTACTCCCGCGCCTCCTCTGGCGTGTTGAACTCCCGCTTCGGCAACGCAATGCCGGCTTTCGTTGCTACCGCGCGCACTGCCTCCGGAAAGCTCAGTCCCTCCATCTTCATCACAAAGTTGAAGACATCGCCCTTCTCGTGGCAGCCAAAGCAGTAGTAGTACCCATGCGTCGCGTTCACGCTGAACGACCCCGTCTTCTCCTTGTGGAAGGGGCACAGCCCGGTGTAGTTCTGCGCGCCCGTCTTGCGCAGCTTCAGGTAATCGCCCACAATGCGCACAATGTCGGCCTGCTGCTTCACGAGTTGAGCAAAGTCATCTGCCATAAGCGCCGCAATCTAAAAGTGTAGTTGAAGCAAGCACATTTCGAAGCTGTCATCCTGAGCGGAGCCTCCCGCTACCTCAACGCGGGAGGTGGAGTCGAAGGCCCCTGACGAGATCCACCGGCCTCATCGCCCGTCCCTTTCTTCCACCGAGCTCCCATCACCTTGAACCGCAGCCGCGTCCTACAATAGAACACGATGCTGACCCCTGAAGAGCTTGACCGCATCCATATCGTCCTTGTCCGCGCGCGCAACCCCAACAACGTTGGCGCAGCCGCCCGTGCCATGCACGACTTCGGCCTGCGCCATCTGCGTGTCGTCAACGACTACCCCGTGCCCTTCGAGAGCGCGCGCTCCGCGGTGGACGCCTCCGAAGTCCTGACCAGTGCGGTCGCCTGCCCCAGCCTCGCTGAGGCCATCGCAGACTGCACCCTGGTTGTCGGAACCACAGCCGTTGGCGAGCGCGACCTGCAACACCCCCTGCTTCCGCTGCCCGAAGCCGCGCCCCGCATCCTTGCGGAGCTGCGCCGCAGCACAGGCACCCCGGGCCACATCGCGCTCCTCTTCGGCTCCGAGAAGACCGGCCTGAGCAACGAAGAGCTGAGCCACTGCAACTGGCTGCTCACCATCCCCATGCAACAGCGCGATGGCGAGCGCCATCTCTCCATGAACCTCGGCCAGGCTGTCGCAGTCTGTCTGTATGAGCTGGTGCGCGGTGCCACAGTCGCTGCATCCCCAACCGAAACCGCGGCCCCCGCATCCGCCGCAGACCTGGAACGCCTGACCACGCTGCTCTACGAGACCCTGGAGAAATCCGGATATATGCGCCGCCACCCCGCCAATAGCGAGCCGGAGCAACTCCGCCGCCTGCTGCGACGGTTCAACCTCAACGACGCCGACGCCGCTATCTGGATGGGCATTTACCGTCAACTACTGTTCAGGCTGCGCCGCTGCAACTAGTGCCGCCCTACTTCGCGTCGTTCTTCAGAATCTCTTCGGCAAAGAAGTTCTCCACCTTCGCCTGGTCGCGCAGAAACTCGAAAAACGCGTTCTTCAGCAGTTGCGACCGCCCATCGTGCAGCAGTTGGCGAATATGCTGTTGTACCTCGGGATCGGAAATTTCGCGCTGCCCAGCAGGCTCCCGCTCCAGCAGCTTATAGATTGTGTATCCTACTGCCTTCTTACTCTGCGCGTCCATCAGCGGAAAGATATCGGTCATCTGCCCGGGCTTCAGCTTCAGAATCGCCGCTCCCACCGTCGGATCGCTTCGTAACTGGCTCTCCTGAACATATCCCCGGTCGCCTCCGCTCGATGCCGTATTCGGATCTTCGGAAAAATTCATCGCGATCGTTCCAAAGTCCTCGCCACTGTCCAGCCGGTTCTTCAGCGCCTCAATCTTCTTCTTGGCCTCGGCGTCGGTGGTCGCTTTGCTTCCCTGCAGGTTGCCCGGTTGCGGCGAGGGCACGCTGGTCACCACGATCTGGGCCAGGTGGTACTGCGTATCGATCAGGTTGAACTCCGCCTTATGCTGCTGGTAGTAGCTGGCGACGTCCGCGTCCGACACCGTCACCTTGGAGTTGATTTCCTTGTTGAGCAGCTTATCGATGGTCAACGAACGGCGCAGGTCGTGCTTCACATCGTCCAGGGTGCGGTTGGTCGCCTTCATCTGCGCGGCGAACTGCTCTTCGGTGTAGGGGGCCTTCATCTCTGCCAGCTTGGCATCCACCTCTTCGCCGGTCGCGGTCAGGTTCATCTTGGCCGCGCGCTGCCCCACAATCTCTTCATCGATCAGCTCGTGCACCACGCTCAACCGTAGCGAATCCGCCTGCTCCGGCGATGGCTGCTGTGCTTCCGTCTGGCCCAACTGCGCCGCGTACATGCGTTCCATATCGGCGCGCATAATGGCGTGGCCATTCACCGTGGCTACTACATCGACGCCATGGGTGCGATTGCATCCCGCCACCGCAAGAAGCGCAGTTGCAAGCAGGCCTACTGCCGTTATGCGAATCGCGCGCTCTATTCCACTTGTCCCTGCCTGCTGCGTCTCATCCATTCTTGAATAGTTACTCATATCGCTCCATCCCCGTCTTGCATCCGTTCCAATCAGTCCGTTCTCTGCCTCTTTCATTGTCTACCATCCGCGTCGTTCTGTTAGCTCCCCGGCTTGGCCGCCGCCGGCGCGGGCTGCGTAGTCGGCGCTGCCGGTGGCGTGCTGACGGCAGGTGCCGGTGGAGGTGGAGGCGGCGTCTGGCCTGCTGCAATCAGCGCCCCGTCGATAATCCGGTAGATCGTCTCCAGCGGCACCACGCCATCCACCTTCTCCCCGTTGATAAACAGCACTGGTGCGGAGTTCAGGCGCAATGGCTCCGCCTCTGCCTGCGCCACCGACGCCTTCATGTTGGTCACGTCCTGCTTCTGTACGCAGGCCGCCAGCCCCGCCGCATCCAGCTTCTGCCGCGCACCCTCTTGCAGTGCCAGTTCGTCCAGCGTCTGATTGGCCTTGGCCAGGGTTGGCTCAGCTCCCGTGGTTTGCGCGGTGCCCGCTATCTGATCGGCATGGGCATGCACATAGTCGATATAGTTCCAGTACGCCGCCGTGCTGGCCGTGCCCAGGCAGTTGGCATCGACCGCTGCGTGCATCGCCCATGGATGGATCTCTTCCAAAGGAAAGTCGCGATACACGACGCGTATCTGGTCCTTGTAGCGGTCCAGAATCGCGGGAAAGATCTCCGCATTCATCTTCGCGCAGTAGGGACACTCCAGATCGTCGTACCCTACGATGAGCACCGGTGCATTGGCTGGTCCGCCGCGCGCCGGGCGCCCCGTGGCAGGCGCGATGTCCTTCGGGTCCTGGCTTAGATCGAATTTGTTGAACTGGGCCAGTATCTTGCCGTCGCTGGACAGCAGGAACGGCATGGGTCTGCTGGTCGTGCCGCTTACGGTCAGCGTCACCAGGATCTGGTTATAGCCGGGAACTTCACTCTGCGCTGGGACGCTGAAGGCAATCACAGCGTCTGGTGTCACCGACGCCTTGGTGCGGATCATCACCTCGATACGGCGCGCCATCTCCGCCGTCAACTTCACACCCGGCTGGATTGCGGCAGCCGCGGTGGGCGTCGGCACGGCGATCTGGACGCCCGCCTGGGCCTGGCAGTACAGCGCCGCCAGACAACCCATCCATGCGATTCTACGCAACGCCCTGACTCCATTCACCACAATGCCGATTATCTCACGCAACCGGGCGCGCCACCCCATCAGTCCGTCATCCCGACCGGAGCAAACGGGGTCCCCGGCCAGCATGCTGGCTGGGGTTGGGAGCGAGTGGAGGGACCCCCGCATTTCGTTATTGCCCTTGCCGTTGCCAGTCTTCCCAAATAGCACCCTAAAACACCTGGTCCGAGTGGCGAATATTGCCCGCGCTGCCGATATTCGCCAGCGTGAAGTTGAACCGATAGACGTTTTCGTTGCGCGCCGACCCCAGTTCGTACTTGCGATACTCCACGCTGACCCCGCAACAGTTCCAGTTGTACGAGGTCTGGATCGCACCGTATTGCACTGTCCCCAGATACAGGTCGATTCCGGCATTGGCCGCCGCGCTAAAGCCAGCCATGTTCGGCCGCACCAATCCCAGCTTTACCTGCATCTGGCTGAAGTCCGCCACGCTGGAAGCCACACCAGCCACATAGGAGCGGCCCGGCGCATTCAGCCGCGCGTAACTCACCCCGGCAACCACGTTGCCTTGATGCACATCCGCATAGATATTGTTCGCCGTAAACTTCTTGGCTCCCGTATCGTAGTCGAAGTCCCACTCCACGTCCGTCTTCTCCGACGTACGCACACGCAGCCGCGACACCAGAGGAGAGATATTCCTCGACTCAGTGAGAAATGCAATGGCGGAAAAATCCAGCGTTGTGGTCAGGATGTTGCGCCGCCCATTCACCACCGCACCACCGAAGTTTGGATCGAAAAAATACTTCTGCGCCACCCGCCAGCTGATCCACTCGCGGTTCCCGCACACAGGCTGCGCGTCGTTTGTTCTGGTGGTGGATTGCCCCGGGTCCTCTACCGCGTCGTTGTCTCCGCCCCCCAGTATCTCCAGGGCATCCGCCTGGGAACCCGGCGCATGGCACGGCCGTGTCCCACTGCGGCGCAGAAACAAACGTTGCGTCGCGCCATACTCAAGCTCGTTGGTGTTGCTGGCCACATCCAGCGAATCGAAACGCAACACCTGGGAAAAATTGTCGATCCCATTCACATAGCGGTAGGTCAACTCCGGCTGGAACGTGTGCTTCACATCGTGGCGCAGCAGCCGCTTCACAAATCCAGAGTCGAACGTCCGCTCCAGTACCGGAGTCCGCAGGTCCAGTTGGACCTCGACATCCGCGCGGTTCAGATTGGCCTGGCTCTCC
>CAIZFH010000012.1 GCA_903932155.1 uncultured Granulicella sp. | reverse complement strand
GCTGGTGCATCTGGGCGAGACCAAAGCGTTCGGCGTGGTCGATGACCATGACAGAGGCGTTGGCTATATCGACGCCGACCTCGATGACGGTGGTGGCGACCAGAACGTCGATCTCGCCGCGGTTGAAGCGGGCCATGGTGACTTCTTTCTCGTCGGCGCTGAGACGGCCGTGGAGGAGGCCAAGGCGCAGGCCGGAGAGCGCGCCGGTGCGGAGGTCGTCGTACATTTCGGTGGCGGAGCGGAGCTTGGTTTTGGTGGCGAAGAGTTTTTCTGTTTTGACGGGCTTGCGCTTGCCGGATGATTCGGGTTGCGGTTCTTCATCGTGGGGGAAGTCGAGTTCGGGCTGGTCGTCTTTGCCGCCTTCGATGATGGGATAGACGAGGTAGGCCTGTCGGCCTTGCGCCACTTGCTTGCGGACGAACTCCCAGACCTCGATGGCGTGCTCTTCGGTGGTGCGGCGGGTGACGATGGGTGTGCGACCGGGGGGCATCTCGTCGATGACGGAGACGTCAAGGTCGCCGTATAGGGTGAGAGCGAGGGTGCGCGGGATCGGGGTGGCGGTCATGGCGAGGACGTCGGGATCGCTGGCGATACCGTCGGCGGTAGGCTTCTTCATTAGCTTGAAGCGCTGTTGCACGCCGAAGCGGTGCTGCTCGTCGACGATGACAAGACCAAGATTACTGAAGCCAGCCTTGTCCTCCTGCAGGGCGTGAGTGCCGATGACGAACTGCACCTCGCCGCGCATGATGCGGCCCTGAGTCTGGTGCTTGGTGGCTTGGTCGAGCGATCCTGTGAGAAGCGCAACTTTGTACGGCTTGCCTGTGCTGGGCGAGATAACTCCGCCCAGCAGCTTGCGCGCGGAAAGATAATGCTGTGTGGCGAGGATCTCCGTGGGTGCCATGAGCGCTGCCTGGCAGCTGTTCTCCATGGCGATGATGGCGGCCTGCATGGCGACGATGGTCTTGCCGGAGCCGACATCGCCCTGAAGAAGTCGGCGCATGGGCTGTGGACGGCGCATGTCGGCAACGATCTCCGCGAGCACGCGCTTCTGCGCGGCGGTGGGATGGAAGGGAAGCACCTGCTTGATGGCCTCGCGCACAGCAGGGCCGGTGGCGAAGGCAGTGCCGACACGCTCTCGCATGCGGCGGCGCTTGAGTTCAAGGCCTAGCTCGAGGTAGAAGAGTTCTTCAAAGATGAGGCGCCGGTGCGCTGATGTGGAGGCGGACATAAGCTCGACCATGGATGTGCCAGCCTCGGGAAAGTGGACGGCGCGAAGGGCTGCGAGGCGGGAGGAGAGTCGGAGGCGATGAAGTAGCACGGCTGGGAGGGTTTCTGCGGACTCGCCGCTGAGTTCCTCGAAGATGGACCAGATGACGCGTCGCATCCACTTGGAGGTGAGCTTTGCGCCCCAGGGTGTGGTTCCGCCGAGAGACTCGTATACCGGAACGATGCGGCCGATTTCGAGCGTGGCGTCAGAGTCGGGATCGGCGCCGTCGGGGATGATCTCGAACTGCGGCTGAATCATCTTGAATCGGCCGGCACTCGCGCCCTGACCCGCAATGGTTGCGGCGGCCACGGCGGAGCGAGAGGGTTCCAGCTTGCCGTAGACCGCGACCATCTGGCCCAGCTTGAAACGGTCCTTGAGATAGGCCCCGTGAAACCACATGCACTTGACGGTGCCGAGACCCTGACCGAGGGTCATCTCGAAGATGGGGCCAGAGCGGGTTCGCAATAGCACTGAGCCGCGCACTTCGCCGATGATGGAGGCCATGGGGAGCGGATTGAGGCGGTCTTCGTAGCGGAAGGGTAGGTGGTATAGCAGATCTTCGACGGTCTCGATGCCTCGCGTAGCTAGACCGGCGGCAATACGCTCACCCACTCGCTTCACGAACTTGACGGGCGTAGAGAGTTCCAGCACAGGATGATGCTACCAACAACCCCTCGGAGATGGAACGAATGCATGGGATTCCGACAGGAGCGTTTTGTACATGAGCTTTGAGCTATGAGGTGTGAGGTATGAGCGCCCGTGATTCAGTGGTACTCTGAGCGATGTATGGGTGATTCTTCTATAGGGATGGCGCGGGTTGCCGTTTGTGCGGTTGCGGCGGTGCTGTATGTGGCTTTGGCGGGGATTTCTGCGCAGGCTCAGACGCAGGTACAGGTTCCGGGGCCTGTGGCAAGGACGATGCTGGTGGAGCCGCCCACGCCGTTGCTGCCGGCGACGTTGGGCAAGCTGAGGCGAGTGACCGAGGGCGACGCAGGCGATGGGTTGGGGCTGGTCGTTGCAAACGACAAGGCCGCGTTGAGCGAGGACGGGCTGCGGCGCTACGCGCGGTCGGATTATACCCCTGTGGTCAAAGGCGCAATGGAGTCGGGAACGATTACCGTGTACGAGTTTGGCGATGTCAGCGGGGCTATTGCAGCATTCGATTACTTTAGACGACCTGGGATCTCGCATCTTGACCCGAGGTTCGTGGATCAAGTTGCTTCCGATCAAAGTGGTCATCTTTGGGTTGTGTTCCGTAGCGGGGTGAACGTGGTGCAGGAAGACTTCGATTCTCATGGTGACACGCTGGACTACTTGGCACATGAGCTAATCGAGCACCTGCCGAAGGTGAGCGGGGCAGCAGCCATTGAACCTACGCTTCCGTCGCTGCTGCCGGTGAGGGGGCTGGATACGGAATCGCTGCGCTATGCACTGGGGCCTGCAGGCTATCGCGAGATGGGCGGAGTGTTGCCGGCAGAGATGGTGGGCTTCGACAAGAGCGCGGAGACTGTGACGGCGAAGTACAAAGGCGGTGGCGTGCTGACGCTGTTGCTTTATCCCACGCCGGAGATTGCAGGGGAGCACGAGCATGCAATCGAAGCGCTGAGCAGGCAGCAAGGCAGTACGCTGTCGGGAACGGTGAAGATACGGCGCGAGGGCACGCTGTTGCTGTTGGCGTCTGGTGCGTGGCAGGTGGAGGAGGCGCAGAAGATGGTTGATGGGATTCATCTGCGCAACGAGGTGACGTGGAACAAGCCAGTGCCATTGGATTACCAAACGGAGGTTCGCAAGACCTTCAGTCTGCTGGTGAGCATTACGATCTTCTGCTGTTTAGCTTTTCTTGCAGCAATCGTGCTTGCACTCTTTCTCGGAGGCGGGCGGGCGCTGGTTCGGATATTGCAGGGAAAGCCTGCGGCGACTGAGCCGGAGTTTTTGCGCATCGACTTAAGTGGGCCCGCAGGCAAGCATCTGGTTGGCCCCGAAGACTAAGGGATAGCCAGGTGATTCCATAGGACAATAGGCGCAAATGCCCGCGGATGGCAGTCCTGCACCTCTTGCGGTGCATTATTCATAGTCAACATTATGATTTCACAATGGTTTAGGACGTCTCAATAACATAGATTACGAATAAAAAGCGTAAATATTACGAATTATCATGTTGCTGATCTTATTTATTATCAGCTCTTTATAGGGTCAATGTTTTAGTCTTGACACCGGTTTTAGCCAAACTTAGTATGCAGCCAGAAAGTTCTGATGGCTTTGCCTCCGTTGGAACTATTCTCCCTAAAGAAAAGGCCGCCCTGTTGCCGGGCGGTCTTTTCGTGTGTGGAGGGCAAAATAGAGTGTATTAAATGGGCAGATAAACGTCTGAGGCGTGACCTAAGTTTGAGATGAGACATTGAGGCATGCTGCCGCGAATTGATTTTGCCGATAACGATATTGCTAGTTGAGTTCACATCAGATCCAATTCGAAAGGTCACCTATGCACGAAATTTTATCGTGTCTTGTATTTGTAGCGATGGTGATTGCGCCATGCGTGGCTGCGCTGACCGCCAAGATGCACGATGCGGGGTGAAGGCAGTCTTGCATGCACGGCGCGTGTGTGGGAGAGGATTCTCTGTATATAGGATGAATAGTTCCGGTGCGGCAGGAAGTGTGAGCATGTTGGGTTAGTATGGTCGGGTTGGAAATTTGGTACGAACGAGGTTTGTAATCCGATGATTAAGTGGGCTGGGATAACTGTTCTTCTTGGGATTACGTGTGGAGTGTGGGCTCAAGCACCTACAGTTGCCGGCTCAGGCGGCGCGGTCGTCACGGAGGGCAGAGCACCGGCCGTGTTGCCGGGGAGAGGATTGGCGCAGCACGACTTTGTGTACTCGGGCGAGTCGCATGACCGCAAGATCTTTATTGTGCGCGGAGGAAAGATTGTATGGAGTTATGACGACGCTGCGGGCAAGGGCGAAATCAGCGACATGGTGATGCTGTCGAATAGGAACATACTGTACGCGCATCAGTTTGGCGTGACGGAGATCACGCCGGACAAGAAAGTTGTGTGGAACTACGAACCGCCGGCGGGCCATGAGATCCATACCGCCGTGCCAATTGGGAAGGACTACGTGCTGTACATCATGAACGGCGATCCGGGCGCGGTGCTGCGCGTGGTGAACATTACGACGGGCGCAATCGAGAAAGAACTGCCGCTGGCGGTGAAGCAGCCGGTGAGTGTGCATCCGCAGTTTCGCCATGCGCGGTTGACCAAGGACGGTACGCTGATGGTGGCGCATATGGACCTGAACAAGGTTGTGGAGTATGACCCGAATGGGCATGAGCTATGGTCGTTTCCGGGACCGAGTGTGTGGAGCGCGGACCCGCTGGACAATGGAAATGTGTTGATCACAGACCGGATCGGGGTACGCGAGGTGACGAAGCGTGGCGATACGGTGTGGAGCTGGACGCCGGCTGATGCGCCTGGCTACAAGTTCGCCAGTCTGCAAGAGGCGCGGCGACTTGCCAACGGAGATACGGTGATCAACAACTGGGTAAACGAGTGGACCAATAATGCAGACAACGCTCCGGGGTCGGTGCAGGCAATCGAGGTGAACCAGGCGAAGCAGATTGTATGGGCTTTGCGCGAGTGGAGTCCGCCAAACGCACTGGGACCAGCGACTTCGATCCAGTTTCTGGACCAGCCGGGGACGGCGGCCGCGGAGGACGTTCACTTCGGCGATATACGGTAGGCTGCAAGCCTGAAGCTGTCCACAGGCGGGTTTTTGCGCGATGTGGTCGGAGCCGGTAGAATGAGGCAGGCAGGCCGATGTAGCTCAGCTGGTAGAGCAACGGTTTCGTAAACCGTAGGTCAACGGTTCAAATCCGTTCATCGGCTCCATTCCTTACATACAATATGGTGCACGCATGGTGCGTATGGCAGCCGTGCGGCTGGCGGAGAAACGTACGTCTGGCTGAAACAAGCCAGTACGCGTGTATGTAGAAGCTGGGTGAGACTTTTCCAATCTGCCTTCGTATACACGTAAAGAGTTTCTGACATTCGCGTTGCGGGAGAACTGTACGCATTGACGGCCAAGCGACCGTGCCTCTATAGTTCTCTCGCCCGCAAATAAGCAAGACCATCATCCGTAGGATATGTTGTGAAAGGTTGACACATGACCAAAGTACGGCTTCTTTTCATATCTCTGTTTCTTGCTCTGACAGTAGTTTTGACATACGGCATAGTGGCACAACCGACCGCTAAAGTTCAGCCTGCAGTAGCAGCGAAACCTGCCTCGGCAGCGCCGCCCGCCTCGTCCTCCATGCTACCGAAGGTAGCTAAATTGACGGTCAGCGCCCCGGTAACGCTCACGGACAACGGCGATACATGGACCATGGATAACGGCATCGTCAAGGTGTCCATCAACAAGCGCAACGGCAGCATGGCGACGCTTGTCTATCACGGCGTCAGCGTACTGGGCCGCGGCGAAAACTGGGAGCGGACTCCCGGAGGCGTGATCACCGCAAAGGTGACGATTGACCCCGCGACGAATGGCGGCGAACGCGCCGAAGTTTCTGTTAAGGGAGTAGGGCCCGGTGCTCCTGCAGGCGCACCTGGCGGAGGTGGTCCCGCTGGCCCAGGTGGCGCACCCGGCGCAGGCGCTCGTGGAGGCGGCGCTCCCGGAGCAGCTGGTGGTGGCGGAGCGCGCGGTTCACGTGGTGGCGGGGCTCCCGGAGCTGCTGGCGCACCAGGCGCTGCTGGTCCAGGTGGCACAGCTGTAGCGGGCGGTCGCGGTGCTCGCGGTGGTGGAGCTCCCGGTGCCGCTGGCGCACCCGGTGGCGGCGGTGGCGGACGACCAGGCAACGGCATGGATATTGAGACGCGCTACACCCTGGAACGGGGCAGCAGCGGCTTCTACACCTACGCCGAGTACACACACCCGGCCTCGTACCCAGCCGCGCATGTGGGCGAAGACCGCTTCATTCTGGAGTCGATGAACCCGACCTTCGACTGGCTCTCAGTCGACAAAGACCGCAACATGCTAATGAGCTTCTCGCGCGGAGGCATTACCATTCATGCCAAAGAGCAGAGTATCTACACGACTGGCATCTATAAGAACTCGGTCGAGCATAAGTACACCTACAACAAGGACATGTATGCGCTGCAGGCCTGGGGCTGGTCCAGTACCAAGGACCACATCGGCGTGTATTTCATGAATCCGTCCAATGAGTACATCGGCGGCGGCCCGGAAAAGCTGGATCTGATTGACCACTTGCAATCCACCATTCTCGACTACTGGACCTCTGGCCACTACGGCGGGGGCGCGAACACGGACATTCCCGCCGGGGAGGACTGGAAGCGGGTGGTTGGCCCGATCTTCGTATACTTCAACGCGATCGACAAACCGAAGGACCCGACACAGGCTGACCTGGACAAGCTAACTGCCACCTCTGGCAGCGGAATGCCGACAGTGCCCAAGGTGTGGCATGACAACGCGCTCGCACTGTGGAACGATGCGGTTGAAAAGTCGAAATCAGTGAAGGCGGCATGGCCGTATAGCTGGGTTGAAGGAATGGACTATCCACATAAGGTGGAACGCGGTACAGTCACTGGGCAACTGGTTCTTGACGATCCGCAGGCTGCTTCCAAGAGTCTGCCTAATCTGAACGTGGGTCTGACGCACTCGAACTACCAGGGAGCCGGAGCCGGGTTCCAGACACGAGCAGGGAACGGCAACATCGTAACCTGGCCGCACGACGGGGACTACTACCAATTCTGGACCATCGGCTCCGCTGACGGACGATTTACCATCGCCAATGTGAGGCCTGGTACCTATGTGCTGCGTGCTTTTGCCAATGGAGTTCTGGGAGAATACGACCGAGAGGCGAAGGTGACGGTGGAAGCGGGGAAGAAGATTGATCTTGGCAAGGTCGACTGGAAGCCGGTTCGCTTTGGCAAACAGCTTTGGGACATCGGCTACCCCGACCGCACTGGAGACAAGTTCTTCAAGGGCGATGACGACAACTACTGGTTGTGGGGCTGGGGGTTGCGCTATGCCGGCCTGTTCCCCAACGACATCACTTATACGATCGGCAAGAGCAACTACCACAAGGATTGGTTCTTCCAGGAGGTGCCGCACTCCACCACCACCGCATGGGTAAACACCGCTGCCAAGGATCCCTACAACCAGCGCTTTGGCTGGGTAGCGATCCCGTCTACTACGGCCGATCCATGGCCAGAGTATGGCCGCGGGCGGGCTACCACGTGGACCGTGAAGTTCAACGTAGTGAAGGCCTCACAAGGCACTGCAGTGTTGCGCATCGCACTTGCTGGAGCTGACAGCACAACCTTGACTATCGGTGTCAACGGACAGGAGGCTGGCAGCATTCGTCCGGTTGCGACCAACGCACTGCGTTACAACACCAACAAGGGCGTGTGGAACCAGTACATCGTGAAGTTCGACGCATCTCTGATGAAGGCTGGCGCGAATGAGATGACGTTTACGGTACCTGCTGGAGATGCAACTACTGGAGTGGTATGGGATTACGTCCGCCTGGAACTGAACGACGGAAGCAAGACCTATCCGGCTGTGCCCGACAATGAACGGCCGGACTATCCGACCCTGAACAACTAGAGCATTAAGACAGTTACAACATAATGCTATGATCGCGTGGTTCCCCATTGTGGAGATCACGCGATCTGTTTTTATGGATGGAACAGCCGATTGAGAGAAGGATAAGGAACAGGGTTTAGTCGCCGCAGTAGTAGCCGTCGCGGGTCTGTAGGAAGAGATCCTTTGGGCTGGACCTGGAGAGCGACAGGTCAATGCGGTGGTATCCGTCGGAGGAGGTATCTTTACCTGGGGTGTAGCCCAGGCGGTATTGTGCGCGCAGTTCGGCAGCGATCTGCTTGTAGATGTCGGCTAAGTTCTCCTTCTTGCCGACCTCGAAGAGTCCTCCTCCGGTCTCGTCTGCCATGCGCTGTAGGACTTTCTTGCCGTCGAGAGGGCTGGGGAGGTTCTCCTGCTGGCTTCCCTGACCGCCGCCACGGTTACCAGGATAGCCACCACCACCTCCGGGATATCCGCCGCCTGCGCGGCCACTTGGAAATCCTCCACCCTGACGGTCGTCCGAATGATTGAATTCGCTTTCTGTCTCCCTGCCTTTGACGTAGATTGCGTAGACGATGGTGTCGGCGCGCTGTGCAGCTTCAATCGACGATGTGAGTGACTCCTTGCTGCCGCTGTCCACTCCATCGGAGAAGATGATGACGGCTTTGCGGCCTGTCTGCTTGCTCATCAACTCGTCCGAGCAGAGGAATAGGGCATCATATAGAGTGGATACTCCGCCACGTCGCACGCGGGAGGAGCCGTCTTTGGTATTGCCATTGTCTGAACCCGTAATGACTGGGGTTACGCTGTTGTTGGCGCCGCCGGTGGCCGGTGTCACTAGTTGCTTGAAAGCGGCCTGTAGTTTGGGTTTAGAGCCCGTGACATCCTGCAAGAGATCGGTCTGACTGGAGAATTGGATGACGAATGCTTTGTCGCGGTCCGCGGGGCCTGTGAGTGTATCTTCCAAGAAAGCGAAGCTGTCTGTGCGCTCGTCGCCGATGGCGTCACGCTGGCTGGTACTGACATCCACCAGCAGGCCAAGGGTGAGAGGAAGGCTGGTGTCCAGATTGAAGTAGCGGATGGTCTGGAGCTGGTTGTCTACCTGAAGGACGAAGTTGTCCCTTGTGAGGTTTTGTACCAGTGCTCCTTTCTTATCGTGGACAACGACTGGAATGTTGATCAGGCGCGTATCGACGCTGAGTGTAGATGTAGTGGGCGCTTGCGCCAGCAAGGACACAGCGTTGGCTGTGGACAAGAGCAGCGATGCAGCAAAGAAGGTTGCAGGAACGATTCGCGGAGGTCTCATGACTGACTCATTAGACGAAAACCGAGACAAATTGATGCGCAGCGGCAGTCATTATTATGGTTAGCGACGACATTGCGGGCAGGTGTCCTAGGATCCATGAGGCTCATCCGTCATCATTTTCGAGTAACTGAATGATAGCGTTGAGATTACTCAATAGTTGTAGTAGAGGTACCATCCGGGTAGTTATATTTCGTTTACAGGATGCTAGCCTTGCATTACGCACGTTTGCAGGCCATTCTAAATCTACAACCCGCAAGACGTATAGCACTTCCATCCGTGAAGAGACATGGAAAGCGAACTAATCTGATGAAGTTAGTGAGTAGAAATAATCGGCGTATTCGCCTGACGCTCTTTGCGGCAGGTATGGTCGCTGGTATTTCACTGGTATGGAGATATGCGGAGGCGGGCCGCTCATCCATATCGCCGATTGTAGTGAATGGATATATCTGGGGAATGATGGCCCTGTCGATGACGGTTTTGCTTATGGTGTGGCATGAACGCAACCGGACGGGTGGATACATACAATCCAGCAAGGAAAATGCACGTTTTATAACGGCTGCAGAGACCAGCCCGGACGCTTTTACCATCATGGAATCGGTGAGAGACAAGACTGGCGAGATCGCGGGATTTCGTTACAAGTATGTGAATTATCCTGCCGAGAAGCTATTGAAGAGACCACGCGTGGAACTGCTGGAGCAAGAGATGTGCGAATTGTTTCCGATGGACAGCACACGCGAACTATTTGAAAAATATCGCAATGTAGTGCTTACCGGGGAGCCGTTGGGCGAAGATCTTTTAGTCCCACTGGAGAGCGGCAAAGAGAGCTGGCTTCGCCGCCGGATTGTCAAGCTGGAGGATGGGGTAGCAGTTACCGTCAGCGATGTGACTAAGGTCAAGACCAATGAAGAGCGCTACCGAAGCTTGACGAACTTCAGCAACTCGATCTTTGAAACGGCCCCTGTCAGTATTATCGAGACAGACCTGGACGGTGTGATTCGGACGATGAACCGGGCTGCTGAAAATCTGACGGGATATACGCGCACAGAAGTAGCAGGGAAGCTCTCGATCACAAAACTGCATGATCCCGATGAGTTGAGCCTACTTACGGAGGGCATGCCTCAGAGCGATCCGGGCTTGCAAGGTTTTGACCTACTTACGGCGAAGGCCGCAATGGGTGAAGTCGAGGAACGAGATTGCACCTATATTCAGCGGGATGGCACGACACTTCCGGTGCATGTCGCGGTAACCTCGGTACGGGATGGTGCAGGAGCGATTAGCGGATATATTTCGATTGCCTCCGACATTACAGAACGAAAGCAACTGATGACGTATTTGAAACATATGGCCTCCCATGACCAGTTGACAGGTTTGCCGGGCCGCTTATTGCTGCGCGAAAGCATCACCGATGCGATTGAGCGAGCAGGGCAGGAGGGGCGCAAGGTTGCGGTATTTGTGGTTGACCTGGACCACTTCAAGTGGTTAAACGATTCCCTAGGACACCGGGCTGGTGACGAGATACTGGTGGGGATTGCCGAGCGACTGCATCAATCGCTGCGACACACTGGCACGCCACGAGGCTGGGACACGCTGGGACGGCTTGGCGGCGATGAGTTTGTGATTGTTATGCCGCACATTGCCAGCGTTGTCGATGTGGAGCGATGCGCGCAGCGAATGGTCAACCTGATTGCCAGCACCGCGCAGGTAGGAGACAAAGAGGTCAATCTAACGGCCAGTGTAGGGGTGTGCGTCTATCCCGATTTTGCCGGGGACGTGGACACGATGCTGGAACGCGCCGATGCGGCGACCTATGTAGCCAAGGAAAATGGACGGAACCAATACCAGATGTACGCCGACGCGATGCTGAAGGAGTCTCAGGAGCGCATGTCGATGGATTCGGCACTACGTCATGCGCTGGCACGGGAAGAACTGTTCATTCACTATCAGCCGCTGGTATCGCTGACTACGGGACGAGTGGTTGGCATGGAGTCTCTACTGCGCTGGCACCATCCAAAGCTAGGCCTGCTGTCTCCAGGGAGCTTTATTCCGCTGGCGGAAGAGACGGGAATGATTGTTCCCATCGGCGAGTGGGTGATGAAGCAATCCTGTCTGGAGGCCAAATCGATCTGCGACGATCTTGGGATGGATCTCTCAGTTTCTGTGAACCTGTCGCCCCGTCAGTTTGAGCAGAGCAATTTACTGGAGGTGATCAGCGAGGCCCTGGCGAGTAGTGGATTGCCCGCGAAGAGTCTTCAGGTGGAGTTGACGGAGCGGGTTCTGATGGTCAATTCGGAGTCGAACCTGGAGAAGCTGCAACAGATTCGTAAGCTTGGCGCACGGGTTGCAATCGATGATTTCGGAACGGGATTTTGTAGCTTTTCTTATCTACTGAAGTACCCGGTGGACCGACTGAAGATAGATCAGAGTTTTATTCTGAAGGCGGTCTCGGAGCCCAATGCGGCGACGGTTGTACGGGCGATCCTGTCTATGTCGCACCACCTTGGCATTAAGGTGACTGCAGAGGGCGTGGAGTCGATGGAGCACCTTAAAATTCTGTCGCGACGGAACTGTGATGAAGCCCAGGGATTCTATTTCTCGCGAGCTGTGGCGGCCAAAGATTTTGCCGCAGTGGTGGAATCCATTCATCGAACTTACGACGAACGCAAGCTGGCCGAAGAGGCAAAGTTAGCCTCCAGCGAAATTGAGCCGGAAAATTACGTCAACTGACAGCGGGCTGGATTGTTTCGGTATGCAGCAGTGCGTATAAGAGGTGTGCCCCTGCGTTCAGAGAATATGGATGCAGGGCGCGCTCACTTATAGCACACCATACGTGGAGTTACTGCCCCAGGTACTCCACGTGAACGTAGGTTCCCATGCGCACGTTGTAGGCGAGATACCAGCCGAGGTGGTCCGGATCGTCATAGATCAGGATGGTGTCTGTGCTCCAGAACCAGCCGTTGCAGAATGCAATATCGTAGGGCGCGACGTGAAAGAAGAAGCCACCGAACCAGAAACGATCGGGGTCCCCGCCTGCAAGACGCCAGACATGTGCAGGACCGAAGCCTGCGGTGAAGTGCCCGTGCGCGAATGGATGATCCAGCCTGTAGTGCTGGTCTCTGCGGCCGGTGCCGTGGCCCATCCACTTACCGTCTACCTCGACGTGGGGCACGTTGGGATGGCCGGGTGAGTCGACGTAGTTGCTGGTCGGCTGGTTGTTGGGTGCGCCGTGAAATGCGGCCGGACCACGCGCTGGCGGCTTTCTTATGTTGCTTGCAGGGAGTTGTGCGAGCAGCGAAGATGTTGTCAGTGACAGCATGGTCAATGTGACAAAAAAAATCTGGGACAGCTTCATACAAACCTCCTGCGATGAGACGATATCATACCGTGGCGGGCCAGTCAGCGGCGGTTGTCGGTGGCGGGCTCGGGGTGGATAAGCAGACGGTCGACCTCGGGCGCGACCAGTTTGAAGGCGCCTTCTAACGCGGTGATGACGGCGTGAACTCGAGCCATGGAGAGGTTGTCCGGAAGGGTGCAATGGCAAGAGACCTGAGTGCGCTCGGGAATGTTGTCTGTTACAGGTTGCAATACGTCCGTTGCAGGCTGCCAGCCGGATGACGTGAGATTGAGAGACGCGGAATGCGCAGGTGCAGGGACACTGCTTGTGCCATGGCGGGTGACATACACCTCGTGAATATCCATGATCTCGGGGAAGGCAGCAGCGACACGACGCAGGCGCTGCTCAAGCTCGCGGTCACGCTCCAGAGAGGCGGGGCGCTCGATGGTGGCGGGTTCGCTCTCTATGTGGGTGAGGATGGATGCGATGGAGGTTACCTCGCGGCGCATCTCGACCTCCAGGTCAGTGACCAGTTCGTGGGCCTGGCGCAGGGGCATGGTCTCGTCCACCTCCAGGTGCTGCTCGATGTGCAACCGCGGATGGAGGCTGTCGAGTTGTTCCTCTGCGATCTGCTGGACGCTGATTTCATGGATTGCCAGGTTACGACGGGCTGCGACGGCGCGGATACGGTCGTGGACGCTCTCCGCTTGCGAAGCAGTAGGGATGCCGTGGACAACGACGTCCGCACCGGGTAGGTGACGCTGTACTGCCTGGGTGGCAGCCAGAGTGAGCTGCTCGGAGCGCTGAAATGTGAGGTTGCGGGGAAGTCCGAGAGTTACGTCAGCAAAGTAGTTTGAGCCGGAACGGCGGGTGCGCAGGCGTTCGACTGAGAGCACGCCTGGGATGGCGGTCAGGTCGTGCAGCAGATTGGCGCGGAGCTGGTCCTTGGACTGCGGTGTATGGCTGGTTGGGTCAGTGGTGGGGGTGGCGTCCAGCAGTGTATCGATGGTCTGATGGGCTAGCCGCCAGCTTACGCGCAGGATAACCCCGGCGACCACCAGTGCGGCGATGGGATCGGCGTACTCCAGCCAGGGCAGGGCGAGGCGTTCGCCCGCATAGGTAGCCCCCAGACCGAACATAACGGCCAGCGTGGCCCACATGTCGGTGGCGAAGTGAACGGCGTCGGCAGCGAGGGCATCGGAGCGGTGCTGGCGCGCGATGCGGCCCAGCGTGCGCGAACGGCTGAAGTCGACGACGATGGAGATCAGCAGCACGGCGAAGGGCCAGAGCGAGGGTCGCAGCGCAAGGTGATGGTGCAGGAAGATGCGGCTTAGGGCCTCGTAGACGATCCAGATGCAGGAGGCGAACATGATGCCCGTCTCGACGAAGGCTGCGAGGGATTCCACCTTGCCATGACCATAGTTATGCTGCTCATCTGCAGGACGATCGGAGACCTGAACGGAGAAGAGAGTGATGGCCGAGGCGATCAGATCAATCGCGGAGTGGGCCGCTTCACTCAACATGCCCAGAGAGCCGGTGAGCAGGCCGGTGACCAGCTTAAGCAGAGCTACCAGAGCGGCAGCAGCGACGGAGAGGGCTGCAGCGGAGCGCTTTGCCGCGTGAGGCTGGATTCCTGTGTCTTGAGGCATGGCCGTGGGGCTCATGGAAGAGATGCTACAGGGTTAGAGGGAGTTTGGCATCGATTTGTGCGACTGGCCAGGCGGCGAAGATACAGCATGATGGCTACAGCGGCGAACATTGGAGCTGACATGGTGAGCAGACCGCGCTGGTAGTTGCCAGTGAGGTCACGGGCAAAACCCATCCAATAAGAGCCGATGAATCCACCCAGGATACCGATCATGTTGATGGCAGCGATGCCGGCGGCGGCGGAACGTCCAGAGAGGAAGGCCGCAGGGATTGCCCACAGCGGGCCCTGCATGGCGCAGTAGCTGCAGAAGACAATGGCAAGCGCAGGAAGTGCGATACGGGGAGACATGGAGAGACCGCATGCGACAAAGCCAGCCAGCATAAAAAGACAGTAGGGAAAAACGTGGTTATAGCGCTGGCCAGAACGGTCAGAGTAGATGCTGGCCAGGAGCATGGAGGCTGCACCGAGGACACCCAGTGCGGCTAGCAGGAAGCCGGTGTTGGCGATGTTTGCTCCGGTCACACTCTTGACGATGGCTGGGGCAAAAAAACTGTAAACGGAGTTGCCTGCCTGAATACAGAGGAAGACCAGGCCGATGAGCCATACACGCGCGTTGCGGAAGGCTGGCGCAATGGACTGGCGTGCTGGCTCGGCGACCGTATCCTGCGCTACGGCTGCCTGAATGACCTTGCGCTCCGGTTCGCTGAGCCAGGACGCATCGTTGGGCCCATCCGGTAGCAGGAAGAAGAAGAGGATGCCAAGGGCGATGGCAGGAAGTGCTTCGACGAGGAAGAGCCATTGCCAGCCAGCCAGCGAGAGTCGGCCTTGCAGGGACATGAGTGCGCCGGCAAACGTGCCCATGACCACCGTACTGATGGGAAATGCGATGTAGAAGCGGCTGATGGCGCGGGCACGCATGGCCGCTGGAAACCACTGGAAGATGTAGTAGATGATGCCGGGGAAGAAGCCTGCCTCCGCTACACCCAGCAGGAAGCGCGCAATGTAGAACTGCATTGGTGTGCGCACGAAGAGCATGGCCATTGCGATGACGCCCCAGGTGATCATGATGCAGGAGAGCCAGCGGCGCGCGCCGAAGCGGTAGAGCATAAGGTTGGAGGGGATCGAACATGCAGCGTAGCTGAGGAAGTACAGGCCCGCGCCGAAGCCATAGACGGTGTTGGAGAGATGCAGGTCACGATTCATCTGTAGCGCGGCATAGCTGATGTTTACGCGGTCCATGTAAGCGGTGCCATAGCCAAGCGCAATGAGAGGAAGGATTCGCCAGGAGGCTTTGCGGAGGGCGCGGCTGAGGAGATCGGTCTGTACCAGCGCTGCAGGTTCATTCATTTGCTCCACCCCCTCCCCCTATCCCTTAAAAGCATAATCTTCAAAACAAACCACTTAGACGATGGCGCATATTGCAAGATCTTCAAAATAAAAGGGATAATTTTCAAGATCTTCAAAACAAAGGATTTATGCTGTGTCTTTGTGCCGAGGGAACACAATCCTGAGGCTCGTGGATTCTGTCACTTCTATGTCTATTATACGCGGTGTGTCAAGGCACTTCGTGCTGTGCTTGACGCTTCGCGTGAAAACAAGAGCGGATTCCCTACGGCAGGTAATTACGGTTTGGTGGCGCGGTAGAGGCCGGCGATGCCGAAGGTGTAGGGGGTCCAAGTGGGCGTGGTAAAGCCTGCGGCTGCGATCAACTCGATCATGCGCGGTGGGCTGGGGAAGCGTGCGACCGATTCGGGGAGGTAGGTGTAGGCGCGTGGGTCGCGGGAGATGAGGCGGCCAAGGAGGGGGAGAATGTGCTTGAAGTATAGCGAGTAGAGCGCGCCCATGAGGCCGGTGGGCTGGTTGAAGTCGAGGATGGCGATCTGGCCTGCGGGGCGAAGGACGCGGTGCAGCTCGGCGAGGCCGTCTGGGTAGCTGGCAAGGTTGCGGAAGCCGAAGGCGCAGGTGACGAGGTCGATGGAGGCGTCGGCGAAGGGGAGATGGAGGGCGTCGGCCTCGATGGCGCGGATGTTGCGACCGGCGAACTTGGGCTGTGCGAGGGCGAGCATGTTGCGGGAGAAGTCTATCGCCAAGATGGGGGCGAGGATGGGAGCGGGGCTTTCGTGACTCACCTCCCACTCATCGCGGTGAAGCTGCGATGAATGGGGCACCCAGTTCTGTGGTTGAGGGCGGAGCTTGTCGAGGGCGAGGGTCATGTCGCCGGTGCCGCAGCATAGGTCGAGGACGACGGCCTCGGGGCGGGCGAGGATGGGGCGGAGGGCGCGCGCGGTGCGACGCCACCAGAGGCGGTCGATGCCTGCCGAGAGCAGGTGGTTGAGGAGATCGTAGCGCGGTGCGATGGCGTCGAACATCTGCTGGATGCTCTGGGCGGCAGAGGCGGGATCGGATGCGCCGGTGGGGCGCGCTCCGGGGGTGGGGTCGTGCTGGGATTCACTATCTGGCATCGTGATTCTCAAATATTCATAAACGTGACAATCCGCTTATCGCCGTTCAACCTTCTGGCCACAATGTATGAGAATGTCGTTAGTAGGATGGCTATAAGCAACAACTCCCCGTACCATCCATCGAGTAAGTTCCCAAAATGTCTCGGCACGCTATAGAAGTACATGTCTACCCATTGCACAACGAATAGAAGCCACAAGCCGATCATTGCCGCCCGGAGCGATCTGAACCCGACAAGATAGATAGGAAACCCAATAATTATGCCTAAAACAGTCGCTGCATCTATAACTGGCCAGAACTTCCATAGATACCCATTCCATACAAAGGCGTACATACCGAGGAAGGTTTCCACCAGTAGGATCAAACCGGCAAGTGCCATGCTCAATTTGGCCACAGTTCTCAAATTGATCACTGACTTTTCTCCGGATTTGCACGCATGGTATTGAGCATGGCTTTAGTGGCGGCGAGGAGTTCGGCGTCGGTGACGTCGTAGGCGACTTCGGTGCGGCCGATGCCGGTGGCGAGGACGAAGGCGCGGCGGCCACTGCGCTTCTTCTTGTCGGAACCGGTGAGGGCGACGAGCTTGGCTGGGTCGGCTTTGAAGGGCGGGATGGGGCCGTAGCGGAGGATGAGGTTGGCCATGCGGGCGAACTCCTCTGGTTTTACGCGCTGACGCGCGAGTGATACATGTAAGGCGGCGATGCTGCCCCAGGCAACCGCTTCGCCATGCAGAAGCTTGCGGTAGTGGGTGGCGGCCTCGATGGCGTGGCCGATGGTGTGGCCGAAGTTGAGGACCATGCGCAGGCCGGATTCCTTCTCGTCCTGGCTGACGACTTCGGCTTTGACGCGGACGCTGGCGGTGACGACCTTTTGCAGGGCGGTGGAATCCCACATCTCAGAATCGAGATATGGGGCACCCGATTTGGGGTTAGATGAGAGTATTTCCGAAGCATTTTGTTCCATATAGCGGAATAACTTCGCGTTACGAATGATGGCGGATTTGATGGCTTCCTGGAGGCCGGCGCGGAGTTCGGCGGGGGGGAGGGTGGCGAGCAGGTCGATGTCGCTGAAGACGGCGAGGGGATGGTGGAAGGCTCCGATGAGGTTCTTGCCGGCGAGCAGGTTGACGCCGGTCTTGCCGCCGAGGGAGGAGTCCACCTGGGCGAGCAGCGTGGTTGGCAGGCCAACGTAGCGGATGCCGCGCATGTAGATGGCGGCGAGGAAGCCGGTGACGTCGCCGATGACGCCGCCGCCGAAGGCGAGCAGGATGGAGTCGCGGTCGGCCCCGGCGAGGGCAAGCTGCTGGGCGAGGGACTCGACTGTGGCGAGGCGCTTGTGCGATTCGCCGGCAGGGATGAAGAGCACGGTGGGCTGCTGGGCCGCAGGAAAGCTGGCGAGGAAGGCCTTGTGCCAGAGCGCCCATATCTGAGGCGAGGTGACGACAAAGAGGCGCGGGGTCTTGCCCGGCGTGAGCCTGCGCAGCCGCAGGTAGAGCGTGCGCAGAAGGCCGGGGGCTATGTGGACGTCGTATGTGGCGGCGGGTGTGGTGACGCGAATTGTGGACACAATGGCTTTATGGTATCGCCATTTTGGGCCGTGATGCAGTGGTAGCCTTGAAGTATGCGTGAAGTGGACTATTTGGTGGTTGGCGGCGGGGTTGCCGGTTTGCGCGCGGCGGTGGGACTGTCCGAGGCTGGCAGTGTTCTGCTTGTAACCAAGGAAGGACTGGCGGAGTCGAATACAGCCTATGCACAGGGCGGGATTGCCGTGGCTCTGGGCGGCGAAGAAGATGTGGCGCTTCATTTGTCGGACACGGTTGCTGCGGGCGACGGGCTGGTGAATGCGGCTGCCGCGGCAGTCCTGGTGGAGCAAGGGCCGAAGCGCGTGGAGGAGTTGCTGCGGTGGGGCACTGGATTCGATCGCTATCCGACGGTAGGCACGGCGAGGGCTGGCGAGCTGATGAAGACACGAGAGGGCGCGCATAGCCTGGCGCGAATACTTCATGCGCATGGGGATGCGACTGGGCGTGAGATTTCGGTGTCGCTACTGCGCCACGTACGAGAATTGAAACAAGTGGAGCTGATGGAGTGGACAACTACAGTGGACCTGATCCTGAGCTCGCAGGGTAACAGAGTGGTGGGAGCGACTCTGCTGGATGCACAGGGAGGATTGATTGAGGTGCGGGCACGAGCGGTACTGTTGGCAAGCGGCGGCGCAGGGCAGGTATACAGCGAAACTACGAATCCGGCCGTGGCCACGGGCGACGGCGTCGCCATGGCTTACCGCGCTGGCGCGGAGCTGATGGACATGGAGTTTTTTCAGTTCCATCCGACGGCTTTTGCACTGGAGGGCGCACCACGGTTTCTGATGAGCGAGTCGCTGCGTGGCGAGGGTGCATGGCTGGTAAACGAGCGCGGAGAGCGGTTCATGGAGCGATACCACGCAGGGCTGGAGCTGGCTCCACGAGACGTGGTGGCGCGGGCAATTGCACGCGAAGGAATGCAGGGCGCTGTCTATCTCGACATGCGGGAGGCGGGAAAGCAGCTGGATATCAAGGCGCGGTTTCCGGGAATCTCCAAGTTTCTGGTGGATTATGGGCTGGAGCTGGCGAGGGACAGGATTCCGGTGCGGCCGGCGGCCCACTACCTGATGGGTGGCATCCGGACGGACGTACATGGCAGGAGCTCGCTGGCAGGCCTGTACGCGGCTGGCGAGGCGGCCTGCACGGGGGTTCATGGGGCGAACCGGTTGGCCAGCAACTCGCTGCTGGAGGGACTGGTGTTCGGCGCGCTGGCGGCGGAGGCGATGGTTGGAGATGAGGTTCGAGGCTCGGGGTTCGAGGTCCAAGAGAAGACGGCGGTAGAGGGCGGGGCTGTAGGCGAAGTGGAGGGATGGATTGCAGAGCTACGGGGGTTGATGTGGCGCGATGCAGGGCTTCTGCGCGATGCTGTGGGGCTGCGCAGGGCACAGGCGGGCCTGGAAGCGAAGCGGGCTGCCCAACCAGTGGGGATTTCGCGGCGGGCGCTGGAGGCTCGTAACCTGCTTGCAGTGGCGGAGGTAATCGTGCAGGCTTCCCTGGGCCGTGAAGAGAGCCGTGGAGCACATTACCGCAAGGATTTCCCCAAGCGGGCTACAGAGGCGCGACACTCGGTGGTGCGGAGTGGCGAGTTGAGATTCGTCGACTAAGGCTGAGAGCCGTTCCCATTCATCGCTAACCACCCCAACGAGCCAAGACCGCTCGTCGGGGACCCCGGTCAACGCGATGAATGGGGCACCCACAGCGATGCGGCGAGGGTGATTGCGAGCAGGGTTAGTACGACTGAGAGCGAGGTGAGGGGCCCGATCTCGATCCAGCGCGAAAGCAGCATCTTGAGTGCGGCAAAGGCCAGCACTGTGGCCAGGCCGTAGTGCAGGAAGCGCAAGCGGGTGAGTGCGCCGATCAGCAGGAAGTAGAGTGATCGCAGCCCCATCACGGCCATAATGTTTGAGGTATAGGCGAGGAAGGGGTGGCGGGTGATGGATAGGACGGCGGGTATGGAGTCCAGCGCGAAGACGACGTCGCACATCTCGATCGCGACCAGCGCGAGCAGCAGGACAGTGGCCATCGGGCGGCCATTCTCGCGGACTACGAAGCAATCCTGGCGCAGGCTGATTGGTTGCAGGTGGGTGAGCCAGGCAAGCCAACGGGGCGCGGTTGCAGGCTCGTTTTGCGAGGCAGGGAAGAGCAGACGTACGGCGGCGATCAAAAGGACGAGCGCGAAGGCATAAGTGATCCAAGCGAAGTGGGCGAGCAGGGTGAGGCCACCTGTGATGAAGAGTCCGCGCAGCAGAATGGCACCGGCGACTCCCCAGAAGAGGACGCGGGGCTGGCGGACTGAGTCGATCTGAAAGAGGCGGAAGAGCAGGAGGAAGACGAAGAGATTGTCGATGGAGAGCGACTCTTCGATGGCATAGCCGGCGAGGTACTGCGCGCTGGCTGTAGGGCCAAACGAGTGATGCAGGAAGGCGGCGAGTGCAAGCGCGGCTGTCACCCAGAGCGAGGTCGTGACAAGTGCTCTACGTTGAGGATCGCGACCCAGGCGCAACTGGCGGAGCGCGTAGGTCCGCTCTACGACTAGCAGAAGCAGTAGCGCGAGGTGGAAGCCAATCCAGTAGGCGATGGGTGTAGGAGGCACATACCGATGCTATCGCGTTGCGGTCAGCGTTGGTTGATGAGGCGGACGGATTCAAGAAAGAGGTCAAAGGAAGTCTGAAGGGATTGGGGGCTGATCTTGTCGATGGTGTCTTGCGCCGTGTGGTGGTAGCCATCGGGGGTGGAGAAGGTGTGCGGGCCGTAGTCCACGTCGATAATGTCCAACGCAGGTATGCCACGCTGCAGGAAGGGGAGGTGATCATCCTCCTCCGACCCCTGGGTTTTGAAGACGTTTGCCGTGTGGTGGGTATTGGCGGCGGCCTGGCGGAGGATAGCGCTGAGCCAGGGGGTGGATTGTTCTTCCTGCAGGATGTTGAGGTCCTTGTCTCCGATCATGTCTGCGACCAGCACGGCCTTGATACGTTTAGCGGTGCCGTCGGAAAACCATTTGGCGGCCTGATGCTTGGTGCCATAGAGCGAATCGGAATCCGACCAGGACTGGATGGCCTCTTCGCCGTCGTCGAAGAGCAGCCAGACGGAGTAGCCCTGTGGCGGGTGGGTACGGAAATATTGGCCAATCGCTATGAGCAGGGCCGTGGTGCAGGCTCCGTCGTTCGCGCCCACGAAGGAGATGTTGCGTAGCGGCCAGTTCGTCTCGTAGTGGGAGGCCAGGACAATGATGCCGGGCGTTTCTCCGGGCCGCGGCGCTTTACCGGGAAAGCGGACGATGTAGTTGCGCATGGTCTGCGGACCGGCAGGAGTGTTGGCGGTGAACTGGTCGGTAAGGAGATCACCCTTGGCTGCTTCTGGCTTGAAGTGGTCCTTGATGAACTGCTCCGCGGCCATATGGCCGGGTGAACCGTTGAAGCGCTTGGGGGCTGCGGCCAGAAACTGCTGGGTGAGGTTGAAGATGGCCTGTCCGGTGGGTTGCTGGGCGTGCGCGGTTGGTGTGAGAGCAAGAAGCAACTGCAAGAGCAAAAGCAAATACGGAGATTCTGGCTTCGCCAGAATGACGACTTGTTGGGACTTCGCCGGAATGACGAACTTTCTATGTTGGATCATGCGGCGGGCTTCTCTTTGCGCTTGCGGTGGTCGGGGTGGACAAAGTAGGCGACGCCTACGCCGAGGAAGTAGAGGGCGAGCATGGGGCTGGCAAAGAGGCACATACTGATTGGATCGGGCAGTGGACAGATGATAGCGGCAATGAGAAATATGGCGAGGACTGCGTAGCGAAAGTGGCGCAGCAGGAACTTGGCGTCGACAATGCCGAAGAGAGCGAGAAAAAAGATGAGAATGGGAAGCTCGAAACAGATGCCGAGGCCGAGGATTATAGCCAGAAAAAATCCGGTGTATTCGTCGATGGTGAGTATGGGGTGAAAGCCTTTTCCGAATCCGAAGACCAGGACGCGGATGGCATTCTCGAAGACGTAACGGTAACCGAACCATGCACCGGTCAGGAAGAGGCCCACCGTAGCTCCCATGAAGGGGAAGACGTGCTTCTTCTCGTTGGCGTACATGCCGGGCGAGATGAAGAGCCAGACCTGGTAGAGGATGAAGGGGCTGGCGAGGATTGCTCCGCGCAGCAGCGCGGTCTTGAGGTATAGGTTGATGGGGTCGGTGGGATGGTTGTAGTAGAGATCGAGGTGCAGGTCATCAAGAGGCTTCTTGATAACGCCGTAGAGTTGCACGCGGAAGATCCAGCCTACGACGAAGCCTCCCATAAGAAAGCCGAGTGAGCGCAGGACGCACTTGCGCAGCTCTTCCAGGTGCTCCATCAGGCTCATGCCGGGTAGGTCGGCTCGGTCTGAGAGTGCGGCTCGGGCGCGAGCGATGGGATCTATATCAGGAATGGAGGGCCTCGGTTTCCGTTGGGATCGGTTGGGCCGGGAAAGTGTCTTCGGGGAGTGGAGCCGGCTCGGAGTTGGGCGTGGGCAGGCCGGTATCCGGAGGCAGGATGCTCAGGTCGCCGGAGGTCGCGATGGGTAGTGGCTGCAGGGTCGCCTCAGGCGCGGAATCGAGAGAGGATTCGAGGGCTGTTTCAGACGGGGAGCCGTATGAGGATTCGTGCGGGGAATAGCCTGTATCGACGGCATAATCAGAGGGAGGATCGTTAGCTGGATCGTTCGGCGGCAAGTTTGCGTTGGAGTATGCATCTTCCACCTCGCTGGCTGGGGCGGGGTCGATGGGTTGGGTTCCAGCGGTCGTGGCGGCGATCTGCTTCTGGCGTTCGGCCTGTTCGGAGACGCGCAACTCGTCCTCCATCTGTGTACGGAACTCGTTGGAGGCGCGGCGAAAGTCGTTCATCAGCTTGCCAAACTGACGCGCCAGCACGGGTAGCTGCTTCGGTCCGAAGAGGATCAGAACGAGGAGAATAATGACGCCGCTGTCCATAAAACTTGGCATAGATGGACTTATGATACGGCCTGGGTGGGGAGGGAAACAAATGGGTCGCGATTGACAGCGTTGAGCCAGGTGAACTGCTTTGGTTCGGCTGGTATAGATAGGACCTGCTGAGGGGCAGTTTCGTCTAAAATAAAGAAGGCGCAGATCTACGGTGGCGCCAGTACGGAATGGGCGGCAACATCCCCGCGGATTGGGTGACGGCTCTGTAGTATGGGCCGCACAAGTGAGTCCGCTGCACGCCTGGGCAAGAAGTGCTTTCAACATCCCCGTTTTGCGATGTGAATCTCCCTGTGTTCTGCAGCGAGCACGTTGTCGAGACTGAAGGCGGACTATTGTGAACGGTTTGTTACTCGAAGATCTCCCTGTGCAGGTTACAGGAGAGTCGTGTTCGCTGGACCATTATCTGGTGCAGCCGGACGAGACGATGGACGGGAGCATCCGCGCAGCCCGTGAGAAGCTGGGCACGCAGGCGGTTGTGCTGGGGCACCACTATCAGCGCGACGAGGTGATCCGCTTCGCCGACTTTACCGGCGATAGCTACAAGCTGGCGAAGGCTGCTGCACAGACGGATGCGAAGTATCTGATCTTTTGCGGCGTACATTTCATGGCGGAGACGGCGGACATTCTGGGAAGGCCCTGGCAGCAGGTGATTCTGCCTGACCTGAACGCGGGCTGCTCCATGGCTGACATGGCGGAGATCGGCCAGGTAGAGGATTGCTGGGAGTCGCTGGAGCGGCTGCGAGTGACGGCGGGCGACGGGATTCTGCCGTTGACCTATATGAACTCAGCGGCGGACATCAAAGCTTTTTGCGGTGAACGGGGCGGGCTGGTATGTACCTCGTCGAGTGCGAGGGAGGCGTTTGAGTGGGCCTTCCAACGTGCAGGGAAGATTCTGTTTCTGCCGGACCAGCACCTTGGGCGTAATACTGCGTTCGCACTGGGGATTGCGCTAAACGAGATGGTGGTATGGGATCCTTATCAGCTCAATGGCGGCGTGGAGCCGGAGCGGCTGCGCGCTGCCAGGGTCATATTGTGGAAGGGACACTGTAGCGTGCATCAGCGCTTTTTGCCGGAGCATGTGGACCGGGTCCGCAGGGAGGAACCGGGAATGCAGGTGCTTGTGCATCCTGAGTGTCGCTGGGAGGTATGCCAGAAGGCGGATGCACTGGGTTCGACGGAACGGATTATCGAGTTGATCGAGAAGGCGCCGGAAGGGTCGAGCTTTGCCGTAGGTACGGAGATTCATCTGGTAAACAGGTTGGCCAGGCAGTTTGCACCGCGGGGCAAGCGTGTGATTACTCTGGACGAATCGGGTTGCCTATGTACAACGATGTACCGCATATCTCCGCAGCACCTCGCCTGGACGCTGGAGAATCTAGTGGACGGTCGTGTGGTAAACCGCATCCAAGTTGACAGCGAACGAAAGCGCTGGGCACGCGTAGCCCTGAATCGGATGCTGGAGATCAAACATTGAGCAAAGCATTTACATTGAGCGAAGCACAGACATTGTTGCCGGTGTTGGAGGCGCTATTGCGCAAGGCTCAGGCGGCGGGTGCGCGTGCAAGCGAGTTGGAGATGGAGATGCAGGAGTTGAGCCAGAGAATTTTTATGTCGGGCGGCATGCATGTGGATGTTGCTCAGGCAGCGAAACGACGCGCGAACCGAGAGAAGGCTTTGCAGGAGGCCAGAGACACGCTGACCGAGATGGAAGAGATCGGAGTACAAGTGAAGGACCTGGAGAAGGGACTGCTGGACTTTCCCGCTGTAATGGATGGCCGGGATGTGCTGCTGTGCTGGAAGTTGGGTGAGAAGGAGATTGGATACTGGCATACGCTGGAGGATGGCTTTACCGGGCGGAAGCCCTTGGATAGCCGCACGGACAAACCGGAGAAGGAACGGCTGAACTAAGCAGTTCAGGTCAAGGTGTAAATGATTGGCCCCATTCAGCGGCAACGGAAACGGCCCGACATGGGCCGTTCTTATTTGATTCACACTCAAAGACGGGTGCTGTTTGGCGGGGAGTAGAGTCGAATAGAGAGCATAAAGGGACGGGTGAGGATGAGTTTGCTTGGGCGAGTGGCGACTGTATTGAGTGTGTTGGCCCTGTGCTGGACGACGGGATGCTCGGGATTCTGGGTAGCCGTGAATAGCACGAACACGAACGGAGGGGGCAGCTCGACGAAGGATTATGTATATGTCGCTAATGGTACGGCGCAGACCTTGGCTGGCTTTGCAGTCGGTACGGGAACGCTGACGTCAGTGACTGGTTCGCCGTATACACTGGGATTCACGCCGACGGCGGTGGCGATCAATCCTGCGAATTCAATTCTATTTGTCTCCGGCCACACCAACGTGGGTATCGGAGTGATCTATGCGTTTTCCATAGGCACCGGAGGGGCGTTGAGCGCTCTCAATAATGGGTATGCGGTGAGTTCTGTGTCCGAAGAAATTGAGGTGGTCCCGGTTGTTCGGACAGTTTTTGTTGTTTCCTAAGTGGAAGAACTGTTTTTCGGTTTAGGCTGCCAAGGATTCTGGCAGGCGGTTGAAGTATACCTGATCGGGCGTGAGCGCTTTCAGGCTGGAGTGCGGT
>CAIZFH010000011.1 GCA_903932155.1 uncultured Granulicella sp. | reverse complement strand
GATTCGCTTGGCCGTGCCCAGGTCCTCGATCTTAACGCCTTCCAGCTTGATGCCGAGGTCCTCGGTAATTGCCTTGCCGCCAGTCAGGATTGCGATGTCCTGTAGCATGGCCTTGCGACGGTCGCCGAAGCCGGGTGCCTTCACGGCCGCCACGTTCAGTGTGCCGCGCAGCTTGTTCACTACCAGGGTTGCTAGCGCCTCGCCGTCCACGTCCTCCGCAATGATCAGCAATGGCTTCGCGGTGCGTGCAATCGACTCCAACAGCGGCAGCAGATCCTTCATAGACGAGATCTTCTTCTCGTAGATCAGGATGTAGGGGTTCTCCAGCGCGGCTTCCATGCGCTCTGCGTCGGTCACAAAGTAGGGGCTCAGGTAGCCGCGGTCGAACTGCATTCCTTCGACGACTTCCAACTGCGTCTCCATGGTGCGCGACTCTTCTACCGTGATCACACCGTCCTTGCCCACCTTCTTCATCGCCTCGGCAATGATGGTGCCGATCTGGGTGTCGGAGTTGGCCGAGATGGTGCCTACCTGCGCAATCATGTCGCCGGTCACCGGTTTCGACAGCTTGTTTAGCGCGCCGCCGGTCGATACGCCATTGTCATCGCGCTTGCCAATGATGGACTCCACAGCCTTGTCGATGCCGCGCTTCAGCGCCATCGGGTTCGCGCCCGCCGCAACGGTCTTCACGCCCTCGCGGTAGATCGCCTGTGCCAGCACGGTCGCCGTCGTGGTGCCATCGCCCGCGATATCCGAAGTCTTCGAGGCCACTTCCTTCACCAACTGCGCGCCTACGTTCTCCATCGCGTTGGCCAGCTCGATCTCCTTGGCCACCGTCACGCCGTCCTTGGTGATCGTCGGCGAACCAAACTTCTTCTCGATAACTACGTTACGTCCCTTGGGGCCGAGCGTAGCCTTCACCGCATCAGCCAGAATGTTCACCCCGCGCAGAATTGCCTGACGCGAGTCTTCTCCATGCAGAATCTGTTTTGCCATTGTGCTGCTCCTGTTACCGGCTCATCGGCCGGTCGAATGTTGAAAATTGCGTTGCCCAAATATCGGCTTTGTTGTCTTTCACCGCGCACAAGCGCGGTCGAGAACGGTGCGAAGCACCTACTTCTTCACGATGCCCAGAACTTCCTCTTCACGCATGATGAGGAACTCTTCGTTGTCCAGCTTGATCTCGGTGCCCGAGTACTTGCCAAACAGAATCGTATCGCCGGCCTTGACATCCAGCGGGAAGACTTTGCCCTCGTCGTTGGACTTGCCCTTGCCCACGGCGATCACTTCGCCCTCCTGCGGCTTTTCTTTGGCTGTATCCGGAATGATGATGCCGCCGCGTATGCTCTCGCCCTCTTCCAGACGACGGACCAGAATCCGGTCGTGCAGGGGGGTAAACTTTGTTGATGCCATTGCGTGTCTCTCCTCGTTGCAAAAGTATTGGTACAGATTGGTAGGATGCGGATTCGTGACGGCCAACAAGCCCTGGCACATTTGCCGGACAATCGTACCGCCACCGGAGAGGCCTACCGCGCTGGTTAGCACTCAAGCCCCTCGATTGCTAACAATAGGCTACACTATCGCGACTGTCAAGGGCTTGTAGATGAAATCTGAGTGAAAGTCACTCAACTTGTATCGAATTGACCATAAACGCCCTGCATACTATTCCAAACCAAACCAGTAGTTCTTGGCGTAAAATGAGCGGATGCTGCCCCGCAACCGCTCTGACCGTGCGTTTCTCCTCTGTCTTATCGCGCTATTGTTCTCGCTCGCCCCGTTGCACACTCGCGCCCAGGATGACACCACAGCCGCGCCGGAGAAGCATGGCCGCAAGTACAAGTCGCCGCCAGATACGTCCCACGTCGAAGTCACCGTGCTCAAGGACTTCAACAAGAAGCCCATTATGAACGCCGCCGTTATCTTTCGTCCCACCAAGGATGGCATCGACGAGGGCAATCTGGAGCTGAAAACCGACCCCGAAGGCAAAGCGGCAATCGACGTAATTCCTACCGGCAGCAAAGTCACCATCCAGGTCATCGCCGATGGCTTTTCCACCTTCGCCGGGGTCTATCAAGTCAACGAGGCAAGCAGGGCAATCGTCATCTCCATGATCCGCCCTCGGGCACAGGTCTCTACCTACGTCGACAACTCTGGCAAGCCCGCCGATCTCAAACCTGGCGTGCAGGACCCTGTCCGGCCCAAAACGAGCGCAAAACCGGCCACTCCGGGAACCCCTTCACCGGCATCTGCCACCTCGCGTGCTGCCCCCTCTCCCTCTCCAACGCCTAGCTCCGGCACTTCGCCGAAGCCGTAGAGGCCAGCGATGCCTGAGCCCAAGAGCAGGGAATTCCACGAAGCATCCGCACCTCTGGCGGGCAAAGTCGCGCTGGTCACCGGCGGAGCCAAACGCATCGGTCGCTCCATCGCGCTTGCGCTAGCGGCCACCGGCGCCAATGTGGCGATCACCTATCGCGACTCGCAGACCGACGCCGAAGAGACCGTGCGCTCGCTGGCTGCCCTCGGCGTCGATGCCTTCGCTGTACGCACCGAACTCACCGACGCCGAAAGCATCCGCCAATCCGTTGCCGCGGTCGTCGAAGAGTTCGGTCGGCTGGACATTCTGGTCAACAACGCGGGACTCTTTGAACAGGCCACACTGGAAGACATCACCCCCGAGCATTGGGACCGCATCTTCGCCACCAACACGCGCGCACCGTTCCTGATGGCCCAGGCCGCTTACCCGTATCTGAAGGCGGCCAGCGGTCGCGACGGACGGATTATCAACATCGGCTCGCTGGGCGGAACGCACCCCTGGGCCACGCACGCCCACTACTGTACCTCCAAGGCAGCGCTGCACATGCTTTCGCAGACCATGGCCAAGGCCTGGGCGCCGGAGGTCAGTGTCAACTGCGTTGTGCCGGGACTGATCGCGCAGGGCGAGGTCGATCCCGCCTACGCCCGCTTCGCCGAGAAGACGCCAATGCAGCGCAACGGTACCGCCGAGGACGTTGCCGCCGCTGTGCTCTTCTTTGCCACCGGTCCCAACTTCATCACCGGCCAGCTCCTCGCCGTCGACGGTGGCCTCGGCCTCTAGCGCCTCTTCAGCCGCTCCCCTATGCGCTGCCACAAGCCCGGCACTTTTATCTCCTGCTCCAGTCCGCGCGGCTCTTCTTCCACCTCGAACTCCTTGCCCAGGTAGGCGGCCTGCGGGTTGCTGACGCACAGGCTGTATGCATAAGCAGCGCCGTATTTTTTTGTCACCAGATCGTGTGCCTCGCGCATCCGTGGCGGACGCGTGGTGATGTTGTGCGCATCCGTAGCCAGGAAGTGGACCCAGCGCTTCTCCAGCAGCTCGTGCGCCACCTGTTGCGCGCGTTTACCCTTGTGCCCGGTCAGCGCGTCCGCAGTCACCTGGATCAGTACGCCCGCGCGTAACCAATCGATCAGCCGCTCAGTCTCGTGTTGCAGCGTGGCATTGCGCTCCGGATGGGTCAGAATCGGAGTCAGCCCTGCCAGCCGCAGTTCAAAGAACATCTCTGTCAGTCCCGGCGGAAGCCCTTAGTCCGGCACCTCTACCAGAAGGTAGCCAAGCCCATTGAGGCTGAATCGCGACGGGTCGGCCAGAGCCAGTTTTGCGTTGTCATACGACAGGTGGAAGTCGCATCCCAGGCCCAGCGTCAGCGGAATCTTCTGCTCGGCCAGCCGCGCGCGAAGTTCGTCGGCTTTGGCCGCGTTCACCACTGGATCGAACGTATGGTAGCTGTTCGCATGGGGCGTGCAGACAACGTGCGTAATACCCTCGGCCACGGCCAGCCGCGCCATCTCGACCGAGGTTTCCAGGCTATCGGCCCCGTCGTCCAGTCCATACAGAAGATGATGATGAATGTCGATCATCGCATCGCAAGAGTACCACCGCGCTGGGTGTGGGTGCCCCATCTCTCGATTTTAAGATGTGGGATTTCAGCCGATTAGCCCTATGCCGCAGCCAAACTCCGCGCCATCGCCTGGAATAGCAGAAGCCCGTCCGCCGAGCCCAGTAGGGCCTCGCTCGACCGGTCCGGATGAGGCATCATGCCCAGCACGTTACGGCCTGCGCTTAGGATTCCTGCGATGTTCTCCAGCGATCCGTTGGGATTCGCCTCCGCCGTAACCTCTCCCGCAGCGGTTGCATAACGGAATGCGATGCGGTCGTCGCGCTTCAGCGTCGCCAGTGTCTGCGCGTCACAGAAGTAGTTGCCCTCCATGTGTCCAATGGGCATCTGTAGTACCTGTCCGCGCGCCAGTCCGCCGGTGAAGGGCGACGCAATCGACTCCACCCGCAGATGCAGATGGCGGCAGACGTATCGCTGGCCCGCATTGCGCATCAGCGCACCCGGCAGCAGCCCCGCCTCGCACAGTATCTGGAATCCGTTGCAGATGCCCATCACCATGCCGCCCGAATCGGCAAATCGCCGCACGCTCTGCATGATGGGCGCAAAGCGAGCAATCGCGCCGGTGCGCAGGTAGTCGCCGTACGCGAATCCGCCCGGCACCAGCACTGCGTCGCATCCTTCCAGGTCGTGCGACTCGTGCCACAGGTACGTCACAGGTACGCCCGCCACCGCGCCAATCGCGTGGTGCGTGTCATGATCGCAGTTGGAACCGGGAAACACCAGAACGCCGAATTTCATAGGTCTAGATTAGCATTCCAGCGCACGATGGAAACTTTACCAGCGTCGGCTGATGGTCAGTCGGAATATGCCCTGATCGATGCCGGGATTCACATCTCCCAGGCTGCCATTGGAGACATGGCGGTACATATATTCCATGCGCAGGGAGGCCTGCGGGCTGGTATATAACTGCACGCCTGGGCCAAACCCGAACATGAAGTTGAACTTGTCGGCGTCGTCCACCGGAATGTTGCGCGCCGAGAGGACGAAGCCCATATCGATTGCAAAGCCCGGCTGCACCCGCCAGCGCGGCATCGCACTGATCCGGACGCCCAGCGGCGACACGGCTGCCGCGTAGCTGTCCTGCCTTCCAGTCGTCGCATACAGCGGAGCGTAGGTGCCGCCCGGCGTCAGCACGCTGCCCACCGGCACATGCGTGATGGCCACCAGTCGCACAGGCTTCTGCGATGAATAGAAGTTCTGCCCGCCATAGGTGAAAACGGTGCCCGTCAATGTCGGGTCCGTCTCCTCGAAGAGCGGCATCAGCGACCCCTCGTAGTCCAGCCGATAATGCGACCTTATGTACAGCAGGTGCGTGTACTCGGCACCCAGCGTCCAAATGGTACGGCCCGTGGCCTCACCGATCAGGATGTGGCTAGAACTCTTACTATAGCTGGACGTGTACCCGATGCTCTGCACGCCTCCAACTCCGCCGGCTTCCTGGCCCCAAACCGGCGTTCCCCATCCAATCAGGCAGACAAGTGCTGCAAAGATCGCGACCATTGCATCCTCGAGTGAGGTGAGTACAGCTTTGTGCGAAACGCGTACACCCTTGCGCAATCGTAGACCCTCGGGATGCGGAGGCTCCGTATCGTCCTCTGCTCGCTCACAGAAGAATACCGCAAGCGGCGCAACCATTACCTCATATTCAACAAGTAGCGAAGTATCCCAAAAGAAGCATTCGGCACTCTTACGCTGCGCAGCGTATCATAGTGGAACGGCAGGCAATGCTTGTGCTGCGCCTCCGCAAGAAGGTTCACACGCAGGATGACTCTATCGGACAGGGGACACACCGCATGACAGATGGGACCGCCGCTACAATCTCCAAACGCAGGGTCCTTGTGGCCGACGACGAACAGGTCATCGCCAACACGCTGGCCGTCACCCTCAACCAGAACGGCTTCGAGGCGCGCGCCGTCTACAGCGGAGAGGATGCCCTCGCTGCGTTGGACACCTTCCAGCCAGACATGCTCATCACAGACGTCATCATGACCGGCATTAATGGTATCGAGACCGCCATCGCTGTGCGCTCCCGAAGACCCCAGTGCAAGGTTCTGCTCTTCAGCGGCCAGGCCGCCACCTCCAGCCTGTTGGAGAAGGCCCGCCACGAGGGCCACGAGTTCGAGGTCCTCGCCAAGCCCATCCATCCCACAGACTTGCTCGCCAAATTGCGCGGTTGACACGCATCAATTCCGGTCTGCAATTCCAGTGGTCATGTCATCACGTCCAGTGCCACAGATCCAGGTCGTCGCCGGTGCTACCTGCGACCCGCAACCCCGGCAAGGTCGTCGTCTTTGGTCTCTCGGATGGAGACGAGGCCAAGCAGCGTGATCACCGCTGCGGCAGACAGGTAGTAACCGACGAAGTTGATACCGTAGCTCTTCGCAAGCCAGGTGGCGATGGACGGAGCCAGCGACGCGCCCAGTATTCCGGCAAGACTGAATGCCAGCGAACTACCGGTATAGCGGACGGGCGTGGGGAAGAGTTCGGAGATCAATGTGCCGATGGGCGCATAGGTAACGCCCATCAGCGAGAGGCCCAGAGCCATCATCGCCACGGCGCCAGTGGTTCCCGCAGCGAACATCGGGCCCAGAAAGATGCCGAAGATTGCGATGGATGCACTGACCCACAACATCACGCGGCGGCGTCCGTGCTCGGCAAGCAGCGCTGAGATAGGAATGGTGATGGCGAAGAGAGAGACACAGAATAGCTGCATCAGAAGAAACTTGCTGCGGCTGTAGCCCAGCGCGCTGGTGCCCCACGAGAGCGCGAACACCGTCATTAGATAGAACAGAACGAAGGTCGCCAGACAGATCGCGATGCCGGAGATCAGCGCGCGCCAGTGTTTGTGCATCACGGTGTAGATCGGCATCCTGAGCTGTTCGCCGCGGCCGAGAGATTCCTGGAAGACTGGCGTCTCCGTGATGCTGAGGCGAACATACAGACCCAGAAAGACCAGGATCGCGCTTGCCAGGAAGGGAAGTCGCCAGCCGAAGGCAAAGAACTGCCGGTCAGTGAGCCAGTGCGACAGCAGCAGGAAAACGCCGCCGGAGAGGAAGAATCCGATCGGTGCTCCCAACTGCGGAAACATGCCATACCACGCGCGCTTGTTGGGCGGAGCATTTTCGATAGCCAGTAGAATTGCCCCGCCCCACTCTCCGCCTAAACCGATTCCCTGGCCAAACCGGCACAGCGCCAACAGGAGCGGCGCGGCTATCCCGATGGTGTGATACGTCGGCAGCGCGCCGATGGTGACCGTAGACACTCCCATGGTGGACAGCGCGATCACCAGCGTCGTCTTGCGCCCGATGCGGTCGCCAAAATGTCCGAACAGCGCAGAGCCGATGGGCCGTGCCACAAACGCGATGCCGAAGGTAGCCAGTGAGGCGAGCCTTGCCGTGGCAGGATTGGATGAGGGAAAGAAAAGGCCGGGAAACACCAGCACGGCCGCCGTCGCGTATATGTAGAAATCGAAGAACTCAACCGTGGTCCCAATCAGGCTGGCGAACAGGACCTGTCGAGGTGTGTTGATTGGCCGGTCGATGGGGGCTTGGGTTGTACTCATCGCCGCTTGCGTTCCTTCACCTTCACCGCCGGGACGCCTGCATAGACGCCCCATGGCTCCAGGTCGCGGGTTGTCACGGATCCGAGCCCCAGCACCGCGCCTTCGCCAACGCATACTCCGGGTCCTACCGTGGCCCGCGCACACACCCACGCATACGCTCCAACCTCTATCTCGCAGGCCAGTAATGGAAAGCGCGCATCGTCATAGTCGTGGGTTGCGCCGCATAGATATGCCTCCTGCGACAGGATGGCGTGCGATCCCATGCGTATCGGCGCTGGGTTGTAGATCACAGCCCCATCGCCCGCTGTCACCTGGTCGGCGCACACCAGGTTCCACGGCGCCCACACCTTCGAGTTTGGATAGAAGTGACAGTTTGGCCCCATCGTTGCGCCAAAACTCCGTAGCAGGAACACCCGCCATCCATGCATCACGCGTGGCGATGGACGATACAGGATCGCCCAGCACAAGCTCCATAACTGCCGCCGCGCACGGTCGCCGGCCGAAAACGCTGGACGCAGATACGGGTCCGTGGCCGTCGCCGCCGGGATGTGCTCCGCCGCGTTATAACGCACATTCTTGGCCATCCCCGCCCCTGCTTCACGCCTAACAGCCAGCCACTAACTTCTAGCCACTAACCACTGTTCTTATCTGCATAGCGTGCGGTGGTCCGAACCACATGCTCAACACCCGCCATCGCCAGCTTGGAGGTGACATTAAAGTCGAACAGTTCATGGAAGCACTTCTTACTGCGGATGCGCAGAGAGGCGATATCCTCCATGCTTAACTCCGACCAACGGCGCAGTGTGGTCGTGGTTCCCTCGATTGTATCTTCCCCTACCAGCCCTGCCCAGTAGTTCATCACCTCACGCCAGATGTTCACCTTCTCCGAGAAGATCACGGGAAGGCCGCACGCCTGCGCCTCGGCCACAACAATCCCGAAGTTTTCCTGATGCGATGGAATCACAAATACCTCTGCCGCCGAGAAGGCCCCCCACTTCAGTGTGCCCTCCAGCATTCCTGTCCAGGTAATCCGATGGCTTATCCCGAGTTGTGCTGCCAGCGCTTCAAGTTCCTTCTGCCATCCGATCTGGTCGGGCCCCGCAATCACCAGATGCCATGCGTCGTCTTTGCCCAGTGTCTTGGCATAGGCCTCGATCAGAATGTCGGTCGCCTTCTTGGGATGGATCCGCCCAAGGGCAAGTGCCAGCCGTTTGCCACGTAGATCGGGCCACTGCACCAGAAACTCCTCGCGGGCCGCTTCCAGATCGCAATCCGGGCCGAATGTGCCATAGGGAACAACTCTCTCGTTTATTTTGTATGGGGAGAACGACTGCCGTGCCAGTATCTTTTCTTCTTCGCAGGTAAACAACACGGCGCTTGCGTCGCGCATGACCTTCCCTAGAAAGCATTTCCAGTAAATTATTTTCTTGATGTGTTTCAGCGGATAGCGCTTCCTGAAGTAGGGATCAAGCATGCCATGGACAAAGATGGCCCAGGGTATCTCCGTACCGGCCAGGGCACGATGCGCCGCATACAGGTTGTACTGCCAGACCCCATCCAGAAACACCACGTCGAAGCGGGATAGATTGGCCTTCAGCCACGGCATTGCACGGCGCGAATATCCGAAGACCCCCCATCCCGGGCCTAGTGCATTCACCTTGGCCGGGAAATTCCACCCTGCAACGCTCTCAGGCGAGTCCAGGCAAGCCACCTCGACCTCGTGCCCGTTGAGGCGGTAGATCGTGCAGCGTTGTCGAAGCCCCTCAACGGGACCTCCCGTGGCAGGATCGATGGAGTGTATGAAGTGCAGAATTCTCAACGACGGTCCTCAACTGCTATAGCATTTCGTAATATTTTTAGATGCCCAGAAGAGCTTACGGAGCCGACGGATGTTAAGATGCTTGGGAGTGCATCTCTATGAAGATATTATATGTGAGCCAGTTGCACCAAGGAAGCTCGGCCCACATGCGCCTGCTGGCCCTCCAGAGGATGGGGCATGAAGTCATCCCACTGGATACAAACCGGTTTGCTTCCACCAACCCGGTGCTTGGCAAGATCAGCTTCCTGCTCGCTGCCGGTCCTAAGGTTGAACTCCTGAACCGCGAGGTCATCCTCCTTGCCGAACAGCATAAACCCGACCTCCTTTGGGCGGACAAGGTGCTGCAACTCCAGCCCGCCACGGTTCTCCGTTGTAACTCTATCGGCATCCAGACCGTTTGCTACATGATCGATAACGCGTTTGGTCCGCGTCGCGACTCAGGTCTGCGCCTCTACAAGAAATCCATCCCATGTTTCCATCTCCACTGCACCCAGCGCGATGTCAGTGTTGAAGACCTTAAACGGCACGGAGCCCGCAATATCATCAAGATACAGACGGCCTACGATCCCGTCGTGCACGTTCCTCCTCCGCTGGGTTGGTCCGACGCCAACCGCAATCGGGAAGTGTCCTTCATCGGCTCTCCCTACGACGACCGCGCCCAGTTCCTAAGTAAGCTCTATCAGGCTGGCTTCCCCGTCGTCATCTCAGGAGCGCAACGAGCGTGGCAGCGTGCCCTCACTCCTTCCCAATTCAAAACCCTGTATCGCGAAGGAGAACTCGAGGCCAATGCATACCGAGAGGGAATCTGGAGATCCAAGATCAATCTCAGCTTCCTTACCAAATCCAACCAGGATGAGTTTACTCACAAGAGCTTCGAGATTGCTGGCTGTGCCGGCTTCTTATTGGTTGAGCGCTCCCAGGGCCATCTCATCCGTTTCGTCGAGGATAAAGAGGCCGTCTTCTTCTCTACGCTGGAAGAATGCATGCAGAAGATCAGGCTCTACCTGCCCGATGAAGCAGCCCGCACCAGAATCGGCAACGCGGGCCGGGAGCGAGCAGAGCGCGACGGGTATCATAACGACCACCAGATGCACCTCATCCTCGATCGCCTGCAAAGTCTCAGAGAGAGTGGTAGTGTCACAGTTTGAATTAGCGGACTGGATTAACATTGTTATTGATAGCCGCTATGGTCACTATTGCGAGGGTTAGGGCTATAGTTACCCAAAAAACAATGGGCTTAGCGAAGTTGAGAGTGTGACCAAGTCCGCTTCTCTTTGCCACGAATGTACGTGGGTCATCTGGGTTGTAGTAGAAAATCAAAAGCTTCCAATGTTTTGGATTCTGGTCTATCCGCATGATTGGCTCCGCGTGGGCCTCTTGACGGTATTAATTTTACGCCACGAACCCCGGTGCAACGTACGCCAGCGCTCGCCGTAGTCCCTGCAAGTCTTCTTCGAAGCTCCAGCTCTGAATGCACTCAAAGGCTCGTTGGCCCATCGCGGCGGCGTTGCCCGGAGTCTCCAGCACGCGGCGCAACGCGTCTGCCAGCGCGTCCACATCGCCCACTGGATAGATGCACCCATTCACCCCGTCCTCGATCAGGTCCGGTGCCGCACCCACGTCGTCACTCACAATCACCGCCCGCCCGGCATTCATCACCTCGTTCACAATCAGTCCCCACGGCTCGTGCCGCGAGGGCAGTACGAACACAGTTGCCAGGTCGAAAAACCGCGGTAGCTCAGACTGGTTGCGAAAGCCGCAGAATCGGATGCTGCCCAAGCCGGTCGCCGCAGCCTGCCGCTCCAGTGCTGCCCGCTCCTCGCCGTCGCCCACAATCACGAGATACGCATGCGGTTCCTCGCCCGCGGTCCGCGAGAGTCGCGTATACGCCTCCACCAGATGGTCGCAATGCTTGCGCGTCTGTAGCTTCCCTGCAAACAGGATCACAGGCTGTGCAGGGTCCAGCCCCAACTCCGCCTGCAATGCTGTGCGTCCATCTTTGGCTTCTCGAGCGCGCTGGGCAAAGTAGTCATTATCCACCGCATAGGGAACCGTAAACTGTGCAATGTCGTCACCGAAATAGGTACTCCAATACTCCGCATTCAGCGTGCCGATCGGCAGCACTGCGTCCACCATCTGCTTCAGCCCCGCGAAAAAAACCTTCTTCAGTGCCAGCTTGATGTCGCTCCGCTCACGGTCGCCCAGCCAAGACTCCGCGCGCAGCAGTACAGGTATGCCCAATGCCTTCGCTGCCAGGATTCCCTGCATCGCATTCACGGTCGAGTATCCATGCACCCACAATGCATCGAACGCCGGTTCGCCGAACTCACCTCGCAGTCTTCGCACCATGCCATAGTTCACAGGGCTCGCGAAGCTCGCATTCCCCCGGTCGCGCAATCTGGGCAGAAACTCATGCTTGTATCCGTCCAGCAGCGGAACGTCCCACTTCACGCCCACCCCGAAGCCCGCATCGCGATAGCCGCGTACTGAAAAATCCGAACCGAAAAATACGGTTAGATCGATGTCCGTCTCTTCGGCGATACGCCGCAAAAGTGGTGCCTGGTACTGAATCGGGTGGCTCACCAGGTAGGCCAGCCGCACACGCCTTCGGCTCTGTGGGTTCCATCGTTCCGGCCCGGACGTCATACCTTGCTCCTGTCTCACAGCCGTTTGCCCTGAGCGGTTGTCCTTACACTACGACCGTAATTTCAGCAGCCATCTCTAGTAGTTGTGGAGAGAGTAGAGGAGCGAGACCATTCCCAACACGCCACCAACGCCCATACTCTTGATCGTTGCCTTCATTTCGTCGGTTGGCAGGAAGATGATGTCGTTGGCCTGCAGCACCGGGTCGGGCGCACGACCGTCGCGCACCTTCTTAATGTCGACCTTGACTACCTTGCGTTCGCTTCCCACGGTGCGGATCAGACGCATATCGGCGTACCTGCCCTCAAAGTTGATCCCTCCGCTTAGTGCGGCCAATTGCAGCAGCGTCAGCGGTGTGGACTGGTCCAGTGGAACCGCTCCCTGGCGAGGGAATGCGCCCATCACATACACCACGCTGGCACGCGAGATCTGGATGATGTCGTGCGGCTGCACGGGAAAGTTAGCCGAGGTGCTGGACGCCAGGTCGGTTCCCAACTCCACCACAATCGGGTCGGCAACCCCTGGGCGGACAATCTTCACCGTATGACTCGCCGTCGCCGGCAGTCCACCCGCCACCAGCAGTACCTCGCGCAGGCTCCTCTGGCTGGAGACGGGCACGGTCGCGCGTACCTCTCCGGTTACAATCACCGTGCTGTTAACCGTGTCCAGCACTTGGATCGTAACCTCAGGGTTCGCATAAAATTCTCCCACCCGCAGCCGGTCCGCGATCAGGGTCTGGGCAGCCCGCACTGTGAGGCCTTCCACATGCACGCTGCCGATGAAGGGCAGTTGCACCGAGCCATCCAGGCCCACCCGCACCGTCATGTGGTACTCCGGTTGCAGAAAAACTTCCACGGTGATCAGGTCTCCAGGGGCTAATTTGAAATCCTCTCCCGGATAGAGCATCGACTGGTTGGCCAGTGGACTTGCCGAGTTCTCGGTCTGCGCCGCGTTAGGCATCGAGTTCGTAGTCGCTGCAGCACCAGCCGCGGCGCCCGTCTGTGCGCTTGCTGTACTTGTCATTACGCCGGCAAAGCAGTACGCCAGCAGAGCCAATACCAGCTTTCGGCGCACCATCGCGAAGGGTCTACTCGCCAACTCCCTGGTCATTGTTTGGCCTTCCCTTCCGCGCCGTTTTTCCCTGGCGCAGAGGTCTGCGTCTCCCAACTATCGGCATCCACGTTCCCGTACGAATATCCTGAATATCCGTAATACCCGTAATAGTCCGGCGATTTCACATCCACTGCGTTCAGCACAAGGCCGGCCATCGGCGCCCCTGAGCGGGCCAGAAGATCACGCGCGCGTCGCATCACATTCTTGCTCTCTTTGCCGTGGCGGATTACCAGAACTACAGCGTCCACACTGTTTGCCAGCACAACCGCGTCCGTCACCGATAGTACCGGCGGAGAATCGATTACGATGTGCGTGTATATCTTCCCCAGTTTTTCCAACAGCTTCTGCATCGTCTCCGACCCCAGCATTTCGGTGGGGAAGGGAGGCACGGGACCGCTGGGCAATATGTCCAGGTTAGGCGTCTCGGGAATATGTTGCACGGCTTCCTCCAGCGTCGACGTGCCCGCCAGAACGGTCGTCAGTCCAAGCTTGCCAGGTAGTCCAAACCGGTGGTGTATGTTCGACCGGCGCAGGTCTGCGTCCACCAGCAGAACGCGCACATCGCTCTGCGACAGAATGCACGCCAGGTTGCTGGCCATTGTCGTCTTGCCTTCCGATGGCATCGCACTGGTAAACAGAATGTACTTCGGTGGCTGCCCCGCCGTGGCCAGTAGAAGCGACGTACGCAGTGCCCGGAACGCCTCGGTGAACTGCGACTTCGGCTGGGTCAGCACATGGATATTGCGCTGTGCTGTGGACATCGTTGCAGTCTGCTCCGCGCTGGTTCGCTTCGACTGCGGAATGATCGCCAGCGATGGCATGCCCATCACTGTCTCGATCTCCTGAATATTGTGCATCCCAGTATCCAGGCCCTCCAGGATGAATACAATCACGATGCCGCCAAGCAGGAAAAATACGGTGTTCGACATGATGATCGACGAGGGCGCTCGCATCGTTGGACCCAGTGGCGGCAGCGCAGGATCCACCACGTCCACTTCCAGTGCTTCAAGGCCGGCCTGTACCTTGGCGGTTTCCAGTCGCTGTTTCAGTCCGTCATAGAGCGCGCGGTTCTGATCGAACTCGCGCTGCAAAATCGTTAACTGCACAAGATCGTCGCCCTGGTTGTAGGCTTCGACCTTGCGCGCGTCCAGTTCCAGCTCGATCTTGTCCTCCGCCGCCTTGGCTGCCTTGTACGTTTCCCTGGCCTGTACCAACATCCGGCTCTGCTCCGTATCGATCTCTTTGGTCAGTGTGGCGATATCTGCTTGCAATTGCTTCGCTCGCGGATTGTTCATCCCCACGCCACCCTGTGCTGTTATCTCGGCGTAGTTTGCCTTGGCTACTGCCACTTGCGCGCGTAGTGAACCCAACTGCCCAGGCATTGTGCCGGGTGTCGTCTCAATCGAATCACTGATTGTGTTCGGGTCCATCTCCGCCACCATGTGGTAGCGCGATTCCGCCGTGATGCGCCCCACCTTGGCCGCTTCTTCCGCCGACAGCAGCTCCTCCAGAGACGCTTGCAACTGGTTGTGAGACGAATCGTACCCCAGCGTCCCCAACTTCCGTTGCAGCGCCATAATCTGTTGCTGCGACTGCTCCACCTCCGTCTTCAGTTCCTCCAACTGTCCGGATAGCCACTGCGAAACACGCCTGGTCGATTCCACCGGTGTCTGGTAACTGCGCTGGATGAAGTCGAACACAATCCGGTTGGCGATCTTGGCCGCCATCGTCGGACTAGGACTGTAATACGTGATGCGCATCATCTCGGTCCGCGGTACCAGGGCCACAATGATGCTGCCTTGCAGCTCGCCCACCACACTTGCGCGTACATTTGGGTCGTCCAGAGATTGATGCGGGATCGGTCCCTTGACTCCGAAAAAATCCGGGTCGTTCGCCAGATTCATCTCCCGCGCCACCGTCGTCATCAGATCCTCGCTCCGCAGGATTTCCATTTCGGTGTTCATCTTGGTCGTCTGATCGTCGTAATCAGAGGATGCGTCCACCCGATAAGCGTTGGATGCCCCATTATGGACTTGGATCGTGGTGGTCGATCCATACAGCTTGGGCTGGGTATACGCCTTATAAGTGCCATAACTGGCCCCCAGAACGGCCGCCAGAATCAACACCCAGCGCCGCTTGCGCAGTGTCGCCACCGCCTCGGTCAACGAAGTGTCGCGTATCTCCGACCCCGTGCCGGGCTGCTGCGCTTCGGGAACGCCCGCTGCAGGGGGTAACTGCGTCTTTTGCGGACCCATCCAAGCTAGTCTAACTGACCTTGCTCATTTCAAGGAAGCAAATCATGTCCCAGTACCCTCCTGTTTTGTTCCGGTAACCCCGCACGCAACCCGTTGTATTTCCGCTTCTGTCGGAAATCCACTAGACTGCAAGAACTGCACTGCGCAGGATGCATCGATTGGAGTCCATGAGCAACCCAATTCAAATCGCGGTCGTTGGCACTGGTTATGTCGGCCTGGTCGCGGCGGTCTGCTTCGTCGATATGGGACACTCCGTAGTCTGCGTGGACAATGATGAGGCCAAGATTGCCGCCCTCCAGTCCGGACACACCCTTATCCACGAGCG
>CAIZFH010000010.1 GCA_903932155.1 uncultured Granulicella sp. | reverse complement strand
GCCGCGGAACGGAGCGGAATAGCTACGGTGCGGCTGGCGGAGAGCGGGGCGAGGTGAAAGAGGGCATTTGCAGGGGATGGCGGGCAGACCCCTCCCCGAGCGGGTGAGCGGGCGGAAGTGGTGGTGGTGTCTCTACTTGCGAGCGGTTTGTGCCAGGGCTTTTTGGATGGGGCTGAGGCGCAGTTTGCCCAAGGTGCCGTCTCTGCGGGGAGTCTTGGCGAGGAGAGTGGCGAAGGCGAGATGAACCAGCATGACGTTGCCCCCTGCGGGGTCAGACTGTAACTTACAACTTCATGGCCAGCTGCGGCGATGAGCTGATGAGATTCGTGAGCCGCGTCAACTCGTCTTGCCTCAAGCCGGGCTTCGCCCGCTTTCGCCCCACACTCACCGCCTGGGAACTGATTCCGCCGTACCGCCGTCCGATCTCCCGCTGCGTCAACCCGCTCAACCGGCACGCCAGTTCGATCGCCGCCGCCTTCGCCGGCCCTGCCCCTGTTCTCCGGCCATGCTTCCGCAGGGCTTCGACCGTGGTCCCGTATTCCCGGGCTACCACCTGATCGATCCGCCCCACCTCAACCCACTCGGCCGGATACGCCACATCGCGATCCTTGTCCGACCCGCTTCGCCGCTCCCTCAGTTCCCACTCCAGCGCCTCCACATACTCCGCATCCCCAATCCCGTGCGCACTGCGCGCCAAAACTTCTTTCAACGCCCTGTCATCCTCATCCAAACAGGCCAGCACGTACGCCCGGTAACGGCGACCCGCCTCGTGGGACCGTTTGTCAAACGCCTTCAACACGTCGTAGCACACCAGCTCCTCACGCCGCCGCACGTCTACGTAACCCCCGTAACTGCTCCACCCCCCTCGCTCCAACAACCGGCGGCGCTCGGCTCTTCCTAACCTTCCAGCCGCCTTCACTTTCGCCGGGTTCAGGTGGATGTACCGCGTCAACGTCACCAGGTACTCGTCCCCCTGCACCAACTTCGCCTTGTACCGCCCCTCCAGCCGATGACCGGGTTTCGCGTGTTTGTACCGGGAATACAGAGCGTAGCTCGTGTTCAACCGCTGCATGAACCGCGCGAGATTCGCCCGAACCGTCCGCACCAACAGGTGATAATGGTTGGGCATCAGCGCGTAGGCGTAGAGCACCACTCCGTAATTCGTCAGGCAGTCCCGCAACTGGCTCAAGAAGCGTTCTGCGTCCGCATCGTCGAAAAAGATTCGCGCCCGCCCATTCCCGCGGCTCGTCACGTGGTAGAGCGCGCCCTCAAACTGTTTTCTCGGTGGCCTCGGCATCGCTCCACTCTCCCATGCCTTACGCCCGATGGCAACGATAATGTTGTAAGTTACAGTCTGACCCCGTCAGGGCAAACAGAGTTGAGCGGCCACTCGCTTCGCCGATTCCTTGAGGGCCTCGTCCGATGATAGCGCTGAAACAAGTGCAGAGAAGGCATGTGCGAGTTTCTTGAATGAGCCTCGACGCTAGAATTTGTGGGCGAGTTCCGGCATGGGTAACTTCCCAAGTGTATGATAAAGCATGACTTCCAACACGGCGAACGAGCGATAGCCGTAGGCGCGTCTGGTGACCACGCGGCATTTGTTGTTCAGCCCT
>CAIZFH010000009.1 GCA_903932155.1 uncultured Granulicella sp. | reverse complement strand
GCTGGTGCTGAAGCTGCTGTTCTTTTCACGTTGAGAGCGGCAACTATCTTTTTAGAGCGAGCTGCGAATTATTGAATAATCTGAGTGGTATGAATTGTTCCGCGGCTCCCTTGTCCGGCATTAAGTTGGTGCGGCTTGCATTGGCAGCGCTGTTGCTGACGATGGTTGGGGTATTTGAGGGCTGGATGCAGCCTGCCTGCGCGCAAGCGTTAACTCTTCTGCCGATGGCGCAGGCGCAGACGGTGCAGCGCCCCATTCCAACCTTGCAACCCCCGCTTGCAGGCTATGTGTTTCCTGCACGTCAGACTCTTACGTTTACCGTGGACTGGCGTGTATTTACCGGCGGGACGGCGGTATTCCATCTGGAGCAGCAGGGTGGCCAGTTGCATGTGACGGCGACGGCGGACACGGTGGGGGCAGTGAACATGCTGTTTCCGGTGGTGGACCGTTTTCAGTCAACGATGGACACGAAGACCGGCTGCTCTGAGGGGTTCTGGAAACAGGTGCAGGAGGGACGACGAAGGGTTTCGAGCGACCTGACGTTCGACTCTAACGCGGGCAAACAGACGCAGGTGGAGCGAAACCTGGTAAAAGGCACACAGAAGCAGCAGACGACTTCAATCCCGGCGTGTGTGACGGATTCGCTTTCGGGGATATTCTATGCTGCGTCTCAGCGGCTGACGGTGGGGCAGGACTTTGGATTTCCGCTGGCCGATGCAATGCGCACGGTGACAGTGACGATGAAAGTAGAGGCACGCGAAGAGATCAAGACGCCGGCCGGAACGTTTCAGACCATTCGGGTGCAACCTACGGCTGAGGAAGGCGTGGTGAAAAACCGCGGCAACATCTGGATCTGGTATACGGACGATGCGCGCCACATGCCGGTGCAGATTCGGGCACGGCTATTCTGGGGGACGATTACCTTCCACCTGCAGAGCGTGGATGCGAAGTGAGCTACTTCGTGGTGCGTGTAAGGCTTCGCGCGGTGCTCCCGATGGTCGCAAGGGGATACGTACGGTGTTTGAGCTGAGATTGGAGCGGGACGATGCTTTTCGAGGGTGATGCGGAGCCAATACCACCCGAGGGGTTGGTGATCGTGGGGCGGTTTGAAAACCCCCTAGAGGCGCAGATAGCCAAGGGAGTGTTGGAGTCTGCTGGCGTGGATTGCTTTCTGGTGGGCGAGAATGTCAATAATCTGCTGCCGGCGGCATTCCGAGTACGGTTACAGGTGCGGGTGGAGGATGAGGCTGCGGCTCTGGAGTTGCTGGCGCAGAGTACCGGAGAAATGTCCGGCGACGTGACGAAGGATGGGTGAAGCGTGAAGAGATTGGACTGGCAAGGGCTTTGAGATGGAGGGATGAAAAGCGGCTGGCGGCGTGGGGAGTTGAATAGAGTATATGGTTGCATGTAATTTGGTGCATGCTGCTTGTTTTGAGTGGATCCGGCTGCCAGATGAGAGTATGGATACACGGTTGCGTATACCTGGCCGGGACGAAGAACGCAGAATGTGATGGTGGATACAGCGGGTGCATTGTAAGGTCGCGTGAAATAGAGTGAGGTTAGCAGTCTGTCCAGTGATGGACGAGAGAGATATGCAAGATGTTTTGGAAGGGATGGGTTCGCAGAGCAGGAAGCGCCGCGAATCTAGTGCGATGAGAGAGGGTTGGGAGAGAGCTATGAAGATTTTAGGGATACGGATTGCGGGTGTTTTAGCGGTTTGTCTGCTGGGGTTGGTGTGGATGATGCAGCCAACACGGCTGATGGCTCAGGCGGTGGAGCCGGCAGGACCGGCAGCAAGCATTCATGGACATGTGAATGACCCGTTGGGGGTCACGATCGCAAACGGTGAAGTGCGACTCACCACCGATAAGAACACCACAGTGAATAAGAAGTATGAATACACGTTTCCGCTGGATGCCAGCGGCAACTATAAGGGTAGCGACGTGAAGCCGGGAAACTATGTGGCCGCGGTATTCCAGAACAACCAACCGCTGGACTATATGCCTGCGCCGCTTACGGCCGGAACCGATAAGGCTATCGACTTCGATATGTCGCGCAAGGATTACATCGACAAGATGAGCCCTGCCGAACGCGACCAGATGGAACAGTTGAAGAAGCAGAACGCGGACATCATGGCGAAGAATGCCAAGATTGAGAACTTGAACGCTCTGCTGAAGCAGGCACGGGCGGATACGCTTGCGGGCAACTACCAGGCCGCCATCAAGGCCATGACGGATGCAACCGCAGCCAAGGCGGATGAGCCGTATCTATGGGAAGCACTGGGAGATGCGCAATACGGAGAGGCGGTGGCGGCGGACAACGCAGCGAAGGCGACCAAGTCAGTTGACCCGGCGGTGAAAGACAAGTTGGCGGCGGCGGTGACTTCCTATCAGAAGGCGCTGGCTGTGAATGCGGCAGCGGCCAAGCCCAACCCCGATACAGCTTCGGTTGCCGACAACCAGATGGGAGCGGCGCTGGGGAGAATGGGTAAATCGCAGGAAGCAGCTGCTGCCTATGACGCGGCGGCCACGGCAGATCCGAAGGGAGCAGCAAAGTACTACTTCAACGAAGCAGTGACGCTGTATAACGCGAGCCTGACAACAGGCAAAGTTGACGGGGTTGCCGAGGCGGCGGATAAGGCGATTACAGCCGATCCGACCAAGTCAGAGGCATACTACATCAAGACGCAAGGGCTGGCCCCGCTGATTACGACGACTGCGGATGGGAAGTTTATAGCGCCTCCGGGCCTGGTTGATGCATGCAATGCGTATCTTAAGCTGGCGCCGGCTGGAGTACATGCAGCGGATATGAAGGGCCTGCTTGCAGGTCTGAATGAGCAGGTGCAGACGAACTACAAGGCACCAACACCCGCCAAGAAGAAGTAGACTGATTTGCAGCACGGAAGCGGCCCTGGGCTAAACGAGCCCGGGGCCTTTTCGTGGAAGGAAGACATGACTGTGACAGGGGAGGCGTGCGGATGAGCAGTGTGACTGCGGTGCGAGGTTTGGAGTTTGCTGAGGCACTGGAGTGTGTACTGCGCCATGCAACTGGGGTGCGCGTTCCTGGGTCGGAACGAGTTGGTCTGCCGGATTCCATGGGACGAGTGCTGGCAGAGGAGGTGAGGGCAGACCGCGATCAGCCGCCGTTTGACCGCGCGACGCGCGATGGGTTCGCGGTGCGTGCTGAGGAGTGGACCGCTGGGAGACGGCTGCGGGTGGTGGGATCGGTGCGCGCGGGTGAGGTTTGGCGGGGGGGGACGATTGAGGCCGGAGAAGCAGTGGAGATCATGACGGGCGCAGCGGTTCCGATGGGTGCGGACGCGGTGGCGATACTCGAGCACTCGGAGCAAGACGAGGGCGAGGTGTGGGCCGCGGAGGGGCGGAAGTTGCGTGCGGAGGAGAACATTGTGCGGCGCGGCAGCGAGGCAGGCCGAGGGGAGGTGCTGCTGACTGTGGGGACGGCGATGGGCGGAGCGGAGATCGCATTGGCTGCGGCGTGCGGTTTAACGGAGATTGTGGTGCGTGAGCGCCCGATGGTGGCGATTGTGGCGACCGGAGATGAACTGGTCGATTTGAACGAGACACCGGAGGAGCATCAAATTCGCAACTCTAACGGATACGCCCTGGCGGCAATGGTGGAGGCGACGGGCGGGCAGGCACGGCGGTTGGCGATTGCGCGGGACACGCTAGAGAGTTTGCGGGAGAGGATTGCTGAGGGACGCGAGAGCGATCTGCTGTTGCTGTCGGGTGGGGTTTCGGTGGGGAAGTTCGACCTGGTGGAGGAGTTGCTTGAGGAGTTTGGCGCGGAGTTCTTCTTCACCGGGGTGAGGATGCAGCCGGGCAGGCCGGTGGTCTTTGGACGGCTGGCAAAGACAGCAAGTCAGCGAGTCAGCGAGTCAGCAAGTCGGCAAGTGCGTGAACCGGAAGATGGGTGGACGTACTTTTTTGGGCTGCCGGGTAATCCTGTATCGACGCAGGTGACGTTCCATTGCTTTGTGGGGCCGATGCTGCGGGCGATCTGTGGGGCTGGCGTGGCGGGGCCGAGGTTTGTTCAGGCGACTCTGGCGGAGGAAGTCACGGGGAAGGATGGGTTAACGCGGATTCTTCCGGCGGTTTTGCGGCATGATTTAGAGCGGCCTTCTGTGCGGATCGTGCGGACGCAGGGATCGGGCGATCTAGCGGCGAATGCGCGGGCGAACTGCTATGCAGTGCTGGCGGAGGGACGGAGTTACAACTCCGGGGATGTGATTTCGGTGCTGCTGCGGTAGGCTTCCAGAATGAGTAAAAAGTTGAGCCACTACGATGAGGCTGGGCGGGCGCGCATGGTGGATGTGAGCGCGAAGGCAGAGACTCGGCGCGAGGCCGTGGCGGAGGCGTTCGTCGAGCTGTCGAAGGCGGTATTGAAAGCGCTACCGAAAAATCCTAAAGGGAACCCGCTGGAGGTGGCGCGAATAGCTGGGATTCAGGCGGCCAAGCAGACGGCGACTCTGATTCCGATGTGCCATCCGCTGGCGCTGAGCTTTGTGGATGTGGAGGCGGAGGTGGTTGCGGGAGGGATACACATCCGGGCGACGGCTGCGACAACGGCGGCCACCGGCGTGGAGATGGAGGCAATGGTTGCGGCGTCCGTTGCGGCGCTGACGGTGTACGACATGACCAAGGCGCTGGACAAGGGGATTCGTATTCGTGAGGTGGCGCTGGTGAGCAAGAGCGGCGGGAAGAGCGGGGAGTACCGGCGGGGCTAGGCCTCAACGAGGCCGTAGCGGCGTTGCCATTGCTGTTTGAGGCGGGCCCAGACAGCGTTGCGCTCGGCGTGGGGGATGGTGGGATCGGGCTTGGCGGCGAAGCGTTCGGCTTCGACTTTGGCGAGTTCGAGGAGTGCGCGGTCGCGCAATAGGTTGGCTACGCGGAACTCGGGCAGACCGGTCTGGCGGGTGCCGAAGAACTCGCCAGGGCCGCGCTGGGTGAGGTCGAGTTCGGCCAGGGCGAATCCGTCCTGCGTCTGGACCATTGCGTTGAGGCGAAGCTCGGCCTGTTCAGTTACGTTGCCTCCGGTCATGAGAATGCAGAAACTTTTTGCGGCTCCG
>CAIZFH010000008.1 GCA_903932155.1 uncultured Granulicella sp. | reverse complement strand
GTGCCGGACAGCGTTTTAACGAATACGGACGGAAAGCCAGGTCTCAAGGCGGAATACGGCGAATATCGCGGAGGCCGGTCCGGCCCCGGAGCAGCAGCCGCCACGGCACCGTTTGCCACACGGAATGAGCTGAACATCAATCTGTCAGGAGACAATTTGCCTTCGCAAGTTGTCGGAAAGACGTCCTTCGGCGTGCAGTGGTCAGGCATCTTAACTCCTCCGGATTCCGGAGACTATCTGATCGGTATGCGTGCCCACGGTTTTGGCCGGCTGATGCTAGATGGCAAGCAGGTGACCACGACTGGGAGAGGTGGGAACGGAATCGACTCAAGGGTGAGCCGCGTTCATCTAGAGCAGGGGCAGAAGGTCGCACTCAGCGTAAACTACAGCAGCACAGATGATCATCCGCACGTGCAACTGATCTGGGCAAAGGTGACGAATGTGCCTTCGCCCGAGGCTATTGCAGCGGCCAAGAACGCCGATGTCGCAATCGCCGTCGTGGGCATCACCAGTTCGCTGGAAGGCGAAGAGATGCCGGTAACTGAACCCGGCTTTCTCGGAGGTGATCGTACCAGCATCGACCTTCCCGAACCGGAAGAGGCACTGGTGGAAGCAGTCGTCGCCACCGGTAAACCTGTTGTGGTCGTACTGATGAATGGAAGCGCTCTGGCCGTCAATTGGATTAACGAACATGCCAATGCCGTTCTCGAATCGTGGTATCCCGGCGAGGAAGGTGGGGCGGCGATCGCCGAGACACTCAGCGGCAAGAACAACCCTGCAGGCCGGCTGCCGGTGACTTTCTATAAGGACCTCACGCAGCTGCCGAACTTTGAGGACTATACAATGGCCAGTCGGACCTACCGGTACTTCAAAGGAAAGCCGCTCTACCCATTCGGATACGGACTCAGCTACACGACGTTCAAATACGGTGATCTCAACATACCGCAGCAACCCGTGGATGCCGGAAGTCCTGTAGACGCCGATGTAACAGTGACGAACACCGGCAGCAGGGCGGGAGACGAGGTTGTGCAACTGTACCTGAACTTCCCCGATGTAAAAGGAGCGCCAGCCGTCGCTCTCCGCGGGTTCCAACGGATTCATCTCGACGCCGGCGAGGGCCGGACTGTCCATTTCGAGTTGAAGAACCGCGATCTGGGCATGGTGACCGAAGACGGAAATCCGATCATCGCTCCTGGGGAATATACAGTCAGTATCGGCGGAGGCCAGCCTGATACAACAGCGCCCCGAGTCAGTGGACACTTCCGAATCGAGGGTCAACAGGCGTTGCCGGAATAGTTAGAGAAAGCCTCGTTCTTTGGACTGGCGCTAAAGCCGATCTTCTTCACGACCCTGCGGGACGACGGGATAATCTCCGAGTGGATAGAACACTAACGCCGATAAAGTCGCCTTTTCACCAAGTTCGAGTGGGCGCGTCTCCGGGCGGAGTGAGCTTGCCGTTAACGCCGATTCTCTGGAGTCGAGTCGGCTTTCTGGGTTGTGAGGCTGGCTTGGTCGATAACGGGACGAAATCGAACAAGATTGGCTTTACGGGATTGTGCCGGCGGGGTTTGGGCCAATCACTGGCCACATGCCCCCGTACCACGCCTAAGAGCCACTCAACCCTGCGATAACCAGAATCTCTGGTCGCGCCTGTTGGTTGGTGTGTGCGGGTGATCCTACTTCGACTGGAAGAGCTTGAGGTCGATGGCGTCGCCCATGGCCTTGTAGCCGGGATCGCTGGGGTGGAGGTGGTCGCCGTGGTCGTAGGCGGGCAGGTACATGGCAGGGTTGGCGGGATCCTGCACGGCTTTCTCGAAGTCGATGTAGCCATCGATCTGGTTGGTGGTACGGATCCATTGGTTGAGGGCCTGTACGACCTGCTCGCCAGCGGGTGAGGCGTATCCGGCGCCATGGTAGGGGGTCAGCGTGCCGATGTAGACCTTGATGCCGTGGGTATGGGCGCGCTCCGCCATCTGAACATAGCCGGCGATGAGATCATCGGCTGTGACGACATCATAGACGCGGTGGGTGTCGTAGGCGTGGCCGATGTCGTTGATGGCCTCCAGGATAATGACGTACTTGACTCCGGACTGCGCGATGACGTCACGGTCGAAGCGGGCCAGGGCACTGGGGCCTGTGCCGTCGTGGAGGATGCGGTTGCCGCCGATGCCTTCGTTGAGGACGCCGATGTCGGCGGTCTTCTTGTCGGCCTGCAGGCGGCGGGCGAGTTCATCGGGCCAGCGCGCGTTCTGGTTGATGGCGGCGAATGCGCCGTCGGTGATGCTGTCGCCGAAGGCGACGACGGCGCCGCTCTGGGCGGAGACTTTGACGTCGATCCCCTTGACGAAGGGCCAGGCGCGGATCTCGGTTGGGCTTTCCAGTGTCTGCGCGCCGACGACGTTTCCGGGCGCGGTGTAGCTGGTCTGGTCGGCGGAGCCATGCTGAGAGAGGTGGGTGATGGTCTGCGCAGGAAGGAAGAAGCTGATGGCGAGGTCCGACTCGGCCGGGAGATTCAGCGTGGCCGGATCGCTGACCACAAGCGCTCCGGGCGGGATGATGATGGAGGCGTGTCCGCCGAAGGTGAGATTGGCGGCAGAGCCGAGATTGATGGTGCTGCCACCATGGCTGACGGCGACGTGCGCCGCTCCGACGGTGAGCGGCTCGGTGCCGAACTCGTTGGTGAAGATGACGCGGATCATGGGACCACCGAGCGAGACATGCACGATCTCGCGCAGGGTGGTATCGGTTGTGCCGTAGACTACGAATGGCGGACGAACGCGGGGCGGAGCGGGAGTTGACGCGGCGCCTGGCGCAGCGGGTGCCGCGGGCGCAAGTACAGGTGCTGGAGGAGCGGCAGGAGCCGGAGTAGTGGATGGAGCAGCGGTGGCAAGCGGCGCCGCGCCGGGTGCGGCTACAGGCAGTGCGGGCCTGCCGTTATTGGCGGCGAATGGTGCGGTGGCCCAGGTACCGACCCAGTGATCGGGCGGGGGCGCTGCGTAGGAGGCTGTAGCGATGGCAGTGAACGCGAACAGCAGAAGCAGGCGGGAGAGGCGCGGGTGTGTGGTCACGGGAGTTTGTTAACCTCGAAGGAGATATTCAGTCACACCAATTACGCCGGATGTAGGGGTGACGGTCTACGCGGGGCTTGGCGGATGCCGGCTGCTTTCACGTATAGCCGGGATTTCCATTTTGCTTGCCCGTCTACGAGACAATGTACCCCCGAGTGTCCGGCTCGCCAACATTTTCGCATTCGCTCCAACGGCAAAGACCTTATCGTGCCCCGCAGGTCCTCTGCACAGGCCTAAAAGCCATGACTTGCCTGATTTCGAATCCATTTCACGGACAGCTGCGCCCCTAGCCGCGCGCCATGTCGAAGTACGTGATCCCAAGATCGGCCGCCCTCGTCACCACGCTAGGGTCCGAGGTGATCATGCATCCCATCCCAACCGTCGTCACCTTCAGCCCTGTCTTGCCCAGTGTCTTGTAGCTCAGTTTCACCGGAGACCCGGCATTTCCCGCAGGCGTCTGCGCGGACACCCGCCCATGCGAGTGGCCCACATCTCTCCGTCCCCATTCTCGCCGCACAACCCTCAGCTCAACTGACGCGACATCAAGTAAACTTACTATCTCGCGTCACGAACGATGACCGAAGTCAGGAAACCCGCATGACCAGCAAGCTCTATCTTTTCGCCCTCACCCTCATCTCCTGCACCGCTCTGGCCCAGCAGGTCTCTGTCCCCGTCAATATCCACGGCATCGACGCCTCGCGGATGGACGCCTCCCTCAAGCCCGGCGACGACTTCTACCACTACGCCAACGGCGTCTGGATCGCCCACACCGAAATCCCCGCCGACCGCACCAGCGTCTCCGGCTTCTCGCTGCTCACCGACATCGCCAACAAGCGTATCGCTGCTCTCATCGAGGAGGCAGCCAAGTCCAACTCCGCCCCTGGCACCGAAAAGCGCAAGATCGCCGACCTCTACGCCTCCTACATGGACGAGAAGGCCATCGACGCGCACGGCCTAGCCTCGCTCAAGCCGCACCTCGCCGAGATCGCCGCCATCGCCAACCAGCGTGAGCTTGCCGCCGCCCTGGGCCACACCCTCCGCGCCGATGTCGACGCCCTCAACAACACCAACTTTCACACCCCCAACCTCTTCGGCGTCTGGATCGCCCCGGGCTTCAACGACCCCGACCACTACACGCCCTACATCATGCAGGGTGGCCTCACCCTGCCGGACCGCGCCTACTACATAACCGACTCACCCCGCATGAAGGACATTCGCGAGAAGTATGTGCAGCACATCGCCACCATGCTCAAGCTCGCCGGCTACGACTCATCGAGCGAGGGCCTTACTTCCCGCGCCGAGGCCATCCTCGCGCTGGAAACCGCCATCGCCACAAAGCACATCTCGCTCGCCGAGGACGAAGACATCAAGAAGGCCAATAACGTCTGGCAGGCCGCCGACTTCGCCAGAAACGCTCCCGGCCTCGACTGGTCCGCCTACTTCGCCGCCGGCGATCTCACCCAACAGACTAGCTTCATCGTCTGGCAACCCACCGCCATCGCCGGCGAGGCCGCGCTGGTTGCCTCCACGCCCATCGCTACCTGGAAGGACTACCTCGCTTTCCACCTCATCGAAGCAAACGCCAGCGCCATCTCCACGGTATTGGCCGACGAACGCTTCAACTTCACCGGCAAAGTCCTCACCGGCGCCCAGCAGCAGCGCCCTCGCGACCAGCGCGCCGTCCTGATCGTCAACGGCGTTCTTGGCGACGCAGTCGGCAAGCTATATGCCGCGCAGTACTTCCCTCCGGCCGACAAGGCGAAGGTCGAAGAGATGGTCGCCAACCTCCTCACCGCTTTTCACCAGCGCCTCGAAAACATCACCTGGATGGCGCCCGCCACCAAGGCCGAGGCCCTTCGCAAGCTCGGAACCCTACAGGTCGGCATTGGTTATGCCGACCGTTGGCGCTCCTACAACGGCCTCGTCCTCAAGTCCGATGACCTATTTGGCAACCTCTGGCGTGACTCGCTCTTCAACTACCACTACGAGCTCGCCCGCATCGGCAAACCCACCGATCGCAAGGAGTGGTGCATGACGCCGCAGACCGTCAATGCCGTTAACCTCCCGCTCGACAACGGCCTCAACTTCCCCGCCGCCATCTTTGGCCCGCCGTTCTTCGATCCGAAGGCGCCCGATGCCGTTAACTACGGTGCTATCGGCACCATCATCGGCCACGAGATCTCCCACACCTTCGACAGCGAAGGCGCGGCCTTCGACTCCCAGGGCAAGGTCCGTAACTGGTGGACCGATGCCGACCGCGCCCACTTCGAAGCCTCTATCGAGGCTCTCGCCAAACAGTACGACACCTACGCGCCCTTCCCCGACCTACACCTCAACGGCCACCAGACGCTCGGCGAAAACATCGCCGACCTCGCCGGCATCACCGCATCCTACGACGCATGGAAGGCCTCGCTCCATGGCAAGCCGGCACCGGTCGTAGGCGACCTCACCGGCGACCAACAGTTCTTCCTCGGCTACGCCATAAGCGAGTCCGGCAAATCTCGTGAAGCCGCCCTCCGCCAGCAGGTTCTCACCGACCCCCACTCCCCCGGCGAGTACCGCGCCGACACCATCCGCAACCTCGATGCATGGTACGCCGCCTTCGACGTGAAGCCGGGCGACAAACTCTATCTCGCTCCAGCCGACCGAGTCCATATCTGGTAGCGTCTATCTTTCATGATACGTTTGCGTGATTTACGTTCATGGTATTTCGCGGCAGGGGCCATCGCACTCATCATCATGGCGACACTCCTTGGTTGGCGGCTGGTAGCGTACCCAGGAGTATTGGCGGACTCCTCTCATGTCACGCTTCCCGCGGATGGCCACGAGCATCAAGTCGCCACATTCAAAGCGCGTCCCCATCTGTCATTGGACGCAGCCCAACTCCAGCTCACTGGCACACAAACCTCAAACTTGCGTCTCGAAGACCTGCCTAACGGTCGAGTTGCTCTATATTTACGCGCAGGTGTGATTCCCTGGCGCCTTCGCGTTGGCGCGGGAAAATGCTCCCAGAATCGAGCCATCGCGAAGCGAGGATGTGGATGCTCAATGTAGTCGGACAAACTTGAACAACCTATACTCACCTGCCGCCGAGTGCTGAAGACAGTCTCCTTGCATTGATTGTGCACAACTATAGTTACAAGCTTTGTTAAGCTAGTTAAGCTAGATGCACGGGTGTGTGCATAGGTTATCCGGCTGGCAGCGGTAAACTGGCGAATCGTCGTCCGTTACAACTGAGATGCGCTTTCCGTTCGGCAGCGCGTGGGCCAGTTCAGCCGCCGTCAGTGACGCTGCTGCTGCGCTCAACTTAAGGAAGGTTCGGCGGCTGGGTTTTCTGGACATTGTGTCGGCACTGCCCGAAATGTTGTGCCATTTCATTTGTAAGTGTAGCGCAGCTATTGATGGGCCCAGGTATTTTTGAATCAGCTTGAGTGCTGGTTATAGGCTGGATTGAAGAGCCTGTAAAGTCTCGTTTGAGGTAAAGCGACGGACCATCCCATTAAGTGACCCGAACGATAAGGGGGAGCTCCTGATACCAGAGAGTGCGGTGAAGCCGCTGCGGATCTGAATGGAGGTTGGCGATCGGGACAACTATGGATCGACGCCGCCGACCAACCCCTATATGCACGACTGGGTCGCGGCGAACGAGACATGGCAATCTGCTGACGGCGAAGAGTTACTACTTTCAGCTGGTGTTTGCGTGGAATGCGGTGCATACGGACAGGGTGGTGCGGAAGCAGATTCTGCCGTAGGCTCTCGAGTATGTGTGGCAGGCCTATCTGATCGTGGGGGGAGAAGAACTGAATTGAGTACCGCCGGCGATGTAGTGCAATGTTCGATTGTAATGGGCTACATGCGGGCGCTGGAGTGCCGTGCCAGAGTTGCACGGGATCGTGTATGCTAAGGCTCGCTCCGACAGGAGGCGACTCCTTCTGGAATGTTCTTTCGCCGAACAGGTGTCCTGGTACGACGCGGAACCGACGTATGTCTGGCTTAAAATGGCAGGCTGCGCGGTTCCAGATACCATCGTAGACTCCAGGCGGGCCCTTTATAAGTCGTGACAGTTCCGGCTGTTTGAGTTGGAGGGAGCTTATGAGTGAGACCTTCGCCATTGGTATTGGCGGTGCCGCCGGCCAGGGTGTTGCCACGCCAGGCGACATCTTTGCAATGATCTTCAGCCGGCGCGGGCTGCACCTGAATGCATACAACGCGTACCAGTCGATCATTCGCGGCGGGCATACGTTTCTGACTATTCGCACCGGTATCGAACCGGTTGAGTGCATGGGCGACGGCATCGACCTGCTGATCCCGCTCAACCAGGACACGATGGACCGCCATCTGCGGTTGCTGACGACGGGCGGCGCTTGCATCTACAACGCGGACACGATCAAGCCCGGCGCGGCGGCCGACGGCGTGCAGCTATGCGCGTTGCCGGTGAGCAAGATGGCCGACATCACACGCAACAAGGTGGCGCAGAATACGCTGGCTCTGGGCGCGGCTCTCAGCATGATGGGGGTGGGCTTCCAATCGCTGGAGAGCGTGATTGCGGGGCAGTTCGGGCGCAAGGGCGAAGCGGTGGTGAAGGAGAACGTCGATCTGGCACGCACCGGATATGAGTACGCCACGGCAAACTTCAAACCGTTCGCCAGACCTCTGCCCATGACCGAGAAGCGCTATGCAGTGCTCAGCGGCAACGCAGCGATGGCGATGGGCGGCGCGGCCGCCGGGGTCAAGTTCTACTGCGCATATCCCATGAGCCCATCCACCGGCGTGCTGCACTGGATGGCGGGGCACGGGCGCAAGGCAGGAATCATGGTGCGCCAGATGGAGGACGAGATTGGCGTCATCAATATGGCGATTGGCGCTGCGCACGCAGGGGTACGCTCCATGTGCGCGACCTCTGGCGGCGGCTTCGCTCTGATGACCGAAGGGCTGGGCCTGTCGGCGATGGCGGAGATTCCCGTGGTGGCGATTAACTGCATGCGCGCCGGTCCGTCCACCGGAGTGCCCACCAAGACCGAGCAGGGTGACCTGTGGCAGGCCCTGGGCGCGGCCTTTGGCGACTTTCCGCGGGTCATCGCGGCGCCGCTCAACATCGGCGACTGCTTTACGCTGATGGCTGAGATATTCAACGTCACGGACCGCTTCCAGTGTCCGGGAATCGTACTCTGCGATCTGCTGCTTTCCGAGGGACGGTTGAGCGTCGATCCCAAGCTGCTGGACTTCATACCGGAGATCGATCGCGGCGAGCTAATCACGACCAACGGCGATTTTCACGAGGAGGAGTACCTGCGCTACAAGTTCACCGAAAGCGGCGTCTCGCCCCGTGCGATCCCCGGACTGCTGGGCTATACGCACACAGTCGCCAGCGACGAGCACGAGGAGAATGGAGTGCTCATCAGCGATGAGTACACCAACGCCGGCAAACGCCGCGCCATGATGGACAAGCGCATGCGCAAGGTGGCGGGCATCGAGGCGATGGTTCCGCCGCCGGTGCTGGAGGGGCCGCAGGACGCGCAGGTGACGCTGGTCGGATGGGGATCGACCGACGGAACCATTCGCGAGGCGCGCGCCAGGCTGGCCGAGCAGGGAATTACAGCCAACCAGTTGCAGATTCGCTGGCTGGTGCCGCTGCACGGCGACGCGATCCTGAAGATTCTGCGCGCCGCGAAGCACACCATCCTTGTGGAGAATAACTACAGCGGGCAGTTCGCGCGCTACCTGCGCAGCGAGACCAGCTTCGTGGCCGACGGGCACATCCGTAAGTACGACGGAGAGCCCTTTATGCCGCACCACATCGCGGAAGGTGTGCGAGAGCAGCTTTCCGGTTCAACCACTCTTTCTGTGCCAACCCACGAAGTAATGGTCTAAGGAGATAAGACGATGGCGACATTGAATATAGTGGCTCCCGGGCCCATTGCGATGGCGGACTTTAAGGGCAAGGTCGATCCCGACTGGTGCCCCGGATGCGGCGACTTCGGAGTGCTGGCCGCGGTGCAGAAGGCGCTGGTCGAGCTACAGATCCCGAACCACCGCGTGGCCACGGTCAGCGGCATCGGCTGCTCGTCCAACTTTCCCGGTTTCATCAATACCTACGGGATGCACACGCTGCATGGCCGATCGCTGCCGGTGGCAAGCGGACTGAAGCTGGCCAACCACGAACTTACCGTGCTGGTGACTGGCGGCGATGGCGACGGATTCGGCATCGGCTGCGGCCATTTCGTCCATGCCATGCGGCGCAATATCAACCTGACCTACCTCGTGCTGGACAACCAGATCTACGGACTCACCACCGGACAGACATCACCCACCAGCCGCATCGGCATGAAGACCAAGAGCAATCCGTACGGCAACGAAGACGCGCCAGTGAACCCACTGACGCTGGCGCTGTCGGCTGGCGCGACGTTCGTGGCGCGTGGATTCAGTGGCGATCAGAAGCATCTGACCGAACTGATCAAGCAGGCCATTCAGCACAAAGGCTTCTCGTTCCTCGACATCTTCAGCCCATGCGTCACATATAACAAAGACAACACCTTCCAGTGGTTCCGTCCCCGGGTGAAGAAGCTGGAAGACAATGCCGAGTACGATGCAACCAACTGGGTCGCCGCCATGGAGAAGGCAACCGTCTGGGGCGATGAGATTCCCATCGGCAAATTCTACGAGAGCACCGATATTCCCTCTTTGGAGGAGACCGAGCCGGTGCTCGACGCTGGCCCGCTCATCAACCATGAGTTGCACATTCCGCCCGATGTGGCGAAGAAGTTCGTCGAAGAGCTGATGTAGGGTTAGATGTCGATGGCTGTGTGCCCATCTATTCCGCATCGACGACAACGTATTGACTTTCCACTGCGTCCTGGCCAGCGAAGGACGCATTACGTGCGCCTCGAGCTGAACGACGGCAGCAAGACCTATCTAACTCCGCCCGACAATCAAAGGCCGGCTATTCGACACTCGAATTGGCTAAGCCTTTCGATTGTGGCTGTGGGTCAACATGGGGTCGAGATGTCGTGCCATGATTCGCTCCTTTTCGGTATCAGTTTCTCTCATTCAAACTGGTACAGAAAAGGCTGGGCACTCCATCGTCACTCTCGTATATCTGACGGTGCACCTCACGCTGGTCGTCGTACCAGACCCTTTTCCCAGGCCTCGGAAAAACGGTCCTGATTGATAGCAGGAACTGCATCTGCTGCGGTTTGAAGATCCCACGCTGTGGGTTAATGAGCGGGAAGCGCTCTCCGTCAAAAATGAATCCGGGCCTTAGCTCATTCGCGGTGAGATGATCATGTACTTCTCCGAGGTCTCGGACATGCTCGAATGCTGCCATCCGCATGCGTGTGTCCCGGTCATGATCGGAGTTACTCACTCACCCTCCAGCTTATTTTGGTGTCTTTTCCGACGTAACCTTTACGACCTGATAAACGGCCGGCTTGGTACCGATGTTCCTGATGGTGCGCTTGTCGTTGGGAGCCCAGTACAACATTGATCCCTCATTCATCCGGCTGGCGACGCCGTTGACCGTAACCTCGACCTGGCCCGATTTGAGAACGGCGACCTCGTCTCCCGAGTCGATCATATTGGATTGCGTACTCTGGCCCACATTGAGGGTGGTGATGTGGCTATCGAGCCGGAGGAAGGTGAGCGTAGGCGAGCTAAGGACGCTGACGCGAGAGCCGGTCGGCGTTGCGGTTGCCGGCAGACTGTCGCAATCGATAACGGTAGATGGGAGCATGCCCGGCACGGCCTGTTCGTCAGTCGGCTTGTCGGCAACCGTATGAACGCGGTCCGTGTTGAAATCGATGACGTAATACGTAGCCGGCGTCTTGCCCGTGTTCTGTAGGTTATGAGCATCGTTCGATGCCAGGAAGATCAGGTATCCAGGGCCGGCACGGTGCTTCTGGCCATTGATCGACACATCCAGATCACCCTCCTTGACGAGGAGAACCTCCTCCTAGGGATGGCGGTGCACTGGGTTCGACATCATGCCGGGCAGCAATATCGTGATATGAGATTCAAATTTCTCGAGGGTTGGAGTGGGATTGTCGAAGACGGCACGCTGTTGGCCAACCGGAGTGGCCTGTGCCGTGATCGAGTCCCAATCGACAAATGTGCTGCCCAGAACGATCGAATTTACTGGTGGTGTGTAGGTGACGGAGCACATGCGGGGAATAAGCGTCGTGATCTCCGCACTAAGGTCCCGGCGACTGAGGGCTTGGGTGCCGCTGCACTCGCCTGCTTGTGTCATCAATAATCTCCGTGGCGGCATGGCTGACTGATGTGCGGATAGTAGTGACCAATATGACGACTAAATCACCAGGGGAAGTGCGGGTTGTTGCACCGGGGATCTTCCATCTTGATCGCCGTGCGATTGCATCGAGGGTCTTCGATCTCAAGCGTCACGCGATAGGACAGACTCTTACACCGAGGGTCTTCCATCTCAATCACTACGCCACTGAACAAGTTTTTGCACCGAGGGTCATCCATCTCCATCGCCGCGATCCTGCATCGAGGGTCTTCCATTTCAATCACCCCGTTCCTGAGTAGGCTCTTGCCCCTGATCGACTCTTCAGTGAACTGAGATCAGGTTGACACGGTCTGCGGTACGCGGACTGCTCAATAGTGCACACTTCGTTCTGGCTCGAAGTCGAAACCGGAAAAGGGCGAGTATCCCAGTGGCTTTCCCAATAGAACAATTTTCATTTGATATATCCACTCTGCTAGCATGGCCAGCGCCATGAGACCCTTTGATTCCGTCCGCCGCGACCTCCTAAGACTCAGCAGCATGGGTCTTGCCGCCTCCACAATTCCAGCGTTTGCAGCAGCTAAGAAAGCCGCAACACCGGTACTTTCACCCATGCTCTTCGACGTGCGCGCCTTTGGCGCAACCGGTGATGGCAAGACCGTCGATTCGCCCGCCATCAACAAGGCCATCGAAGCGGCAGCGGCAGTCGGGGGAGGCACAGTTATCTTTCCCGCGGGCAACTACCTTAGCTTTTCGATTCGGCTGAAGAGCCGCGTTGACCTTTATCTCTCGCAGGGCTCGTCGATCATCGCGGCAGATTCGCCGCTTCCCGGCCAGACCACCGGATACATGGGCGGTGTTTACGATGCAGCTGAGCCAAAGGCGGCATGGGATGCCTATCAGGACTACGGTCACAACCACTGGCACAACTCGCTGCTCTGGGGCGATGGCATCAGCGACTTCTCCATTACAGGTCCTGGGCTCATCTGGGGAAAGGGGCTGAGTTTTGGCGCCGACCGTGCAGCTCGCGGCAACTACCCAAAATACGTCGCCGAGCAGGCCGGCGTTGGCAACAAGGCCATCGGCCTTAAGAACTGCCACAATGTAGTTCTCCGCGACTTCTCCATCCTCAAGGGCGGACACTTCGGCATTCTGGTGACAGGCGTCGACAACCTCACCATCGACAATCTGAAGTTAGACACCGATCGCGACGGCATGGACATCGACTGCTGCAGGAATGTCCGCATCTCCAATTGCTTCATCAACGCACCGTGGGACGACGGCATCTGTCCCAAGTCCAGCTTCGCACTTGGCTACGCCCGGCCAACGGAAAGGATCTCTATCTCCAACTGCTACGTCTCCGGCTGCTGGGAGCTTGGCAGCCTTCTCGACGGCAGCTATAAGAGGCAGCCAACCGGTGGCGGACGCATCAAATGCGGCACCGAGTCGAATGGCGGATTCATCAATATCGCTATCTCCAACTGCGTCTTCGAGGGGACGCAGGGCATCGCGCTGGAGTCCGTCGACGGAGCGTTGCTGGAAGATATCGTCATCAGCAACATTACCATGCGCGACATTGGCAGTTACCCGGTTTTTATGCGACTAGGCGCGCGCCTGCGCGGTCCCACTGATACCACCAAGGTCGGTACCCTGCGTCGCGTTCTCATCACCAACATCAACTGCTACAACGCCGGCGCACGCTCCGGCTCCATCCTCAGCGGCATCCCCGGCTACTTCATTGAAGACGTCAAGATCTCAGACTTTTACGTGCAGAACGCTGGTGGAGGCACGGCCAGTCAGATTAACATTCAGCCACCCGAGAACGAAAAAGGCTACCCCGAGACAGGTATGTTCGGCGCAACACCCAGCCATGGCTTCTACCTCCGCCACATCAAAAACATCGAGCTAAGTCACGTCGAGATCGCGCCCAAACTGCCCGATGCGCGCCCTGCCATCTACCTTGACGACGTACACCGCGCCGACTTTATCGCCATTACCGCACCCAACACGCCGGCCGCCTTATCCATCAACAGCTCCTCTGACGTGCGTGTTCTCAGCAGTCGTGCAGCGCCCGATTCCGTGACTGCATAAACCGATTATCGATCTACCGGCCCGGAGAGGAAATGAACCAGCGCATACAAACCCGTTGGCCACACATCCAAATGCGCCGCCTTGGTCTGCTTCAACACTGAAACAACCTTCTCTACTTAAACTGCTTCTTCATGGCATAATCCTCTCGTCCTCCTTCAGTCTCGTTTCTTGCCGAAGATTAAGTCACCGTTTGAGGTCGGTGAGCTAATAGTTTCGGAGTGACTCCGCGTGCGACCAGCGTAGGATATCCTGTCGCTCCGCGGGCGTGAAACGTCCGCAACAATGATCCCGAGTTGTGCAAGGCATACGAGTGCCCGCACAACTCCGGACCCGACATCTTCACTGCTATACAGGAACAGCAGGGCCTCAAACTCGAATTCACCAAAGGCCCGTAGCCGGCTCTATGGGCAAGCCGGTTCGACAAGGACCGAAAGGGTAATCAACTACATCCAGCATGCTGAGCTTGTCAGGCCCTTAATCTGGTAAATAGCGCTCAGTGGACAATTTAGCCATCAGCGAAGGTCGCCCTTTCATCAACCTTTCTGCCGTCACCATATTTCGCTTCCAATTCCTGCATCCTACCTCTCAGTGCGAACGAGGAGAGTAAATGATGGCCGTAACCCAAGAAAATGCAACTAGGAAAATCGGCAACCCGACCGCAACCAGCGAAACTGATCTCCGAGCCATCAAAATCGATCTCACAGCACCTGCTGGCGACGAAAGGTCCCTCGGCGCGGAGAGTGTCCGCGATGGCCGCCCGGCGACCGGCGACGACGTGGTCGAGGCAATAGATGAAGAGGGTCCAGGCATCACCGCACCGCTAGCCACTGAAAAGGCCAGCGACGGCTGAGGCACCAAGGAATGCCAAAAGATCAAATCGAACGGCACCGCACCAATCGCGTTGGCTGGTTGCGTGCTGTAGTCCTGGGTGCGAATGATGGAGTCTTATCGACCGCTAGCTTGGTGCTCGGAGTGGCTGCTGCGCATGGATCACACAAGAGTGTATTGGTGGCAGGAGTGGCAGGGTTGGTTGCGGGGGCCATGTCAATGGCCGCCGGGGAATACGTTTCTGTTCATTCACAGGAAGATACCGAAAAAGCAGACCTGCGGCTTGAGCGCCGGGAAATCAGAGCAGATCCGAAGGGTGAACATCAGGAGCTGGCAGCAATTTACGTGGGTCGAGGTCTTGACCTCGCACTCGCAAGGCAAGTAGCACAGCAGCTTATGGCTCACAATGCGTTGCAGGCGCATGCACGGGATGAACTTGGCATTACCGAAGCTCTCAGGGCACGCCCAATCCAGGCTGCACTGACGTCAGCCCTCAGCTTCGCCGTCGGAGCAGGGCTGCCTCTTCTGATCTCAAGTCTTGCCCCGCAGTCAGTCTTGATTCCATTTGTAGCTGGAATATCTTTGATCTTTCTTGCTCTTCTCGGCGGAGTAGCTGCACGAGCGGGCGGAGCAGCAGTAGTGAAGGGAGCATTTCGCGTTATGTTTTGGGGTGCGCTGGCGATGGGTATTACGGCGAGCGTTGGAATGCTATTCAGATGAGCGGCAGAACAAGCCATCGGTAAAACGTGCTAACCATCCTGTTAGTCGAGGAGCTTACTGTACGTCGCAATTTGCCCGAGGCGAGCAGCAGCGTCTGGGAGAGGTTGGGAGTATGAGTGATCTTGTTCCGAAGAGACCTATCTGGCTAGTCGCGACTCCTACGCTTCGAGCTTCAGCACCGGAGTGGATGACATTTCACTTTTTCAAGGACGCCGAAGAGTGTCCCCGTAGGTCAGTGTTGAAGAACTCTATGTACCCGGAGTTGTGAGAGAGCAACGGATATGCTTTCTTCATTCCCTGGATGTATCAAATTATCGGTGGTCGAGGTGCGACTCCGAGTATCGAACGTGAGGTCGCCGAGTTCGAGCTAAGGGTCTGCGGAAAGCTTACGCATATCCCTAACCAACGAGGAGTCATCGGAGGCCGCACATTCCCGAAGACAATCACGCAGCCGCCCTCCACTGTTTACTGGAATGCCATGGGCGTGTGCCCACGCTTATCAAGCGGTCCCCGCTTCCGCTGCGAAGGCTCATTGGGGACCTGTCGGACCTTAAAAAAGTGCTCTTCGGGCTGGACCTGGGAATGCCCGAGGAATAGCGGGTGGAAGGCGGAATTAGGTTGCGGAAAAGCAAGATTGTGCCCCCCAAAAAAGTAGCGCAAGCTCTTTCGCGCCGGGAATTGATCGCACGACTGAGCGAAGCCGAGGAAATCCTCCATGCCATTCGTTCCGGCGAAGTGGATGCCATTGTTGTGAACGGTCGAGGCGGGGAGAAAGTGTTCACGCTGCAAGGGGCCGATCATACCTACCGTGCTTTCGTGGAGAGGATGAACGAAGGCGCTGCTGTTCACAGCAGCACTCACATCGTATTGCACGTCCAATGGACGTTTTGCACGGTTCCTAGGAAGGAGGCTCCAGAGCGTGATCGGTGCTTCCCTGATGGACTTCGTTTTGCCCGACGATCATCCCAAACTCCGTGCATTACTCCAGCTAGTAGCCCAAAAGAACTGTCGGGGCGAGATCCGTTTGCAACCGCGCAGAGTCTCCCCTATGTCCGTCCATCTCTCCTTGAATCCTCTTCTTCTAAATAGCACACAGGCTGTTTGCCTGATCGCTTCGGACCTGTCTGAGATGAAGCGCGCCAATCCACCGCAGGAGTCTTGGCGAGCCACGGTAGTAGCAATCTTCTCGGCTAGAATGCAGCACGCGGATCATGGCGCGCGAGCCTGCTCAGCAGAAAATCGATCTCGGCCCGTGCCGCTGCACTGAGTAAGGTGCTGGGGACACGTTGCGCTTCATAGGCAATTGCGCCGCGTTTACTCAAAACATATTTGCGCACAGCCAGACCGATGTTCTGCTGCTGTTCGTAACGAATGAGCGGAAGATGAGCATCAAACAGGTCATGCGCAGCCTCGCGCTCGCCATTCTCTGCAAGCTTCACCACTTCCACCAGCATGTCAGGAAATGCGTAGCCGGTCATGGCACCATCCGCACCGCGCTCCATCTCGAAATCCAGAAATAAGCCGCCATTTCCGGTAAGAATCGAGAGCGGTCGGAGCAATCCGTCGTGTTGAAAGGCGCGCAACGCGGAGATCTTTTCAAGTCCCGGCCAGTCTTCATGCTTCAGCATCACACATGACGGGTTATCCATCACAATCTGTCGTATGACTTTCGGAGTAATCACGACAGACAGCACCAACGGATAATCCTGAATGACGAACGGGATATCTGTACCTATCGCCGTTACAGCCTGCGCGTAATAGTTGATGATCTGATCATCGGTACGCAGGGCCGGGGGCGGCGCGATCATGACGCCCGCAGCGCCGAGGTCCATCGCTCCGCGGGCCAGGGATCGCATGGCTGCAAAGCCCGGCGCGGATACGCCGACAATGACCGGCACATTCGCCCGGCGAATAACTTGGCCGGAAATCGCCAATGCCTCAGCTAGGTCAAGCTTAGGAGCTTCGCCCATCATGCCAAGAATGGTCAGGCCAGAAACGCCGCAGGAAAGATAGAAATCCGTCATGCGATCGACCGATGCCGCGTCGACCGCGCCATCCGGCGTAAACGGAGTTACAGCGATAGCATAGACACCATTTGCGGTAGGTTCGAGTCTATTCACGAGTCCCATATCCTTTATGTTTACCAATCCAACTGAGTTTGCGCCTGCGTTGCTGAACCTGCATGAATGCTTCAGGAGTCAGCTTTCGAAGTGCCATTGTGCTTGAGGAAATCGAAATCGCAACCTTGGTCAGCCTGTAGGACGTGGTCCTCGAATAGTTTGGCGTAGCCTCGTGTGGCTGCTTCGCGTTGTGGCGGCAGTTCTTTCCAGGCGGCAAGGCGGCGTTGCATTTCAGTAGCGTCGATCAGCAGTTCAATTTGGCGTGCCGCCACGTCAAGCATAATGCGGTCGCCGGTCTGGACGACGGCGAGTGGGCCTCCTATAGCGGCTTCCGGCGACACATGCAATACGATGGTGCCAAAGGCTGTGCCGCTCATGCGCGCATCGGAGATGCGGACCATATCTTTTACGCCCAAACGGGCGAGCTTCAAGGGGATTGGCAGATATCCTGCTTCCGGCATGCCCGGCGCACCCTTCGGTCCGGCATTGCGAAGAACCAGAACGTCCTCGGCATTCACATCAAGGTCCGGCAGGTCGATGCGCGCGGCCATATCTTCAATGGAGTCGAATACCACAGCGCGACCGGTATGTCGCATCAATTCCGGAGAAGCCGCCGATTGCTTGATCAGCGCGCTATGCGGGGCCAGATTGCCATGCAGGACTGCCATTGCGCCAGACTTCTTCAACGGCGCTGCAACGCTGCGGATTACATCCTGCCCTGGCACAAACTGGGCGCCGGCAATGGAATCGCCGATGGTACCTCCAGCGACGCTGAGCGCTTCCATATCCAGGAACGAAGTGAGTTCGCGCATCAGAGCTGGCAAGCCACCCGCGTGGTGGAAGTCCTCCATGTAATGCGTCCCGGAGGGTTTGAGATTGAGTAGTACCGGAATTTCGCGTCCCAGCCGATCGAAAGCATCCATGTCGAGTTTTACCCCGGCGCGGCCCGCCATAGCTATCAGGTGAATGAGTCCATTGGTCGATCCACCGATCGCTTGCAATACGATCATCGCATTGCGAACCGACGTATGCGTGATCAGGTCACTCGGCTTGGGCGAACCGGAGAGTGCCATTTCGGCGGCGCGTTTGCCGCTGGCCTCTGCAATGCGGCGACGGTCGGCGTGGGTAGCTGGCGCGGTAGCGCTCATTGGCAGGGCAAGACCTAGCGCCTCAATGATGCAAGCCATGGTGCTCGCCGTTCCCATGACTCCACAAGTTCCGACTGTTGGAACGAGGCGACCGCTAATCAGATCGATCTCAGCTTTGTCGATCGTACCGGCGCGGTGCTGTGCCCATAGCCGGCGGCAATCGGTGCACGCGCCCAGGACTTCACCTTTATAGTTGCCTACCGCCATCGGCCCGGTAGGCACCACAATGGAAGGCAGGTCGCTGCTGGCGATCGCCATCACCTGGGCCGGCAAAGTCTTGTCGCATCCGCCAATCACCACCACGGCATCCATGGGCTGCGCACGCACCATTTCCTCTGTATCCATCGCCATCAGGTTGCGCAGGAACATCGAGGTGGGGTGAGCAAAGCTCTCGTGGATCGAAATCGTAGGAAACACCATCGGCAGACCGCCGGACAGCATCACTCCACGCTTGACGCTCTCAAGCAGGTCGGGAAGATTGCCATGGCATGGATTGTAGTCACTGGCTGTATTAGTTACACCGATGATCGGACGATCGAGCGCATCGTCTGAATAGCCCATGGCCTTGATGAAGGCTTTACGCAGAAACAACGAGAAATCGGCGTCGCCGTAGTTGGTCAGCCCTTTTTGTAGACCTCGTGTCATCTCCGTTCCCTCTGGCTCCTCTGACGATTCGATCACTGATATTTCCATGCTTTCATAAGCAGGGTCAACGATTCACCAATCTTGCCGGGACCAATGCAACAATCAGAATCGCCGACCCCAGCATACATCCGGAAATAAGCAATAACCCGGAATTCAGGGTGTGGGTCTTGTCTTTCAAAAACCCGATGATCGCTGGGCTAAGAAATCCGCCAAGGTTTCCTGTGCAATTCACCAGTGCAATGCCCGCGGCGGCCGCGGCGCCGCCGAGAAATGACGTAGGCAATGCCCAGAACATCGGAATTGCAGTAACCACGCCGACTACAGCCAGGATCAGTCCGATCATTGCAACCATCGTGCTGCTGCCTGCCTGGGTACACAACGCGAAACCAAGTGCCGCAACCATACAGGGCACAACCACGTGCCAACGGCGCTCGCGCTTCTTATCTGCATGGCGTGCGACAAGAAGCATCGATATGAGAGCGAGCGTATAGGGCACCGCGGTCAGCAGTCCAATATCGAATACGTTCATAACGCCGGTCTCGCGAATGATGGTTGGCTGCCAGAACCCGACCGCATAGGATCCCATCTCGATGCCGAAGTAGATCGTGCCCATCAGCCACACACGTGGACTGGTAAACACGGAAAGGATGGTGTTGTGCGTCTTCGCGGCGGCCTCTTCACCGATCTCGGCAACTACGACGGCCTTTTCTTCCGCAGATAGCCATCTCGCATCCGTTATCCTGTCCTTCAGGCAAAACAGCACAACAACGCCGAGAATAATGGCAGGAATGGCTTCCAAGATGAAAAGCCATTGCCATCCCGCAAGATGCCTGTTTCCGGTAAAGGATCGAAGAATGTAACCCGAGATGGGACCGCCAATCATGCCCGACACTGCGCTTCCTGCCAACAGAACAGCTACCATCTTGCCCCGCCGATGGGACGGAAACCAGTACGTCAGATAAAGGATCATTCCAGGGAAAAACCCTGCTTCCGCGATACCGAGCAGAAATCGGACGACATAAAACCCTTCTGGGTTCCATACCAAGGCAGTACAGGCCGAAACAATCCCCCAGGTAACCAGCACGCGGCAAATCCATCCGCGCGCGCCCACCCGATGAAGAATGAGGTTGCTGGGAACCTCGAACAAAATGTATCCAAGGAAAAAAATACCGGCACCGAATCCATAGACGCTGTCACTGAATCTCAGATCACCCATCATTTGCAGTTTGGCGAATCCGACGTTCACCCGGTCGATATAGGCGATGATGTAGCCGACAAACAGGATCGGCATAATCCGCCAGGCGACTTTGCGATAAAGCGAATCGCTCGAGCATATCGGGGACGGGTTCGGTGAGTTGTATGCTGCTTGTGACAACATTCCCCCGGGCTAAAGCGATTTCCAATGTAGCCATTCTTCAATCGTCTTACGGCAAAGGAAGGGCCAGCAAGTTGGGCAATGTTCGAAAACGACCTGATGCCTGCACGGTGTTCAGTGTTTTTCAGCAGTCTAAGATTTGTTGCTGCGGGAGGCCTCGAACCGTGCTCTGTTTTCCGCATTTGGCGGGTAAAGGCCAGGCAGCGATGCGCCCGCGTACACCTCACCGATGATCCACGCTTCCAGCTTCTCCTGCTCCACTGCTGCATCCACAACAGCGTTTAGTATTGCACTTGGAATCACCACTGCGCCATCCTCATCTGCGACGATCATGTCGTCGGGAAAGACCGCGACGCCGCCGCAGCCAATCGGTTCTTGCCAATTGACGAATGTTAGGCCGGAGATGGAGGGCGGCGCCGCGGCGCCCCTGCACCATACGTGCAGGCCGGTTTGCAGCACTCCCGCGAGATCGCGCACAACGCCATCGGTGACCAGACCGGCAACACCACGTACCTTCATGCGTTGGCACAGGATATCGCCGAAAATTCCGGCATCGGTCATGCCCATGGCGTCTACTACCACGACGCACCCAGACGGCATGGTTTCGATTGCGGCGCGCGTAGAGATCGGTGAACACCAGGATTCCGGCGTCGCCAGGTCTTCTCGCGCCGGGACAAAGCGCAACGTGAAGGCTGGGCCGACCAGGCGCTTGCAATCTGGATGCAATGGCTTGGCACCGCGCAGCCAGACATTGCGAAGGCCCATCTTCAGCAACACGGTTGTCAGAGTTGCCGTGGTTATGCCAGAGAGCGCTTCCATCGTCTTTGCGTCTAAATCCATCTTCAACCGTCCCGCACAATGGCCGCTTGGAGCGTGGCCAATCGTTCCTAGATGCTGGATATCAGACCGCCATCTACGCGGATGACAGAGCCGGTTAGATAGGCAGCGCGCTCGCTGGCCAGAAACGTCACCACATCGGCATATTCTTCTGGCTTCCCATAACGGCCCAGAGGAATGCTGCCCGTGCTCTCTGCCGACACCTCCTCTACGCTGCGGCCTTCCCGCTTGGCCTTCGCTTCGTCAAGGAATTTAATGCGACCGGTCGCGATGCGCCCCGGCAGAACAATGTTAGCGGTAATGCCATCTTTGCCAACCTCTCGCGCGAGTGTCTTCGACCACCCAAGCAGCGCAAGGCGAAGCGCATTCGAGATCCCAAGATTGGGTATTGGCGCCACCACACCCGATGAAGTACTAGTGATGACCCGCCCCCAATGCCGTGCTCGCATGCCGGGAAGCACACGGTCGGTAATAGCAATGACCGAAAGCACCATCGATTGAAAATGCTTGGACCATAATGCCGGGTCTTGGCCATTGGCCGGTGTCGGCGGCGGTCCACCTGTGATGTTCACTAGAATATCCACCGGGCCAAGCTCGCGTTCAATCTTCGATAGGTTCACGTCAATCATAGACAGATCGGAAATGTCCCAGACAACACCCAACCATTTGCCGCTGGTCGCAGCCAATGCTTCCTCGGTGCCCGCGATGGCACTCGGGTCAATGTCGGCAAACGCAACGTTTGCGCCTTCGTCTGCCAGCGCTTTCGAGATGGCCCGACCCAATCCGCCGCCGCCGCCTAAGACCAATGCCGTCTTGTGTTTCAGACCAAGATCCATAGCTTGCTCCAGTTAGTACCATCGATCCTAGCATTCTCTACCTTGCGCAACAGGCGAGTCGTAATCCGCGAAGCCCGTCCCTCACCACGTACCGCTCATCACTGGCCACTCATAGCACAAACAAAACTACTGGCCTCATCCGTGCTTCCCACCCCTTTGTACTTCGCCACCTTCGGATACGCACACAGCGGCCGCGTCCGGTCCACCTTCCCTCCCGTCTCATGCGACGCAATCACCGCCTCCGGTGCCTTCCCCTTCTCGCGCCAAACCTCCAGCACACCAAGCATGTCGAATGCATTTGGCCCATCCCCGCCCCCACAGTGGTTCATCCCGGGAGCCATAAACAGCCGGTACGACGCGTCCACCTTCGCCTGCCCCACTGTCGCCATTACGCTCTTGTAGTAGTTGATCGAGTTCTCAGGCATCACCTGCTGGTCCGTCCATCCGTGATACTGCACCAGCTTCCCGCCATGCGCAAAGAACGGGCGCAGGTCCGCATCCGTCGCGCTCAAAACGCCGCCATCCTTCTTCATCGCCTTCGCCACATCGCCATCGAAGTTCAACATCCGGAAGTCCCACTTCGGGTCCTGGAACACCACATACTTGAAGTAATCGTCCGCCAACTGTATCGGCCCCGGACCGCCCGCCATCCGTCCCCACACCAGCTCACTTCCGCGCTCCATCGGTGGAAAAACCACCTCGCCCGTCCGCAGATTGGTCGCTGGCGTATAGATTCTCCGCGTTGCCTCCACTTGTGCCTTCGTCAGACAATCCGCACCATCCCCCGCCTTGCACTCCAGCACCCCGGGATCGAATCGGCACTTCATCGGCTCATTCAGCACCCCGTCCTTCACCCCATCCATCGCATCGCAAGCCTCGAGCGCCGCCCTGTGAATCGTGGGATACTTCGCCGGAGGAATATAGCTCGTCGCATTGCTCAGCGTTGCCTGCCCTACCCAAATCCGCCCAAACATCATCTTCGTAAAATTGTTCGTCGCCGACCCCGCTACAATCCCGTCGTAGTCCTCCGGATACCGCTGCGCCTCCATCAGCGCCTGTCGCCCGCCCGAAGAGCAGCCCTCAAAATAAGCCAGCTTCGCCCCCAGTCCGTAGTAAGCCGCAATCAGTGCCTTTGCCGATACAGTCATCCCATGCACCGACCGGTACCCAAAGTCCACCAGTTTCTCTGGATGCCCCATCGCAAAGCTCGCCGGCGCGCCCTCATGTCCCGTGTCCGTCGAGGCCGTAGCATACCCCCGCCTCACCCCCGCCGCCAGCTCTCCCGGCTCAATCGCCCCGCCCCACCCGCCGTTCCCCGTCCCTTCATACTTTCCGTTCCACGCAGCGCCCTCCGGCATCCACACCTCAATCTTGATCTCCGAGTCGCTCGTCGGCCGCAGCGTCGCCGCCACCTGGCAGAACGCTGGCAGCTCCGGATACCGCGCCTTCTCACCCGCCGCAACCCGCTCTGCCAGAGTCACTGTCATCCCAATCACCCGCACCGACCGTAGGCTCTCACAGTTCGCAGGACCCGGAGTAACCACTGAAGCCGCCCCTGCAGAAGCGGTGGCCTGCGCCGTCGCAGCACGCACCAACACCGCTGCACAAACTCCCGCTATAATTCGTGCACGCATCCCCACCTCCTAAACACACCCCAACAAGCATAAGGTACAACGGAACGGACAACTTGTGCCCTATTCGCAATGGCATCGTAGATGTTTGCCCTATATGATTCTGCGCAACGGAACAACGATACAAAGGGCTCAGAGTCCCTGTATCAGCGAATTGTTATTCCCTGATATGCAGGTGATAATTCCCTGTTCGGATTGGTGTGTGAATGGCTAGAATTGTGCAAGAACTAACTTAGATTCAGCTCTATAGAGAGAGATTGCGTCAGAACTCTAGGTCAAAAATCGTGAAATTCCCTGGAATTTTCCCTGTTAGCAGGGAATTAGGCACGGAGAGCGGTTCGCTGGAGACTGCATCCACCGCCATCTATATTTAGAATCAATAATTTACGAGACACTTATCCCTAATACCTCCGATTTCCCGGCGATTTCGCCAGAAACTAGATTGGAGTGGAACTGGAGAGCGTTCTCCGATGGATCCGATGTGCGCCGTTTTGCCGCTGCTTCTCTGTTGGCCAAACTGGCAGTTCCGTTTCGATGGGCGTTGTAACTGGAGGAATTTGACTCTCGGGCGGTGGCATGATCTTAGCTCAAGTCGCCGAGAGCCGCTTGGAGAGTTGGCGGCTTGAAGGATTCGCGGTGCTAACTAAGCGGACTCCTGAATGCGATAGGCCAGGATCGGAATCAGTGTTGTTCTATACAAATCCGGGCCGGGCATTCGGCCGAACAGATCTTGCCAAAGCTTTAGTAGCGCCTCCCGATCCATCGTCGGCAACTGTGTCAAAAGCCAGTCAACAGCCTCACGTTTGGTGAGTTTTGTTTTGGCTATCTTATTTTTTTCATTGACTTGCCTTCTCGCGGCAATTCCATTTCCGCTCTGCCCAGCCATGAAGTCAAGCGAACCTCCGTGAATCAAAACCACGAATATACTGCGACCGGATGAGCCAAATTTGGGGCAGATTTGTTGGGAGAATACCGGATTGGAGCGAGGCGATGCTGCTCTCTCGGACCGACTGCGTTGTGCGTCCGGCTAGGCGATCACCTGCCTCAAACGGTGTAGGGCTTTCCGTTGACGATGACGTTTTCGAACTTGAGGTCGGTGACGCCGGTGGTGCTGAGCTTGTCGTTCTTGATGGTGGCGTCGAAATCCTTGAAGAGGATGTTGCTGATGTCGGTCTGGCCGGGGTTGGGCCTGATGGAGCCGAAGGAGGTGTACGTGCCCTTGATGCCGATGAAGTTGATGTTCTTGACGATGGACTTGGGCGGCTCCATGCCCTGGAGATCGAAATACTGCGTCCACGGCGCCATGTTGATGATGCCGCTCGATGGGCCTTCGGAGGTAATGTTGCGGAAGGTGATGTCCTCGTAATGCTGGGGGGTGTCAGGGCGCAGCTTCAGGGTTGCGACTCGGACGCCGCCAGTGATCTTGCAGTCTTCCGCGATGACATCGCGGACAATGGTGGCCTCGCTGCCGCAGGTCAGAACGCCGCCGCCGCGCTTGAAGGTGCAGTTGCGGACGCGGATGTGCTCGACGGCCGGGCTGTCCTTGTCCTCCATGGCGTGAGGACCCTTGGAGCCTTTGCAGGCAATACAGTCGTCGGTGACAGAGAAGACGCAGCTATCGACGGTGACATTGCGGGAACTGTCGATGTCGATGCCGTCGGTGCTGGGCGCCTGCCGGTAGTCGTCGGGCACCTGGAAGTGGACGTTATGCACCAGAACGCCGTCGTTGTTGTAGAGATGGCAGTTCCAGAACTGCGAGTCCTTGAAGGTGATGTCTTCGATCTTGACGTCCTTCGAGCCTTCGATGAGCGCGAGCCGGGCGCGGGGCATGCCGGTGTTCGTAAAGCCTCTGTTTTCGGCTCGATTCTTAAAGAAGAGCTCCCAGATCGGCATGCCGGCGCCGTCGAGGGTGCCATCGCCCGTCAGTTGGAATCCGTCGCAGTTCTTCGCGTTGATGAAGGCAGGGGTGAAGTTGTCCATGAAGTGGCCTTCGATGCGGGTGCGCTGCGCGGGGAAGTTCGAGAGGTCGGTGGAACACTTCAGGACGGCCCCTTCGGTGAGGCGAAGGTTGACCTTCGGTTTGAAGAAGAGAGCGCCGGAGACGAAGACGCCCTTGGGGATGACAAGGGTGCCGCCGCCCTTGGCGGCAAGCTGATCGATGGCAGTCTGGATGGCCTTGGTGTTGACGGTGAAGTCGTCGGCGACCGCGCCGGACTTGGTAATGAGGAGCTCGCGAGTGGACGCGGCAAAGGCTTTCGCGGCCAGCGGCCAGAGAGGAGTCGAGGCGAGGAGGGAGTTGAAGCGGCGGCGGGAGTAGAGCTCGATAGGCATCAGCAGAATCCTTAGGACTGGGGGTCTGGGCCGAGTGATCTCAGGTCCGACTTCTGATGATCAGCTGCCGGAGGCTTGTTGTCCACACTAATGCGAATTGGGCGGGATTTGCTTAGCCGCCTCAATGGATCTTGCACCACTTGTCGCGTGACCCGGTTTCAGTCATACGGACCTGCTCCGCCCAAAACTAGCTACTTGGCGGCTTCGGGACGATGCACTCATCGATTGTTCTGTGCGGTTGGTCGCCGATCCGGAAGTTACCCTGGTTCCGGCTACACCACCCGCTGCAGCCGTAGCGCACGTAAAACGGGGGTATCGGTAACATCGGGACAACGCCACGCCAGTTCTTGCTAGAGTCACTGAATCGTTCGCCGCTCTAAAAGCGGCTTCGTTCAAGTTGGCTTTTCGGAAGCGATCGGCAACCGTTTTGCTCTAGAGTTTCCGAAAAACGGGGCGTTAGCGACAATTTGAAACGCTCATTCCGTGAAGCTGAGTTCTCTGGAGATGAATTAGGATTCTCAAATTGGGAAAGAAGGAGTCGATCGTGAATTCAGTGAAGAAGAGTATCGAATTGGAGTCACGCCGAGATTTTCTGAAGATGACAGCAGCAGCCTCGTTGGCCGCGAGTGTGGGTGGCCTTATGCCTGGTGAGGCGCATGGCCAAGCAGCACAAAGTAAAGGTGGCCCCTGGTATAAGCGAACTTATCGATGGGGACAGATCAACCTGAACGAACAGGACCCGCTGCACTACGACATGCAATGGTGGCGGGGCTACTGGAAGCGCACACAGATTCAGGGGGTCATCATCAACGCCGGGGGGATAGTTGCCTACTATCCAAGCAAAGATCCCCTTCATCACCAAGCCAGGTTCTTGAATGGTGGAGATCTCTATGGGGATCTGGTGAGGGCGGCTCGAGCGGACGGGTTAACTGTCTTCGCCCGCATGGATTGCGGGAGTGCGTTCGAACCATTCTACAAAGCGCATCCGGACTGGTTTGCGATGACTGCCGAAGGAAGACCCTATCGTACCGGGGGCCGGGGAGGCGACCCGGCTGTAGGTGTGGCTCCGGGAGAGGACGACGATGTGGTGCTCTACACAACGTGCATCAATGGCCCTTATTACGACGAATATATCCCCAAGATCCTGCGCGAGATTATCGCCCATGAGAAGCCCGACGGATTTACCGATAATCACTGGGCGGGCCAGGGCCGGGATAGCATGTGCTACTGCGTCAACTGCAAGAGTAAATTCCGGCAGGCGAGTGGAAAGGATTTGCCGACCAAGAAGGACTGGAATGATCCGGTGTATCGGCAGTGGATTGATTGGAGCCACAAGCGACGTCTGGAGACCTGGGACCTGTTCACCAATACGACCAAAGCTGCGGGCGGTCCTGACTGCATCTGGAGCGGCATGCTGAGCGGCAACTTCGTTGGGGCTGCCAGCAGCTTCAGGGACATGAAAGAACTCTGCGAGCGTGCAGACATTATCATGCTGGACCAACAGGGGCGGGCCGGTGTCAACGGGGGATTTCAGGAGAATGGCGATACCGGCAAGCGAATCCATGGGCTGGGCGGCTGGGATAAGATTGCGCCGGAAAGTATGGCGACCTATGGACCGCGAAAGGCCGCGCGCCCTATTCCAGAGGTTCGTATGTGGATGGTGGAAGGCGTCGCAGGCGGCATTGCGCCGTGGTGGCATCATGTGGGCGGCTATCAGGAGGATCGGCGCCAGTTTCTTGTCACCGAGCCCTTTTTTCAATGGCATGCAAAGCACCAACAGTATTTGATCAATCGCGAGCCGATTGCCACGGTCGGCATTGTTTATTCGGAGCGCAACTTCGAGTGGTACGGCCGGGACGACGGCAATTACCTGGCCCTTGCTCCTTACAATGGCATTACCCAGGCACTCATCCGCGCTCGCATACCCTACATTGCGGTGCATGCCGACAATATCGATCGCGACGCAAACAAGCTTTCGCTGTTGCTCCTGCCAAACCTGGCAGCCATGTCCAATGCACAGGTGGAATCGGTGCGGCGATTTGTTAGTAAGGGGGGATCGCTGGTTGCTACGGACGAGACTAGCCTCTATGACGAGTATGGCGACCGCAGACCCGACTTTGCCCTTGGCGACATCTTTGGGGCGAAATACACAGGGAGGCGGGTCGGTCCCCGCAGTGCTTCTGGTACCGACCATAGCTATCTGCGTTTGACCCCGGACGTGGGACGTGATGTAGATGGTCCGCGGCATGGAGACGAGCCCGCCACGTCGGCAGCGAGACATCCGGTGCTGCGGGGTTTCGAAGGGACCAATATCCTGACGTTTGGCGGCGTACTTCATGAGGTGAAGCCGGCGCAGGACTCGACTGTACTGTTGACGTTTGTCCCGGTATTTCCGACGAACCCGCCGGAGAACTCCTGGATGCGGACGCCGCGCACTGAGATTCCTGGCTTAATCGTCCGAGAGCAGCAAGGGGCTCGAATCGCCTATTTGCCGGCCGACATTGATCGTCGCTATGAACAGGGGAACATTCCCGACCATGGGGACCTACTTCGGAACCTGGTGCGCTGGGCTGCTAAGGACACAATTCCGCTCGAGGTGAAGGGACCGGGACTGATCGACTGTCATCTTTATCGCCAACGTGATCGTCTCGTGCTGCACCTTGTAAATCTGACCAGCGCAGGGACCTGGCGGGCTCCGGTTGAAGAGCTTATTCCGGTGGGACCTTTAACTGTGAGGATGAAGGTTCCTGAAGATGTGACCTGGAGGCGGGTCCTCCTGACTGTATCGGCTGCAACAGTTGTGCCGGTGCGCCAACAGGGCGGTTGGGTCCAGTTTGAGGTGAAGTCTGTCCTGGACCACGAGGTGGTAGTGCTGGAATAGCATTTGAGAAAATTGATGGCTGATGTTCTCCCCATTCGCCTCAGTTGGGTGGCGATTGAGGTTCTAAACATCTTCCAGGTCAACTGCTTGGTGACTCCGGCCCGGCGGCCGGCAGGACGGAAATGATCCTCCATCAGACTGGTTGACCCGATGGCACTCGCAACTTACGCCGTACGACGTCCCTGCACCGTCGTGTGATCACGCCTCTGCATTATGGGACAAATATTTCATAGGCGAGCAGGCATAATGACGCGCCCACGACCCCGATCGGCAGCCCTGAAGTGCGACGCTTGTAGATGAACCAAAGGATGATGAGGCCAGTCAGAGACACGAGTGTCAGAAGGACCGCTGACACGTCGATCATCCAGCCCCAGGCTTTGCCGGAATCGCGGCCTTTGTGCAAATCGTTGAGTACCGCGACGAAGCCGTTACGCACCTCGGTTACGGAGTAAGTTCCCTGCTGGCGATCGATGATGACGTCGGCGCTGTACCCCGGAGCTTTGTACGAGAAACTAATCTCACTGTCGTCGACGCGGAGGTCATCTGCCGCTACCGTGCCGTGAAGGTGCTCGCGTGTGCGCAGGCTCTTGACCAGGCCGCCCGTGTCCGGTTCGGTTGCTCCGGATGGTTGCAGCAGTGCGGGATCGACGGATCCCTGGCTCTGCCTGGTTTTGACCGAGCCTGCGAACCAGTCCGGATGGTTAAGGGTTAGCCCCGTCACTGCAAAGAACAGCACGATACCGAAGCTCACCATGGAAAGGTAGATGTGCAGCCAGCGTGCGGTTTTCGCGGATTTCCGCCGAAGGGACGCACGCCAGTCTGCTGCTTTAGCGTTTACGGTAGTCAAGTGTGACGGCTCCCAGTTCCCTGGCCGCAGGCAGTGTTACCTGCTGCGGGTTGTTGTTGTCGAAGCTAAGTTCCTGACGCTGTATGTCGTAACCGCCGTGTTCTCGGGCAGCTTCAATGCAGACCGTGTACTTGCCAGCCTTCACTAACTTACCTCCGTTGTCCTTGCCATCCCAGGTCAAGGAGTAGCTGCCCGGAGGACGAGTTGCCGACGATAGCGTCCGCCAGACATCTGTCCCCTCGGCGAGCAGCTGGTTGTCGCGATACCACTGTCTTAGGTCGGTGAGATAGCGAGGCTTCTCCGACCAGAGCGCCAGCGTGCGTACAGGAAGGTGTTAGGCATCTTCAATCCAGACCGCCACGTAAGGGCGACGATAGCGGAAGTCGTCAATTCGAGGCAGGGTAAGGTCAAGGATCAGCTCAAAGGCTGGATTCCAAAGACCGGTGCTTGGCACTGCGGATGTGAAGGGGGCGAATGCAGCCGGGCGAAAGCCTGGAGCCTGAGGCCAACTCGCGCTCCTGATCTGTTCGCCGCCGGCCAGCACTAGCAGGTATTGCAGATCAGGTACTGAAGCAGCAAGCTTGCGGCTCTCGTCTACGGGAAGGATAGAAAAAGCTGTGGCCAGTGCGCCGGCAGTTACAGCGTCTCGCGCGATCACCGTCGAGGAGAGCACGTGACTCGCAGGTTGCGCTGTACGCGGATCGATGAGATGCGAAAACTGAGGAGCATGCGTTCGTGTTGCTGCGGCGAGCTCGAATCCGCGACGGTATGATCCGCTGGTCGCAACCGCACGGTCGCGAACGACGACGTGTTCCATGGCGGGATCGTTCTCCGAATCCGCAAGTGGGTCGGCTACCGCAACCAGTTGAGTGAGGTTGCCGCGAACGATGACATCACCGCCGACGTTCAACATGATCCCCGTGGCGCCCGCCTTGAGCGCGGCATCGGCAGCGTGCGAACTGATGTAGCTTTTAGTGAACGAGGCCAGGGCGAGCGGAACATCGCTGAGACGCGTTGCAGTCCGATGTTCACGGTTCAGCGTCCAATGTGGCTGCTGCATGGCCTCGATCGCGACTGCGATTTCGCGGTCCGAAGGAACACGGTCTTCCGCTGTCGTGCTGCGCCAAAGCCGCGTGGCAGCTTCTACTGAGGCATCCAGAGCACCACCAGTGCGTTCGCGCCAGCTATCGAAGGCGGCAAGAACCTCGAAGAGCTCGGGGGAGACGGTGACCGGCTCAAAACGGGTCTTCGCCCATCGAGAGACTTCGCTGTCCACACGCCATGTGCTGAGGAGAGCGTCGTCGTGGTCGAACACCGCAAGCACCGCAGCTTCGGCCCTCTCAGCCTCGGACAGATTCGCCGCCCTCACACTGAACTCCAACGAGGTCCCTAGGATGTGCTCCTGGTGGAAGGTCCATATGCCAGTCTCGTGCTGTCCAGAGTCAACAGGCAGATACACTGGTTGTTGTGCCGACAAACTGAACGCGGCCGTGGCCAAAGGAAGACAAGAAGCCATCTTCCAGAAGCGGGAGCTGGAATTGTACATTTGCACTTTCCTCGGTTATGAATTTGGTATTAATACTGAGCCACGATCACCGTCTTGCATTAGCTGCCGCAACGCGGCAAGAGAGCTAAGCGTCATGCCTCGGCATCTCTAGTTCTATCGTGGGGGATCTGTGCTCCCTTTTCCCACGCACCTACTTATACGTGCAGATCATACCCTTAGACGCCGCTTTGCACCACTTCATGTAGTTGGGGCGAATAGAAGGACGATTCCATCCAGTTCAGACTGCTCGAGGAAACTGGCTGAGCTGGACCCGCAGTGAAATTGGCCGCCTCGTTCATGCTAGCTGCGCTACACTAACACTCAAACTGGTACAAAAGATCGGGCAGACCAACCTTGGTCTGCCCAGTATTTCTGACCCAATGTGAGTGTTAGTCATAGACTGGTTTGAAAAGCCTGAAAAGTCGGGTTTCGTTTGCCGCGCTTGGCGGTTCGCGACCAGCAGCGCTTGTACCTTATCCCAGGTCTCACAATCGAGGATCGCTTGGTGTTGGCCAGGGTTACACGCCTTCCGCAGACGGCAGAGGTGCGAACCCGATCACACCCCCGCACCTCTCGGAATCACCTTGCTCTAGGGATTGAGCGACGCAAGATACCCGGTGATCGCCACAATATCCACGTTGCTCAGTTTGCTCGCCAGCACCCTCATCTGGGCCGAGTTCGTCCCCTGGCGCGCCCCACTCCGAAAGTCGATCAACTGCCGCGCCATCTGGCTTGGAGAGCGTCCGGCGATCGGCGGTACATCCCCCATCCCCTTCATGTAATGCCCCTTCAGATTCTGCCCATGGCACACAGCGCAAGCCATAATCCTTCCGTGACCACCGGTCCTCACCAACATCTCTCCCGCCTTCAGGCTTCCTCTCGGTACATACGCGACGAAACCGGATGTCGGATTACGCAGTTCGCTCTGTTTAAAATCCTCCGAAATCTCGATCACGCGTTCGCCGATCGGTTCGGTAGCGCCCGCACTCTCATCCACCAGCATCCACCCTGCAGGCCGTGTCACCGGGACAGTGCCCGTCTCCACCACCCGAATCCACCTCCGCGGCTTCAGCGATGCAAAGTACTCCGACGCCACTCTCGTCTCCTCCGGAGTCGCAGCCTCCGCCACCAGGATCATCCGGCTCGCCGGTCCCATGCGCGGCTCCGAGCTG
>CAIZFH010000007.1 GCA_903932155.1 uncultured Granulicella sp. | reverse complement strand
TGGTTCACGCCGACGATATTCCTCGCGGCATAGTGCTGATGACGATTTGCCTTGTGGCCGGCGCGCTGGGGCTGCGTCGACTGACGTATCGCATTCTTCTGTATCGCAAGTTTGACCGCGGCGTGGGCACGCGCAACGTGCTGATTGTGGGCACGGGCCCGGAGGCGCACGCGCTTCGCCACCACTTGGAGAGCCTTCGTTATCTGGGGTACACGTTCAAGGGCTTCATTGATTTTCCGGCGACAGAGAACCGCTTTACGGTTTCGTCGAATGATGTAGTGGGGACGCTTGAGACGCTGTTCCAGCACACGCGCAAACACTTTGTGGACGAGATCTTTTTTACCACGCGCTGCGAGCGTGAGGTGGTGCAGAACGTGCTGATCCAGGCGCGCAAGCACGGTGTGGATCTGCGCGTTGTTCCTGACATGTATGACGGGCTGGCGTGGAATAGCCCGATTGAATATATTGGCCAGTTCCCGACGATACCGCTGCACTGCGGGCATGTGCCGGAGCTGGGGCTGTTGTTCAAGCGCGGCTTTGACATCCTGTTTTCACTGGTGGTGCTGACGCTTCTTTCGCCGGTGCTGCTGATCATTGCGATCGCGGTGAAGCTGGATTCGCCTGGTCCTGTGTTCTATTCATCGGAGCGGATTGGCAAGAAGGGTCGCGTGTTCCGCTGCACCAAGTTTCGGACGATGGTGCGGGATGCGGAGAAGCGTCGCGCCGATGTGATGCACATGAACGAGCGCGACGATGTGCTGTTCAAGATATCGAACGACCCGCGCATCACGCCGCTGGGGCATTTTCTGCGCAAGTATTCGCTGGACGAGCTGCCGCAGTTTTTCAATGTGCTTGCGGGCGATATGAGCGTGGTGGGACCGCGTCCGCCGCTGGCCTCTGAGGTGAAGGAATACAAGCTGAGCCATTTGCGGCGGCTGGACGTAACGCCGGGCATCACGGGGCTGTGGCAGGTGCAGGGCCGGCAGGACCCGTCGTTTGCCAGCTACGTTTCGCTGGACGTGACGTACATCGACAACTGGAGCCTGTGGCTGGACTTCAAGATCATTGCTCGCACTGTGGCTGTGATCTTTGCGGGGACGGGGTCGTAAGTGGATGCTGGAAGGCTGGTAGCGCGGGGTAAAGACGCTATGGCAGTACGTTTGTACTCCTGGATTGAAGCGCTTGATTGTGCCAGGTATTGGTAAGCGTAGCGGTGTAATTTCTCGCAGGGAATGTTGCAAAGGCAACACGCAATTCTTAGCCCATCTCTGAACATCCGAATGGCCTCAAAGGCCTGCCAACCTCGTCCATCCACAAACAAACCGTATCATAAGAAAAGAACACCCAGGAGTTGTGTGGATTGCGGATTCTTGTCTATGGCATCAACCATGCGCCGGAGTTAACGGGTATTGGGAAATATACAGGCGAGATGGTGGAGTGGCTGGCGGCACATGGTCATGAGGTTCGTGTTGTGACTGCGCCACCCTATTATCCGGCGTGGAAGGTCGATGAGAGATACAGTTCAAGCCGCTATACGGTGGAGCAATTGGCTGGAGCCAAAGTATATCGCTGTCCAATTTGGGTGCCTCAGAAGCCTGGCGGGATCAGCCGGGTT
>CAIZFH010000006.1 GCA_903932155.1 uncultured Granulicella sp. | reverse complement strand
GCGGTTTCAAAGTCCAACACTACGAATCGTGTTTGCATTCCGCCGATTATATCCCCCATGTACTTTGTCCTAGTTCAAGACGTCCATGACATGTGAGACGTACACACATCTCAAAAGCGAGTGTTCAGTCTCATGACATACTTTCCACATTGTCTCGGGACATCCTTTACACTTCTGCGCTTGCGCAGCGAGCGCAGAGGAGCCGGGGATGGCGTGGAAGGCGATGGACGTACAGGACCAGCGGGTGCGGTTTGTGGTGGCGGCGAGCCGGCGGGCGAAGCCGCTGGGTGCTTTATGCTCTGAGTTCGGCATCTCTCGTCCAACAGGGGCGTTGTGGATTCGGCGATACGCCGAGGCTGGACTGGAGGGGATCTGTGAGCGCAGCCGAAGGCCCCGCAACTCGCCGGCCCAGACGCCATGGGAGCAGGAAGAACGAGTCATCGCACTGCGCCTGGAGTACCCGGACTGGGGCGCTCGCAAGTTGGAGGTGCTGCTGGATCGGGAAGGGGTAAGGCTGACCCGCAGTACGATTCACCGCATCCTTCTGCGCTACGATCTGATAGGCGACCGGGACCGCCACCCGCAGGCGGTCAAGCGCTTCGAGCGTGAGCGGCCCAACGAGCTGTGGCAGATGGACTTCAAGGGGCCGAAGAACTGGCCGCACGCCATCGGGCCGCTGTCGGTGATCGACGACCACAGCCGCTATCTGGTGGCGCTGGCAGCGACCGGCAAGCTGGATGGCGATCTCGTTCGGCAGCAGTTGGAGCAGGCCTTCGAGGGCTGCGGGGTGCCCGAGGCGATGCTGATGGACCATGGCACGCCGTGGTGGAACTGGCAGTCGTTCTCCGGGCGTACGCATCTGTCGCTATGGATGATGCGGCAAGGCATCCGCCTTTGCTGGAGTGGCATCCGCCACCCCCAGACCCAGGGCAAGGTGGAGCGCTTCCACGGCAGCCTACAGCGGGCACTCGACCGGCGGGGTGGCGTGGGCAGCCAACCGCAGAGATGGCTCGACGCTTTCCGTTCCGAGTACAACCAGGTGCGACCGCACGAGGCGCTGGGCATGCGCACTCCAGCCAGCATCTGGCAACCGAGCCCGCGCAGTTACAACCCGAATCCGCCCTCATGGGAGTATCCGCAGGATGCCTGGGTGCTCAAGGTCGACTGCCAGGGCACTATTGACCTCAACGGTCGCCGTTACAGGATCGGCAAGACGCTGGCCGGTGAGAGGGTTATGATCCAACCCGTCGAAGAACGCTTCCTCGTCTTCTTCTGCTCCACCCTCGTCCGCGAAATCGACCCTTCAATCCATCGTTCGACGATCGTCGAACGATGGATTGAAACTCCCTCATAAGACCGAAACCATGTAAAGGATGTCCCGAGACAAAACGTAAAGGATGTGTCGAGACTTGACAATCGGTATATAGGACGTGACGCCTGTGCCATTCCAACCCGTGGAAATAGAGTTGCTGGATGCCGAGCCACTGACTGCGGCGGAGTAAGGCAGACCGCTCTGTGCTTGAAAGTTGTTGTTCACGCTCCAACCGTTGATAGCGTAGCTGAGCGGGCTATTCTTGCGGGCCACATTGGGAAAGCTGTATAGGGCATAGAACACCACGCGATCCGGCACATTGTAGTTCGAGTTGCCATAATTGCTGCGAGCGGCGGCATAAGGATCGAGCCAGTTATTGGTTGTAATGGTTGTAACAGCACTCTGGTTGTAATCCAGAGCATGAGACCAGGTATAGTTTGCGTCGAACTGCATGTTATGCAG
>CAIZFH010000005.1 GCA_903932155.1 uncultured Granulicella sp. | reverse complement strand
TCGTCTCCCTCGGCTGTCCCAAGAATCTCGTCGACTCCGAGGTCATGATGGGCCTGCTCCATAACGGCGGTGCCCAGCTCACCCAGCGCGCCGAAGACGCAGACATCCTCGTCGTCAACACCTGCAGCTTCATCGACTCCGCCAAGCAGGAGTCCGTCAACACCATCCTCGAGATGGTGCAGCACAAGGTCGCCAACGGAGGCCGCGCGCAGAAACTCATCGTCGCCGGCTGCCTCGTCGAGCGTTACCGCGACGAAATCCAGAAGAACATCCCTGAGGTCGACGCCGTCGTCGGCACCGGCGAGCTCGAAGCCATCCTCGCCGCCGCCGGCCTCTCCCCCGCCGGCCACGCTCCCTCGCCCTTCACCATCCTCACCACGCAGCAGGCAGAGACCCTCATCGACCGCGCCCCCAGCGCCGTTGCGCAGAATTCACGTCCGGAAGGCGACGCCCGTGAACAATCCGGCCGCTTCTCCCGCGAGCACTGGGACGGAGCCGCCCCCGCCCTGCCCAACTACCTCTACTCCGACGAAACCCCACGCATCCTCGCCACGCCGCGCGCATCCGCCTACATCAAAATCGCCGAAGGCTGCGATCACCCTTGCAGCTTCTGCATCATCCCGCAGCTCCGCGGCAAGTTCCGCTCGCGCCCGCTGAACTCCATCGTCGCCGAAGCCAAAAACCTCATCGCCCAAGGCGTCCGCGAGATCACCCTCATCGGCCAGGACACCACCTGCTACGGCGAAGACCTCGCTCCCAACGCCGACGGCAAGCGCCCCGAGCTCTCCGACCTCCTCGAAGCCCTCGCCCCGCTCCCCGGCCTCAAGTGGCTCCGCTTCCTCTACGCCTACCCCAACAAGATCACCACGCGCCTCCTCGAAACCATCGCGAAGCACGACACCATCGCCAAATACCTCGACGTCCCGCTCCAGCACGCCAGCGCCCGTGTCCTCAAGTCCATGAAGCGCGGCGGCACCGCCGACCGCTTCCTCCAGATCATCGACAAGGCCCGCCGGACCGTCCCCGGCCTCGTCCTCCGCACCAGCTTCATCGTCGGCTTCCCCGGCGAGACCGAAGAAGACTTCACCGAACTCCTCCAGTTCGTCGAAGCCGCCCGCATCGACTGGCTCGGCGTCTTCAGCTACTCCGACGAAGAAGGCGCCAAGGCCTTCGAGCTCCCCGCTGAAAGCAAAGTCCCCAAGCGCACCATCGAGGCCCGCCGCCGCAAGCTGATGAAACTCCAGCAGAAGATCAGCACCCGCGCCCGCGCCGCCTGGGTAGGCCGCGAGATGGATGTCCTCGTCGAAGGCCCCAGCGAAGAGACCGACCTCCTCTGGCAGGGCCGCACCAGCCTCCACGCCCCGGAGATCGACGGCAAAGTCCTCATCAACGACTTTGGCCCGGGCTTTGAATCCGGGGGGCGCTCGTCCCCGGCGCCTTCTACCGCGCGGAGATTACCGAGTCGCATGAGTACGATGTGGTGGCAAGGATTATCGAGTAGTTGGTGTTGGAGGGCGGCGGAAGGCAGAAGCGGGTCGTTTCGGCTGCGCCTTCACTCCGGCCTTCGGCAGAGCAGAAGCGCCTTCGACGCTGCTGTTTTATGGCACGGCTGAAGCCGTGCCCTTCCGATTTGACGACTTTGCGGGGATTCGATGGCGGCACTCCCACATCTCAAAGGCGAGATGTGGGGCACCCGACGTTATCACTTGGCACGACGAGGATGGGATGACCTCTGAGACTTCTAGATGGCTGTGACAGCTTCTTTGTCTTTGGACTGCTTTCGCACTCTTCGATGATGCGGTCTGCCAGTTGTTCGGGAGTCTGGCAGCGATATTTCTCATACTTGTCCTTACAATGTTCTGCTTTGCTTGGAGTGATAACGTACTTACTGGATTTGACATTACTGATCTTCGCCAATTCCTCCAACGAAATGAACCAAGTGCAGTCGAAGTCAGTCATAGCTTTATTGAACAGAGCAGCAACAAGGTAGGCACTGCGTGCCTCTTTGAATGTTGCTTTCCGCACATCGAATTGCGCTGTATTACCTCTCTCTTTGGAATTGCTCTTGCGGTCTGTATCGGTACGACACTTTAACTGTATGGCTACGGAACTGCCCGTCTCCTTATCGAAGAACAGCACGTCTAGCCCGTCATCGTCAGCAAGGGGCAGGAACGGCGACAATCTGCCATTGCTGGCCTTCATCACTGCATTGACCAGCAGGTTTTCGCCAATAGTGCCAATTTGTGTTGAAGAAAGTTTTGTGTTGAAGATGAGGGTGGACATAGCCTCGGTATACTGCTCACGCCGCCAATTTGCAAGGTAATGCACAACGTGTCGAAGAATATTCTTCCTGATGCCAGCCGTCGCTGGTATATGTCGGGCCTTCAGCCCTCGGGTTCCTGTTGGACGCTTACCTGGGCCATCGGCCCAGGCTGGTATATTGCGCGCTTTCAGCGCTTGGAGTGTTGGCGTCACGGTTCGACGCGGAGTTTAGTGGAGTTCTATGGGGCGACGGTGAGGGTGAGGCCATCGACGGCGCGGACGGTGAGTTGGGTTCCGGCGGGGACGGGGGATGAGCCGGGGGGCAGCGTGGCCTTCCATATCTCGCCGCGGACCTCGACCTGGCCGAGAGGAAGTTCTCCTGCGGGCAGGATCGGTGTCATCGCAACGGCGGTATGGCCCACCATGGCCTGCGGGCCGGTGAGGCGTTTGGCCTTCCGCGCCTTCAGTGCGATCCATGCGAGACCGAAGGTAATCACTCCGAAGCCGACGCCCGCGCCGGCAGCCACGCCAAAGTGGACGCGCATCTCCGGCGAGGGGCCATTGACCAGCGTGGCCAGACCGAAGACCAAACAGATGACGCCTACAGTCCCGAGCACTCCGTGGCTGGCGAACTTTGCCTCCAGCACCATGAGCGCCAGCGCGGCGAAGAGCAGCAGGATCGCGGTGTGCTGCACGGGCAGCAGGTTCAGCCCGAAGATGGATAGCAGCACCATCAGGGTGCCCAGCGCGCCGGGGACGATGGTTCCCGGCACGTTGAATTCGAGGTAGATCAGCAGCCCGCCGCAGAGCAGAAGAAGCACGTCGAGGTCTGGGCTGGTGAGTCGCGTCAGCAGGCGCTCGCGCGTGGAGGGCGGCAGGGGATCGATGGTGGCGTGGGTAAAGTTCAGCGTGGTGCTGTCGCCGTGGAAGCGCTTGATGGTGCGGCCGTTGAGTTGCGCGAGCAGTGCGTTGTCGTCCGCCGCGACTGCGTCAATCAGATTCAGCTTGAGCGACTCGGCCTCGCTGAACGACTTGGAGTTGCGTACGGCGTCTTCGGCGTCCTTGGCATCGCGCCCCCGCACGGTGACATACGAGCGCAGGAAGGCTGCCGCGTCGTTCTCGATCTTCTCCTTCAGGACCGGGTCCATGGTGGTGCCTTCGAGAATTGGGTGGGCCGCTCCGGCCTCGGTCCCCGGCGCCATTGCGGCTACGTCGGCCGCCTCCAGCAGAAAGAACCCCGCCGAACCGGCGCGGCTGCCCGATGGCTCGATGAAGATGATGACGGGCACCTGCGATGCTTCGATGTCGGCCACCATCTCGCGCGTGGAATCGAGCAAGCCTCCGGGCGTGCCCATGGAGATGAGAACAGCCGTCGCGTGACGGCTGGCGGCGTCGTCCAGGCCGCGCTTGAGATACTCAGCAGTAATCGGCTGGATGGTGTCGTGGATGGTGAGCTTGACCACCAGCGGCGACGGCGTTGAGGATTGGGCCGACGCGTTGACCGTCAGCGGCGCAGCCAGAGCGGTGAGAGTTATGAACGAGCATACGAAGCGGCAAATTATGGGCAAGCGGAAAGGATCGGTTCTACGCAAGGAAGAGTACCTCAGGGGCTAAAGCCCGATCGCAAGCAGGCGATATATGGCACGGCTAAAGCCGTGCCCTTAAGCAAAGAGGAACCCACGGAAGAAAAGCGTGGATAATTGCCTCGCATTAACCATACGGCAAGCGGCAGACCTCTCGCCCATCTTCTTTTCGGCGCACGGCACTATGGAAGGTTTTGTCCATGAGCCACGAGGGTGGACTTAATGGCCAGGGCGTCCGGGTTATTGGGCTCCAGGCGCAGTGCATTCACCACGTTGCTGGCGGACTCGGGAAGCTGGTTGGCTTGCAATTCCAGCCGTGCCAGCACCAGGAAGGCCGCAACATTGGGCGCAAGCTGCAGCGAACTCTGCGCTTCGGAGCGCGCGTCGTCTACCAATCCGCTGCGTTCGCGTACCTGGGCGATTCCAGCATGTGCAGCGGCATTGCTCGGGTCCGCTGTGAGAGCTGTGTGGAACTCCTGTTCCGCCTCTGGAAGCAGACCTTTCTCGAGGTAATCAGAACCCAGCTGCGTGTACTGGACGGCCTGCTGTGCCGGGGGTAGTGTGGCCATCTGTATGGCACGCATCTGGTCCAGTTGGAACTCCGCCTGACGGAAGGAGGCCTCCGACCAAGTGCGGCGGATGCGTGTGGTGGGGTCAAATCCACCAGCACTCATGATCGACTTCAGGTTTGCGGTTGAGCCGTGTGTTGCTTGCAGGCGGGTGAGCAGTTCCGTGGCCTCGGGGTCGTCCGAGTGCAGCGTCAGCGCAGTCTGCACCTCGCGAGTTGCCCCGTCGATGTCGTTGCGGCGCAGCAATGCAACAGCCAGATTGAAGTGGTAGTCTGCGTCGTTGGGATCGGCTGCGATTACCTCCACGAAGAGTGCCGCGGCATCCTTTCCCTGGCGGCTATTGGCCACACCTTCATTGTTGACCACCTCGGGCAGAGGCAGGCTGCCAGCCACAAAGGCAAATGCGGTGGCAGCCTCGGCGTACTTGGCTATGTTGAAGCGTGCCAGACCGCGATAGAAGTTGGCCTCCTGCGCCATGCGGTCGGTAGGTGGAACTTTGGCCAGAGTGACGGCGGCGGCCTCGTACTGGCTTGCCGCGTACTGTTCCTTGCCCAGCGCAAGCAGCGCGGCACTGTAGTTGGGCGTTTCAGTAACGGCAGCCTGCAGCCGCTTGAGTCGTTCCTCCTGGGTAAGCGCGGCGGTTCCGCGAATAAAGTTCTCGAACGAGCTGAGGCGTACTCCTCCAGCGGCTGCCAGAAAGGTCTGTTCCGCCACCGCGAAGTGCGGGTCCATGCGCTTAGCCACCTTCCAGGCAATAGCGTTTTCCACGTCGAAGAGCCGCGACAACTCGCTCGAGTCGTTCAAAGGTTCGGACATGCTGAGCTGGTTCACCTCCAACACCTGTGCCTGCACCTCGATGTGGCTGTCGGGACTACCTGGGTTGATGACGTTATAGCTGCCCAAAATGACGAAGTCCGCGTCCAGTGTCTGTGCTATGCGCAGGGTGGTGGCGCGGCTGGGGCGAAAGTCACCCGGCAGGCCCAGGTGCTCCAACGCATACTGCCGGTCGGCCGGACTGATGGTTAGAAAGCCTGCCGAGGTAAACCGCTGGTCCAGTGTGTAGGGGAATGAGTCGCCAATCCAACCGAGATTCGACTGCCCAGAGCGATTGACGAAGGGTAGTACCAGCACCAGCCGCCCGCCTGGCTGGCGAATATCAGCCGGTGAGTTTGCGTCGTCACTTACCTGCGCAGGGGTTCGGCTTGCAGCGGGCGTCTGGGCATGGGTAGTTGGAGATGCCGCCCACGCAGAAAGCAGGAATACGAGAGGAATGAGCCGAAGGACGTGGTTGGGCTTAGTAATCACAATGATTTGACGATTATAGAGGGCGCGCGGGTTGATCTGCCGGGTACTTGCCTGTGCGCGGAATTTACAACGTGATCATGGTCACAGCCACACGGCTCTGCGAATGAAATAGTCAAACTTACGACCTTATGGTGCCTGGGTCGGCTTGAAGGCCATTCGAGCCTGAGTCATGGAGACTATTATGCCGCAAATCTCATCCTCCTTTGTCGCCGATCCCGAGTTATTTCAAGAGCTTAAGAATAGAGCGAAGAACATCTCTATCGGCCCGAACCGGGTTCTGTTTCGCCAGGGGGATGCGCCTATTGGCGTATATCTACTCAGAAAAGGTACGGCCAGGTTGTCCAGCCGCTCCAACGGTGAGGACATCTTCAATATCAAGGTGGGCGCAGGGTCGTTGCTGGGGTTACCCGCAGTGATTGGGATGAAGCCGTACTCGTTGACGGCTGAGGTGCTGGAGGGAGCGGAACTGAGCATGATGTCCTGCGAAGACTTCGTCACCTTGATCCAGATGGAACCTTTGATGCCCTTCCGCTTATTGCAGGTACTGGCGGCAGAGGTTCGATTCGCCCGCGAGACGCTTGCGCACTTGTAAGCGCGGGGGCTCACACGCGATCTCTCCCTCACCTCAGTTTTCGCCTGGATACACACAGACGCGCAGGCACAAAGTTCTGTATAAGGATGTCATCGTTTCCCAGGCCCGCGGCAGCGCACATCCTTCGCCAGTCTTCCGGCACGAAGGCCCGCGCGATGGATACGGGCCCGTCGTGTTGGACAAAGGGATGGAGTCTCGCCACTTTAGCGAACACTCGAAAGAAATGGTAGGGAATCGGCGCGCGGGTAAGATCGTTGATCAACCATCCGAGCATGGCATGCTGCTCCATCCATTGCAGGAATCGCACAACATCGTCTTCGGCAAGATGATGCGTGAAGAGCGAGCTGACCACAAGGTGTACCGGGCGCTGTGGCGCGTACGCAAAGACATCTGCGCTGACCCACTGGATTTTAGATGTGGCAGGACTGGCCTCCGCTGCAATCGCCGTAGCGTCGGGATTCAGATCAAGGCCAGTCAGTTCCACGGCAATGCCGCGAGCCTTCGCCCATTGCTCGATCCTGCGGAGCCCGTCTCCATAACCGCAGGCAACATCAAGTATGTGCAGCGGTCCCTCCAGCGACGGCTGTGCATCGGTATATGAATCCAGCCAACGCAGCAAGGGCCGATAGGCCATCGTCCAGCGGTTTACCCTTGCCAGATCACGCAGACAGGCGCGCAATTCGTCGCGACTGCATGGCTCGTCCATTAGCTCGCCGAGCTTCGAGCGGTAGCGGAATTCCGGGGCGCTATGCGGCATGGAAGAGCATGGTCTCCGCCGTCAGTCCGGGCCCAAACGACATGGCGCAGCCTGCTTGCCCCGACTGTGCCCGCTGCATAATCTGCTGCAATACAAACATCACGGTCGCAGAGGACATGTTGCCATATCGTGCCAGAATATCGCGTGAGCAAGCAAGTGCATCGGAGTGCAACCCGAGGCCCTTTTCTACAGCGTCCAGAATCGAGCGGCCTCCCGGATGCACCGCCCATAATTCGATGGACAATGGGTCTCGTCCTTGCGCTATTTCAGTTCCCGATTCCTGCAGGGCGCGGCCGATCTTTCCCGGGACTTCTCCGGAAAGATGCATATCGAATCCAAGTCCGCCGATCCGCCACGTAATCAGGTCGTTTGTCTGGGGGATAGTCACAGCGAGAAAGCTGTCCATGGCCAAGCCGTTCTGCTGTGCGCTTACCAGGGAGGCAGCGCAGCCATCTGCAAAGACCAGGAACGACAGCACCTGCTCCAGCTCATGAGTTTCCTGAAAGTGGAGCGTGCAGAGTTCAAGATTCAATATCAGGACCGTGGCATCGGGTTCAGAACGGACAATGTGGCGTGCCGATTTGAGAGCGTTAATGGCTGCATAGCATCCCATGAAGCCGATCATCGTTCGTTCGACCGACGGGGCAAGCCCAAGATGGCGCACCACCTCGAAGTCCAGGCCGGGCGCGTAGAGTCCGGTGCACGACGTCACGATCACATGCGTGATGCTTCGCCGCTGCTCTTGCGTCAGTAGGAGCCTGTCCAATGCAATGTGTGCCAACTGCGGGGCCCAGCGTTCAAACAAACCCATGCGGCGCGCTGTTGTGGGAAAGTTGTCCGGCACATAGATATTATCCGCATCGCCCCACAAACTGCCTTCGACGGGAATGGGATTCACGAAGGAGTATCGGTGCTCGATTGCCGACAACCGTGCCATGCGACGAAATAAATTGCGTTTGGCACCTTCATCCAGCAAGTTTGCCGCAAAATCTATGAACGCCTTGTGAACATCGTGTTGAGGGACTGCTGTGGCGATGCGGTTGATGTGTGCAGTCGTCATTCTGTCCCTTCGTATCAATGCGTCATTTCATAAAGATTGTGTCCCAAAAGTATGCGGTACGATATGCCGTTCACGTCACCGCTGATCTGTTAGAAGCAACATAACTCAATTGGTCGCCCAAATTGATTCAACCTTTTACAGTTAGAGTGCCGAAGTGCGCTTACATGTGTTCATGATTAGAGTACAGGGTGAGAGCCTGTTAAATTTGGCAGAGGTTGATTTGAACAAACCTCCCGATATGAAGCACTGTTCACTTGGGAGGTTTGTTGATCGACAAGACAGCATCTCTAGTATGCGGAAAGCGCAGGATGGCAACCCACTCGCCACGGATTGATTCCTGCCACATTACTGTACCGTGCAGGAGCAGGGCGGCCTCTGCCGGCATTACGTCCTCGTGAAAATCGAAGTAACGCGTATCGGCAGAAACGTTGCCGCGTGCCAGGTTGATAGTGTCAGGCGGCGGAGCCCATTTAGTGGAAAAGAGCAGGGCAGTGTCGTATTGGTTTGCTCCAGTTGCTGCCTCCAACTGAGCAGTTGCGGCTATCTGCTCGTGTGAAAAGTTTGGAATGGCGTATGCCTTGATGGGGAATTTGGTGTAGCCAAGTTCGGGGCGTTCCAACTCGGAGACGGCGGGCCATGCGGTCAGCACCGTTGCCTGTGGCCACTGCTGCGCGATCAGCGACACCGCGCGCTGGTGTAGCACGATCATATCGCGGTAGGTCAGGTTGTCCTCAGGCGCGAAAGCGTAAGGCGGATTGATCCAGATGCCTACCGCAAATGCGATGCCGCTAAGCACGGCAATTTGCTCCCAGTGGCGCATATGACGCTGCCACAGGGCTACGCAGACGAGCAGGACGAGCGGATACATCGGCAGCAGGTAACGAGTCAGCAGCGCTCCGCCAAGCACCGCGAAGGCGATCCAGTTGGCCAGCAGAATTATGGCGATGGAGTTCAGCACAGGTCGCGCCAGACGCGCGCGCGATGCTATTGCAGGCAACAACAGTGCGGCCATCGCGCAGAACACAGGCACAAACATATTCATGTGCATCGTTAGGTGCAACAGGCGATGGTACAGACAGAGCAGGATACGATGCGCGTCCAGGTTGGCGGTGGCGTTGTAGCGCAGGTACTCTGGATTGCCGAAGACAAAGCCAGTGTGATGAAAGTGATATGCGTACCAACAGACAAGAGGCAGAATGGGTGCCAGCAGCGCGGCGATCCATTCAGTGCGAGCGCGCAATCTTCCAGCAACTCTGTATTCACGCAGTAGCAGAACCGCTTGCCATACTGCTAAGGCAGTGGGAGTGACGATTGCCGTCTCCTTCGACAGCGAGCCCAACGAGAAAAAAACGGCTGCGTAGATCTTGGTCCTTGAGAAGTTCCAGACTGTAGACACGTGATACGGGACTGTGTAGGAATCAAAGTAAAACGATATCCCCCAGAGAGTAAATGCGGCGGCGAAGATGTCTGCGTGAGCCAGCGTACTTTGCGCGTACCAGACTGGATACAGAGCAGTGAGTACGGTAGTTGCAAGTGCGGGCTTGGTACCTAAAAGGTTGCGCGCCATGCGAAATACAGCGAGAAGTCCCGCAGCCGAGATCAAGCAGATAAAGGTGCGAGTCCCGCTGGGAACAAACCCTGAAAGGTGCCACCAGCCTGCTAGCAGGATCGAAGGCAGCGGCGGGTGCGCGTTGGTAACCGTGGTGACAGGAATCAACGTGCCGGTGCGGAAGAAGTCCCATGCCGCCGGGATGTAGTAACCGCCCTCGTCCCAGAAGTAGGGAAGTCGAAGCAGCGTCAAATGCGACAGATAGACGGCTGTAAAGAAAAGTGGATACAGCATCCACAGAGGCACTATTGCTCTCGTACTAAACGCAGCATCTCGAGACCGAAAGGGGGTTCGCACGGTCTAGTGGACTGGGCCGCCGGGCGGTCCAAACTGCGGTTCCAATGCAAGCTGGCCAAAAGTCTGCTCGTACTGTGCCAGGTTGTGGTCCAATACGTTCCTCAGTGCCTTGGCCTGTTGCGGACTCAGGTAGATGCCCTGGAAGTTCTCGATCTGGACCTCTTCCTGTGTGTCGCGGTGCATTGTGCCGAAGACCAGATAAAAGTCCCATACGCTCATACGTACCTGTACGCTGTTGGCGTAGCTATTGCGGTAGTCGTTTGTATTCGTGATATTGACGGATTGCGGTTCCGCGGGCTGTTTGGGTTGGCTCATAGGGGGCTTCGATGCGTGTTACAGGTGAGTGTCAGGTTGTAAAGCATAGTTTGGTGCGAAAGGGGGGACTCGAACCCCCACGGATTGCTCCGCCAGATCCTAAGTCTGGTGCGTCTGCCAATTCCGCCACTCTCGCGTGGTGTTTAACAAATCAGTTTCATTGATTATTGCTGTCCGCAAGGACTACTGAATTGTACCGTGTCCAGTATGCCGTGCGTTCATTTGTGCGGTGCCAACAATTAGTCATCCATCAAAACAATGTCTCCGACCCGCACTTCGCCTGGAGTAAGAACCGTTGCATAGACTCCGGCACTCTGATTATGCTGCTGGGCAACTGTGCGAAGAACTGCGGGGCTTGACTTTGCATTCGCTGGATCCAATGTGATCATCATGCAACGGTTGTCGACCTGTGTAATCGCGATTCGTGCAGTATCTCCCACGCGAAGAATCCGGCCAACCCAGTTCAACTCTTCGAAGGCATCGCCACTTTCCAGATCGAGCAGCAGGTTGGGACGAAAGCGTATGGGATCTTCTTCTGTTTCACTTTCCTTCGCAATCTGCAATACCGTCTGACAACTAATCAGCGATATGGGCGCCACATCGAACGAACCACGGTAGTCCTGTAGCAGAAAGAGATCTTTCCCCGAGCGCGACTCAAGGACTTGTCGGAGTTCATCGCTCTGAATTGGGACTGTCTCTCCATCTGGAGTAGTAACCAACACGTCATATTCCTTCGGGCCCGTTTCCTCCACACGAGTGCTGTAGCAAAGAAGTTCCGGCAGCTCGCGGGCAGTGAACCAGGGAAATGAGTTGCGCGAGTTCTTCTGGACAAACGCAAAGCGCCTATCCGCCGGTACACCCTGTAGCGTCAGTGTCGTTGCCGGCAAGGACTCGCCGCGCATGGACTTCACCGGATATCGCCAAAGCTGACGAATCACACCCGCTGACTGCATCCGGAACCTCCGATGTAGCACTCAAGTTCATGGTAAATAGATGCAGCTTCTTCGCTTAACTCCGTACTCGATACTTCCGCTTCATAAATGCCTTCTATCCATCAAAACAAGGGCTTCCTACACTGTCTCAGATTTTTTATGGGGGGGACTCCAGTATAGATAATGGAACGACTATCACGCGGCCATCTAACCGCGGACCGATATCCCCGCGAACGTGAGCACAACGCGGCTGCGTACAGGAACACCGAAGGCGCTGGCCGGCTGAAATACGCTGCCAAGCAGTTGATTCGCAACCTGTGTGCGAACAGCCTGGTCCTGCGGCCCGGCCACGATTATGTAGTCGTACACACGTCCATGCGTGTCGACCGATGCCTCAACAATCACGACAGTGTCGTTCTCCGTGACGATAGCCACGGGAGAGGCGGTGGAATACAGGAAGTGAGGCGCGGTCAGGGCTCCCAACGGCTCATCGTTGGCCAGCACTTCTTGCGGCGCGGCCACCGCGCTCAGCAGAGCAATACTGCCCAGCAGAACTACCGAGCCCACCAGGCCGCCGGTAACCTGCAGCAGCATCGGCCGAACGGCGTTGTCCCATGCCAGCGATAGCCTGTCCAGCAGCCGGGAGTTTTGCCGAGCGTGTTCGTGCGATATGGCCAGCCGCAGGCGAAGAGCAAGATCGGCAGGGGCCTTGGCCGGCCCGAGCGTGCAGAGTGCTTCCTGCGTGCTGCGCATCGCGGCAAGCTCACGCGCGCAAGCCTCGCAGCTTTCGATGTGTTGGGCGATCTCCTGCATCCGCAGACCGCTCACAGCGCCATCCAGGTACTCCGAGAAGAAAGCTCGGATTGATTTACAGGAAAGAGGCTTCATTGCGATACCCCCAGTCCGGAGTGCATAGAACGAACGGGAAGGGAACTGTTCTGGCCGTGCGTACGGCTTCTCTCTGGCGCAGGCATAACCTCGCAAGAAGGAGCCAGCAGAACACGCAAGGCAGCACGGCCACGCATCAATCGCGACTTCACGGTGCCCAGGTTCACCTGCAGCAGGTCGGCAATCTCGTCGTAGGTAAGGCCTTCGATCTCGCGCAATACCACAACCGCGCGGAAACACTTCGGCAACTGGTGCAGGGCAGATTCCACACGTCTGCGTACCTCATGTTGTGCGGCCTGGTCGAAGGGAGATGCTCCGCCAGCTGTCAGCGTAGAGAGGATGGTGGGATTGTCGCCTGCGCCATCCGGAGAATAAGAGCAACAGGGTGTGTCGAGGCCAATCTCCTGGTACTTGTGTCGCGACCACCAGCGACGCTGATTGGAGGCCTCGCGCAGGGCGATGCGGTAGAGCCAAGTGCGCAGACTGGCTTCGCCATGAAAGCCGCGAATGCTGCGGAAGACCTTCAGGAAAACCTCCTGAGTGATGTCGGCGGCGTCAGCGGGGTCCCTCAGACTGTGCGCAATCAGCGAGTAGATTTGCTGGTGGTATTGATCGATCAATCGGGCGAACGCCGACTCGGAACCGCTCTGAAGCTCGGCCACAAGTCTGGCCTCTTCGCTTGGGAGGCCAATCGAGATCGTCAGATCGTCCATTATTGCGCCCGCCTGCATCTTCGGGTTCCTCTACATTACGACTTTTGCGAAACTGCTGTAAACCCGCTCAGCCAGCGCCGCTATGTATTCGTACTGTTGGCCAAGCGTCAGACTCACAAGCCGGAGAGAGAACAGAAGCCGCCGGCGGCTGAGTGTTCGCTCTCACTCTATTGCTTTAGACACCGAGGGGAGGGGGATTAGTTCCCGATGCAGCACAAATAGATGCGCTCAGCCCCGCGGTAAAGGAGAGGCTGGAAAATGGTATGGGTAAGATGCGCGGGTATCAGGAGGCCTTCTAACAGAGGTTTCGTCCAGAGTTTGACTCAACGCGCCGCAACCCTCAGAATAGGAAGAGTCCTTTCTGAGTGTGGGCCTGTGGCGCAGCTGGGAGCGCGCTTCCATGGCATGGAAGAGGTCACCGGTTCGATCCCGGTCAGGTCCACCAATCAACCCCCTCCATTCCAATGATTTACCATGCCTCCTTGCATAGGGGGATCGATCATGTATGAACTGATCGCTGCTCTCTTATTTTCTTATCCGCAGGCTGAAGCATTTCGACCTTCCGCGTGTTGGCATCTAGCGTTTGCTGACACACGGTTTCGATCGATTCCCAGAGCGTTCACTCAAAATACGATCCACATGGCGAAGTTTCACAGAGGTTGTATCCGTACGGTATGCTGGCGAGCTATGAACCGAACCCTCCTCGCCGCCGCCCTTCTACTCGCCATTCCTCTTGCCGCGCAGACTCCAACAGCCGGAGCGCCACAGACGCCCTCTGCTCGGCCAAGACCTGTCAGAAGCACGCCGCCGCCTGCCGGCTTCACGCAGTCCATCGCGCTGTGGCCTGAGGGAGCACCAGGAGCGAAGGGTACGGCCGAGGGCGATATCCCGAAGCTCTTCACATATCCGACCACGGGCAGCGGGACGCACAGCGCCGTCATCGTAATGCCGGGCGGAGGGTTTACCAGTCTGAAGATGGACCAGGAGGGAGCAGATGAAGCGCGCTGGTTGGCTGCACACGGGGTTGCCGCCTTTGTGCTGGAGTACAGACTCTCGCCCGCCTATGGCTATCCCGCGCCCATGCTGGACGCCTCCCGTGCCGTCCGCTACGTCCGCTCGCACGCAGCGGAGTTTGGGGTTGACCCAGCGCGGCTCGGCGTCTGGGGTTTCTCCGCAGGTGGGATTCTTGTGGGCTACCTCTCGACCATCCACACAGTGGGCGACGCAGCTGCAAAAGATTCAGTCGATCGTGTGAGCGATCGGCCGGACTTCGAGATCGTCTCCTACGGGCGGCTGGACATGAGCGTGCCGTTGACCAACGGAACACTGCCCAAGGAGTCGATTCTCGGTCCGCAACCGACGCAGGCGGCAATCGATTCGATCGATCCGATTAAGCATGTTAGTACAGATACAAGCCCATCGTTTCTCTACTCGACGAGCGGCGACATGAGCGTCGACTCGCGCAATGCGGCGGACTTTTATGCTGCATTGAAGAAGATTGGCGTGCCTGCGGAGTTGCATATCTTCGAACTTGGACCCCATGGAACGCACATGGGGGTTGACCAACCTCCCGCGATGCGTGAACTCATCGTCTTTCCCACGCTGCTGGCCAACTGGCTTCAGTTGCATGGCTGGATGGCGCCACAGCCTCAGTAGCTCACAACTTCAGGGCCCGCATTCCATGCAGACGGCATTTTATACAGGAGAACTTCCGTGGCTGACTTTGATATGGATTCGCCAACGACAGGCTGGAGTGGGTTTGAGGATGCAAGCAACCTGAACCAAAACGAGGAAGCGCTTGCGAATACTGTAGTACCAACAAGGCGGGATTTTCTCTTATTGGCTGGGATGGGGACGGCGGGGGCGACGCTGATACGACCCGCGAAGCTATTTGCGGCGGTGGGGGCGGCGAAGCCGGAGAAAATTCTGATCCCGGCGGCGGGACATGCGGCGTTCGCGAGCGCGGCGAAGATTCTGGCAAAGAAGATGAAGCTGGATGAGAGCGCGATTGTGACATACAACGGCGCGCCAAAGGCGACGGCAGGAGCGATCGTGTTGGCGTTGGCGAAGGAAGGGAAGCTGACGGCGGCGGACGTTCCGAAGATGGATGGTTACACAGTAACGCATACCGGAGGTACGGTAGTTTGGGGAGCGCGCCCGCGAAGTGTGCTGTATGCGGCGGGGGAGCCTAACCATTGGGTGGGAAAGGCTGTAACGTATAGGCGGAATCCGGACTTCAAGATTCGCGCGGCGGAGTATCATGCGGATTACCCGGTCGCAGAACAGACGGCGATCTTCGGTGCGAATTTCTATACGGCGCGTCTGCCGGCAATGCCGGCATTGCAGACTCTGCCCGAGGTGTTTTCGCAGATGAGCGCGGCGGACCAGCAGAACCTGGTGGTAACAGGAGAGCGGCGCAAAGCGGATAACGCAGCGCGGGTAAAGGAGTTTCACGACGCGGATGTAGAGGTATACGCGCTGCTTCCGTACGGAAACAGCTTTGCGACGTGGTCTGCACCGCTCTATGCAGCAGCGGTGAAGGCTTATCCGACGGCCAAGGGCGTTCCCATGGCAAACTCGCATGAGAGTGCGGCACTGTGTCCGAGCGACCCGTTGAGTTGGAATGTGCTGGAAGCGTATGTGAAGGAGTGGGCGGAGCAGTGCGGAGCGGATGGGATTTCAGCCACGTTCTGGGACAACTACTCGGCATTCTGCCAGGACGAGCGATGCAAGGCGAACGGACTGAATCAATTTCCCAATGAGGTATACGAGTTTCTGTCGCGCTACTACGCGCTTCTGAAGCCAATGGGGCAGAAACTGCACATGAGGACTTGGTCGTCGGGCTGCCCGCACTGGTTGGGGACCAACTATGTGCATGCGCCGGGTTATGGGTAATTTGGGCTGAGCCATTCCGAGCTTTGGGAGCGGGTGATCAAGGAGACGCCGGCTGACCTGATTATGCAGACGAAGGTGTATCACTCGGACTGTGAGCCGAATGCGCGCTTTACCACGCTGCTGGGCAAGTGCAAACCACATACGGAGATTGTGGAGTATCAACAGGTGGGACAGTTCATCGGGCGGCAATACTTTCCTGCTTCGACTGTGAACTATACCGCAACGACGATGAAGAAGGCGCTGGAACTGGTGGGCGCGCAGGGCGGGGCGCAGATCTACGCAGGTGGGACGAGCCAGCCAGAGAACTTCGACCTGTTTCAGGACATCCTGAACAGTAACTGCGTGTACGCGTGGCGCGAACTGACGTGGAACGTAAACGTTGACCTGGCCACGATGTGGCAAGAATGGGCTACGCAGATCTACAGCGAATCGGCTGCGCCAGCAATGGTGAGGTTCATGCGGGCGAGCGAGGATGCATGCACCTGGTGCTGGTGCCCATTGGGACATGGCTCTTCCACTAATGCCGACTTTGCCGGAAATATTGCGCGGCGCGAAGTTCTGCTGCGCTATACAAACAGATACTATCTACCGGAGTATTCGGTGTACCTGGAACCTACGCTAGAAAATGTGCATCGGATGGAGAAGCAGAAAGCCGACTGCATGGGAAAGATTGCTGAGATGGCTGCGGCGCTGGTGCAAGCAAAGCCGCACCTGACAGAGGCGCAGGCAGCTGAAGTGACGACGCGCTTCGACTGGTTCAAGCACTTTGCTATATGCAATACGACGCTGGATGTAAGCCTTTGGCGGTATCGTTACCTACGCGGGTTGGCGGCGAAGCTGACAACGGATCCGAAACAGATGAAGGAACTTGCGGCAGCGTATGACCTGATCGAGTCGGAAGCGCCGAAGCTGTTTCAGTTCGATCAGGCTGCGAAGTTCAGTATGTATCGCGTACCTATGGGACAGGTTGGGCGCGGGCCAAATCTGGGAAATCCACGGTCACTGATGCACGATATTTACAGCCAGTCGCTTGCGTATGTGCAGGAATCGGTGGGTGTAAATTATCTGCCGGAGGAGTGGATTCGGGGCAATGTGCCGAAAATGAATGTGCCGGCGAACCAGTTGAGGGGCGGAACTGAGTCGTAGGGAATACATGATGTGGCGGAGAGACAGGGATTCGAACCCTGGATACCTTGCGGTATACACGCTTTCCAAGCGTGCGCCTTAAGCCACTCGGCCATCTCTCCGCATATGGTGAACCTCTCTGAATCTAACATACAGCCGGAAAGTTGAGCGGCAACCGAACGTGGCGCACATTATAATGTCCGATAACAGATATTATGTATAGTAGCTGTAGGGAGGCTTCGGCACCGTTCTGGAGCCTATGGCTGGACTCCTTCTTTTTGCAGCACAAATACCCTCGCCATGAGTTCCCTCTTGCAATGAACCTCCGCCGACGAAGTGGACAACTTCCAGGCGGTCGCCGAAGGAGACGCTTGTATCGGCCCACAACGCGCGCTGGACGATCTGGCCATTAAGTTCGACAGCGACACGGTCGCCTTTTAGTGCCATCTCGGCGATCACCTGGGCGAGCGTTACCGGCAAGGATAGGTTGTCGAAGCTGCGATTCTGGCCGTTGATAATGAGCGTAAAAGACATGATTTCCTAGCTTAGAGCATTTTCCCGGAGTGGGTGTGTTTCCTGTAACATTCCGCATCTCTGAAACGCGCCATACGAAGTGTCCCTGACCTCTGCCGGAACCTTGGTACCCCCCCCCACCCATTTTGTGCAAAGTATTCAAAGTAAAGAGAAATGTATATGTACCGCTGGTATACGGCCTATGTGCCGGGGGGCATACGACTCCTCGTCTCTCTTTTGAACCTTTACGGCTAATATGAAGGCTAGTGCACGCACCCAGATCGATACAGGGACATATTTCCTCCTATTTAAATTGTACGGCTTGGAGCATAACTACTATGCCAAGTATTTTTCTGGGGGATGTGGTTGATATGGAGTTAGTTATGGGAGTTTTGGAGGGTCGAGGGTCTTGACAAGCGATTTTGCTGAGGTTTTTGGGGAAAGAAAAATTCGGCGACGGGTTGGGGTCAGAACCAAGATCTAAAGAGCGAGATGTGGTGCAGCTGAAGGCGTCGTCGGGGAGATGACGAAGCCAGTTTAGATCGCATAAAGGCGGATGGGCGTAGATGAGTGGTCTCCCACCCTTCCGCGATGAGACTGCGAAAGGATGGGGCACCCGAAGTTTCGTGATGATTAAAAGGGTGAGCCACCCGCCGGGGCACCTGTCAGGGTTCGTAAGAGCGGAGCAAGGACAAAAACCCGGGGCTGAAGCCCCTCTTCTTCAATGTGACTTTCAGTGGGCTAAAGCCCACTGCTAATCCGGAAGGGCAAAGCCCCACCCTTTCGCAAAGACACGAAAGGATGCGGCACCCGATTTGTAGAGTCATTCAGGCCTGGGCAACGCGGCTAGAACAAAACGGGAGTTTTGGGGAGAAAGGTTCGAGCGGTTGTGGTTCGACGAAGATCGTCGGGGTCCTTCGCGCTCCAAAGACGCGCTCAGGATGACAAACAAAGAAGCAACGACGGAGATTCTGAGCTTCGCTCAGAATGACGAGCAAGAACACTCAAC
>CAIZFH010000004.1 GCA_903932155.1 uncultured Granulicella sp. | reverse complement strand
GATCTATATGTAACCAATGCATTCATGGCGCTGCCCGGGATTCTGCTTGCGATTGCGTTTGTGGCGTTTCTGGGGCCGGGCCTGTTCAACCTTATTCTGGCATTATCCATCTCAGGCTGGGTTGGCTATGCGCGACTGGTGCGGGCACAGGTGATGGCGATGAAAGAGCGGGAGTATGTGGAGGCGGCGCGCGCATTGGGCGCGTCGGACGTCCGAGTGTTGTGCCGTCACATTCTGCCCAACATTATGCAGCCGCTGATTGTACAGGCTGCCATCGGTATGGCGGGCGCTGTGCTGGCGGAGGCGACGTTGAGCTTTCTGGGGCTGGGCGTGCCACCGCCGACCGCTAGCTGGGGAGTAATGCTGAACGACGCACGCTCTCACCTTTTCGATTCGCCGCATCTGGTTGTGTTTCCCGCAATTGCGGTGATATTGGCGGTGCTCTCGTTCAACTTTATCGGAGATGCACTGGGTGACTTTCTCGATCCTCGAACGCGACTGACGACGGGTCTGTGATGGGACTCACGAAGAATGGATTCACCATTGGCGTGATCTCCGACACGCACGGGTTGCTGCGTCCGAAGGCGATTCAGGCGCTGATCGGCGTAGACCACATTCTGCACGCGGGAGACGTGGGCGATCCGCTCATTCTGGACAAGCTGCGCTGGATCGCACCGCTTACGGCGATACGGGGCAACGTGGACGTGAGTGGCGTCTGCCGGCAGCTGCCTGCAAATTATGTGGCGGAGCTTGGCGGGCGGTACTTCTACCTGGTGCATTCGGTAGACGATCTCGACCTGAATCCGGTGGCAGCAGGTATTGCCGTGGTAGTGAGCGGTCATACGCATCGAGCGGGGAAGCACATACGGGATGGCGTACTCTACCTTAATCCTGGGAGTGCCGGGCCGAGGAGGTTTGATCTATCAGTGACCCTGGCCAAGGTGAGCGTGGTGGACCGTGTGGTGCGTGCGCACATCGTGACGCTGTGCGAAGGAGAGTGAGCGTATCCATCTGGTTATGCTCTGAATCTTTGACCCTGGCAGATGGGTTTGTTATAACTATGAAGTTGTGCGGCGAAGCAACAGGACGCGGCACAGATGTTCCTGAGTAGCTCAATGGCAGAGCATTCGGCTGTTAACCGAAGGGTTGTAGGTTCGAGTCCTACCTCAGGAGCCAGTCCTTTACGAAGTGACCGTAGCGCAAGCATGCGCAGCGTGATCCCTGCAAGACATACTCGCCAAAGGCATTGATCTATCCGCTTACCGGTAAATTCTCTTGACTATTGTTAGCCGAGTACAAATAATTAGCATTCACAAATTGAGTCGTTGTGTGCCGGGGCCAGAACCTGGATCCCTGACACGGTATGTAAGCGGAGGGTAAGCATGCTTACCGTTTTTCGCTGGGCCCGTATCAGACCGTCGATTGCATTTCTCCTACTTCCGTTCTTCCTGCTTCTTATTGACTGCAAGGGCCCCACCCCTGCCTACACTTATACCGCCAGCCAGATGGCCGTCGATATCCCAAAGCAACTGGCTGCCAACAGCGCAACCGGCGGACTCACCATCGCACTGGTAGACGATCAGAGGGTGGTTTGGGTGCAAAGTTTCGGCTATGCCGACGTGGCGTCCCATACCTTGGCGACACCCGACACGGTGTATCGCATTGCATCCAACAGCAAGACCTTCACCGCAGCCATGATTCTGCAGCTCTACGAACAGGGAAAGCTCAGTCTCGACGACCCGCTGACGAAGTATATCCCCAACTTTTCCATAAGGCAGCCGCTCGGCTTTCCAGCAGGCGGGCCGGTCACGATCCGTTCGATGCTGACGCACCACAACGGGATCACCGGAGAGATTTTCAATTGGGCATTGACTTCGGCGCCCGACCCTAATTTCAACTCCGAACTCGTCACCTATCTCCAGGGGGAGTACCTTCAATATCCGCCCGATTATTTTTATGCCTATTCCAATACCGCCGTTTCCCTGCTTGGGCCAGTCATTGAGGCCGCCTCGGGCCAGAGTCTCCAGGCTTATTCGGACTCACTCTTTCACACCCTGGGTATGGACAACACCTCCATGTCCATAGACAGTCCGAATGTCTCCGCGAAGCTGGCGACGGGTTACACGGCAGGCCAGGCATTGCCCACTCGTTATTACATCAATGTGGGCGGTAGCGGCGCAATTGTGTCCAACATCCTGGACATGGCCAAATACGTCGAGATGATCAACGCAGACGGCATGGGGGAGCGGGGTCAGGTCTTGCAGTCCGCCACGATGGATATGATGCTAACCTCCCAGAACGGCGGCATGCCTCTCGATTTCGACGCACGGATGGGATTTCTTTGGGACCTCAATGACGCCGATCTCTCATACGCGGGAAATCTCTGCTCCAAGGAAGGCCAGGTCAGTGGGTTCCATAGCTGGGTTGAGATTCTACGGGATTACAAGCTTGGCGTCGTGGTGCTCGCCAATGACGAGGGAGTCTCCGTTTCAGACATCGCCAAGCAGACCCTGAAGCTTGCCCTGCAGGAGAAGGCCGGGCTTACCCCCCCACCCACGTATGTCCCTCCCTACTCGCCGCCAGTCACCTGGGACCAGGCCCGGCTCGACGCCCTTCAGGGGATATACGTGATCAATAGTGGTCCCCCTCCCCCCCTTACCGTGACCAGCGTGCCGGGCGGGCTCACTGTAAACCTGAACGGCGCGATCAACAATGTCGTCCCCAAGGCGGACGGCTGGTTCTCGGCTCCGGGATCGCAGACAGCCGAGTTTGAATTCAACCAGGTTGCGGGCAAGAACGTGATCGTCGCTCACACCGGCAGGCAAAACCTGCTCCTGGCCTCGTACTTCAGCCCCCTCACCCCTCCCGCCATCTCCGCTGCCTGGACGGCCCGCGCCGGTACGTATCAGGCCACCAACTGGACGGCCTGGAGCGCTGTTATGCCGGCTCCGCCAATGGCCCTCGCCATCCAGAACGGACTCCTGATCTTCGGGGGCACCTTCGTGCTGACTCCGGTCTCCGACACCCTGGCCTACGTTGCAGGCTTCGGCAACAACGGCGGCGCCTCGTTACAGGTCCTATCTCCTGGCCCGAATGAGCAGATACAAATGCTCGGGGTAAAGTACAAAAAGCAGTGATCGCTCGCGACGGTTCTGAAGCCGGCTTCTTGTAAGTTGCCATGATCGGATACTCTCTACCGCTCCCAGCAGCTCATGTAAGGAGAAGTGAGCGTAACATATTGCCATGCGTATCCGGGAAGCCCAGATAGACCTCTGAGGGTCTGTAGCGGCGCAACTCGCCACAGAGCTGACAACGGATTACCAGATTCCGCCGTGGAAATACCTTTGTCCCGGCGGAGATGCTGCGAGCACATCGCTTACATGCCACTACATAGATGCTGTGGTTCACCTTACCCCGTTGGCAGTAGTGGATGGACGTAGGCGAATAATATGCGAAAATAATAAGGTGGGTCTGTGGAAGCTTTTGCTATGCATGAGCCAACGTCAGGTGCGGCCGAAAGTACCGTCGCAGCAGGCGGAGGGAGAGTACCGGGGCGTGAGGCTCAACTAGCACTGATATAAGCTTGTACAGACGCCACAAATCAGCCGACCGGAGATTGAGAACCTGTGTTATCGAGCGAAACCGCCCACGCGTACCATCCCCTGAGTATTGATGAATATCTGCGGAAGAAGCTGATGCCGGTGGAGGGTGTCATCCCGCATTTGCCGGGCATCGACATGTATGGGAACACGATTCCGGATGAGATAGTGGGCGGCGACGTGTTTGAATACATCAACTTTCAGCAGCGATATAACATCGAAGCGCGCATTGCCCAGGCCCAGCGGCTGGCGAAAGAGTATCTGGAACCGCTTGCCCCGGGGGCCAAGGCGCACAATGCCGCCGATCTACATGTTGAGTGGATGTTGTCGAAGCCTGGCTATACAGAGGAGGATGCACTTCAGTACAGGAAGGCAAAGAGTTCGGAGCAGTTGAGGAACGCGGAGAACCTACGGGAACTATCTACAACCGCCGGAGTGCTGCTGGTGGATGCGCAGGGGCACGGCATTATTGCGGCGAAGATAGCGTCCACTGTACACGACACGCTGCAGGCGTTCATGCTGTCTGAGTTGGACCGCAGCGGGACGATCACGCCGAGGCTGTTTGAGCAACTTAACCTGCGGCTAGCGCAATCGGCAACCGCGCGCAATGCCTTGGGGCGGAATATGGATGCCAGCTCGCGCGAGATTGCCACGATGCTGTACGGCGAAATTCGTTCCAACGGACAATTTCGTTTTGTCAATTTCGGCCATCCTCCGCCGCTGGTGTTCTCGGCAAAGTACAAGCGGTTCATGCGAATCGGAAGCGACCGCATGGTGCAGTTTCTGGCGTTGGGGCTGGAGATACCGGAAGACCATCCCGATCGGAACCGTTACATCCCGGTTAAAGTAAGGAAGCGACGGATGGACGCCTCCGACATTGCGGTGATTACGCTGATGGGCCGGGGCGACATCCTGTTTCTGTATACGGACGGCGTCTACGATGGCAGCGACGAGCACGAACGGCACCGGATTGAAGCAATCATCGGCAAGCACGAACACCAGCCTGCGAAGGAGATCTGCAACGCTATCCTGGATTACGCGGTGAGGAGAGACTCAGAGCTGCGGCAGGAGGGCCACAGCGATGAGATTGACGACAAGACCGTGTTTATCATCAAGCGGACATAGGCGATTTGGTCAGGTTAATACAAGGAGTCGCGCTTAGAGGGTCATGCCAGGGCAGTGACGCGTGCAGCATGTAACTCCTGTAGGGCGAAGACGCTCAGTGTACCCCCCTGTAGGGCTGCGATGCCCTCGGCTGCTGCGCGCGCGGCTGCAAGCGTTGTGATGGTGGGAATCCGCGCCAGAACTGCCGCGCGACGGATTGCCTTCTCGTCGAAAAAGGTCTCTTGTCCACGCGGAGTATTGACGATCAACTGAATACGGTCACCCTTGATGAGATCGACCACGTTGGGACGTCCTTCCTTGACCTTGTAGACACGCTCAGGCTGCAGACCAGCGGCCTCCAGCACCTCGGCTGTGCCATGCGTCGCAACCAGATGGAATCCCATCTCGACGAAGGTGCGCGCCAGATCGACGACACCGTCCTTGTCGTGGTCGTTCACGCTGAGGAAGATGGTTCCTTTGACGGGGAGAACCTGTCCGGCGGCTATCTGCGCCTTGGCAAATGCCTCGCCGAAGTTGTCTGCCACACCCATGACTTCACCTGTGGACTTCATCTCCGGGCCCAGTACAGTGTCCACTCCGGGGAACTTACCCCAGGGAAAGACTGGTGATTTGACATAGAAGTGCGCTCCGGTATCGAGGTCATGGCCGCGTGCTACGTCGTCCGGTAGCAGCTCCTTCAACATGCGGCCGACCATGAGGCGCGAGGCGATCTTTGCCAGGGGCACGCCGACTGCCTTGGAGACATAGGGAACTGTGCGCGAGGCACGCGGATTTACCTCGATCACGAAGACCTTGCCTCTTTGAATGGCAAACTGAATGTTCACCAGACCAATTACATTGAGCGCGAGTGCGAGTTTGCGTGTATGGGCGCGGATGGTGCGGAGCACGTCTTCGCTGAGGTCTACGGCGGGGAGCACGCACGATGAGTCGCCGGAATGGATGCCAGCCTCCTCGATGTGTTGCATAATGCCAGCGATGACGACGTCCGTGCCGTCGCATAGCGCGTCTACATCGCATTCGACGGCATCCTCCAGGAAGTGGTCGATGAGGACGGGGCGTTCCTGCGAGTATTCAATGGCCGTGCTCATGTATCGCAGCACCTCCTCGTCGTCGTAAGCGATGACCATGGCGCGTCCGCCCAACACATAGCTGGGGCGCAAGAGCACGGGATAGCCAACGCGGTTTGCTCCTGCGAGCGCCTCGTCGACTGAGGTCACCATGGCACCCTCGGGTTGTGGAATGCCGAGCTCGGTAATCAATTTACCGAAGCGTTTGCGATCTTCGGCGAGGTCGATCGACTCCGGCGAAGTGCCAATGATGGGAACTCCGGCGCGCTTGAGCGGGAGAGACAAGTTGAGCGGCGTCTGCCCGCCGAACTGCACTATCATTCCAATTTGAGCGCCACTGGAGGCTTCGTGGTTGTAGACCGCAAGCACGTCCTCCAGCGTCAGCGGCTCGAAGTAGAGTCGATCGCTGGTGTCGTAGTCGGTGGATACGGTCTCAGGATTGCAGTTGACCATGATGGTTTCGTAGCCGTCTTCATGGAGTGCAAAGGCCGCATGGCAGCAGCAGTAGTCGAACTCGATGCCTTGGCCAATGCGGTTAGGCCCGCTGCCGAGGATGATAATCTTGCGACGAGCGGTGGGCGCGGCCTCGTCCTCCTCGTCGTAGCAGCTGTAGAGGTATGGTGTATAGCTCTCGAACTCCGCAGCGCAGGTGTCCACTAGCTTGAAGACCGGCTTAACGCCCAGCTTGGTGCGCAGTTCGCGTACCTGGTCCGTGCTTTCGAGCTTCCACTCCGATGCGAGCCGCTCATCGGAGACACCCATGCGTTTGACTGCGCGCAGGTGGTCGGCTGTTGCAACGTCGAAACCGAATGCTGTAACCGACTTAATCTCGTCGGAGATTTGCTTCATCTGATTTAGAAACCAAGGGTCCATAGAGGTGATGCGTGCAACTTCACGCACCGACATACCCTTCTCAAATGCATAGCGAATGTAAGCCAGTCGCTCCGGGTGCGGCGTCACCAGGCGCTGGGTCAGACGGCGTGGTTCAATGTCCGCTGCGGTAGCCTTCTTGCCCGTCTCCAGAGAGCGCACTGCCTTCATCAGTGCTTCCTTGAAGGTCCGGCCGATGGCCATCACCTCGCCCACCGATTTCATCTGCGGACCAAGGCCCTCGTCCGCACCGGGAAATTTTTCGAACTGCCATTTGGGAATCTTGACCACAACGTAATCGATGGTCGGCTCGAAGCAGGCCGGGGTCGCCTTGGTAATATCGTTCTGAATCTCGTCTAGCGTATAGCCGACGGCCAGCCGTGCGGCAATCTTGGCAATGGGGAATCCGGTGGCTTTGCTGGCCAGCGCGGAGGAGCGCGAGACGCGCGGGTTCATCTCGATGATGGTCATGCGCCCGTCGTGCGGATTGACGGCGAACTGCACGTTGCTTCCGCCGGTCTCCACGCCGATCTCGCGGATGCAGGCGATGGCCGCGTCGCGCATCCGCTGATATTCGCGGTCGGTGAGTGTCTGAGCCGGGGCCACGGTGATGGAGTCGCCGGTATGCACGCCCATTGGGTCGAAGTTCTCGATGGAGCAGATGATGATGACGTTGTCCTTGAGGTCGCGGATTACTTCGAGCTCGTATTCCTTCCAGCCCAGCACGCTCTCCTCGATGAGGCACTCGTGTACGGGCGAGAGGTCCAGCCCGCGCGAAAGGATGTCCGTCATCTCCTCACGGTTGTATGCGATTCCGCCGCCCGATCCTCCGAGGGTGAAGCTGGGACGAATGACGACAGGGAAACCGATCTTGGCGGCGAAGGCAAGCCCATCGCTCACGTTGCCCACCAATTGCGACTTCGGCATGTCGAGGCCGATGCGGTTCATTGCATCCTTGAAGAGCAGCCGGTCCTCGGCCTTCTTGATCGCATGCAGCTTGGCACCGATCAGCTCCACGCCATATTTTTCGAGGACGCCGGAATCGGCCAGTTCGACAGCGAGGTTGAGTGCGGTCTGCCCGCCTACAGTGGGCAGAACGGCAAAGATGCCAGTACCATCCGTCATCCTCTCCGACTCGACGCGAATGATCTCTTCGAGGTATGTAGCGGTGAGCGGCTCGATATAGGTGCGGTCGGCGAACTCGGGGTCTGTCATGATGGATGCCGGATTGGAGTTAACCAGCACCACCTCATACCCCTCGGCCTTGAGGGCCTTGCAGGCCTGCGTGCCAGAGTAATCGAACTCCGCCGACTGACCAATCACAATCGGCCCCGAGCCGATCACCAGAATCTTCGCAATGTCATTCCTGCGTGGCATTCATCTTCTCCGCTTCCTTCAACATGGCCGCACAGGGCACACTCTGGATGGTCCAATACACGGGCGCGTCATTGAATCGAACGACATACTTCTCCGCATCGTACGGCTTTTCGATGCGGTCCTTCTCGCGGCTGTAAAACACACGATGCGGCGGAATCTTGCCATCGCTACCCGGCAGCAGGTCCGCCTCACCCAGCCAATCGGCAAGTACAAAGCCCGGCGGAACGATCGCCCCAGGCGGCGGCACGGACTTCACCGTGACCGTTCCGTGAAGACCAGTCAGCCGGCCCGAGGCATCGAATGTGTAATCAAACGCCAACTCCGAGTCTGCAAAGAACCTGCGCAACTTTACCTCTTGCAACACACTTCCTTTGAATGTCATCTCCGCAAAAACCGTGCCGCCCAGCACCTGAATCAACGGCTTGAACTCATGCAGGCTCCACTCGCCGATTGCACCCTGGGTGCAATACACTGCCTTCGCATTGGGGTCCTTCGCAAGCACCGACGACGATGCCGCCAACACCATCGCGAATGCACACGCCGTCCGCCGCTTCACTTTTTCCATTCCTCCATCATCTTGCGGAAGTCGCGGAACAGGTAGTGCGAATCGTGCGGGCCGGGG
>CAIZFH010000003.1 GCA_903932155.1 uncultured Granulicella sp. | reverse complement strand
GGTTGCCCCGGTAGCCCCAGTATCACCTTGTGGCCCTGATGGTCCGGTGGCCCCAGTAGCCCCAGTATCACCTGTATAGCCTTGGATGCCTGTTGCACCGGTTGCCCCTGTAGCGCCTGTTTGACCTTGCGGTCCGGTTGCCCCAGTAGCCCCAGTATCACCTTTGCTGCCCTGTGGTCCGGTTGCCCCAGTAGCCCCTGTATCACCTTTGCTGCCCTGTGGTCCGGTTGCCCCCGTATCTCCAGTAGCGCCGCGACTTCCTTGGATTCCTGTTGCACCGGTTGCCCCTGTTGCCCCAGTAGCCCCTGCAGACCCAGCAGCCCCTGTATCACCTTTTGGTCCTGTAGCCCCAGTAGCACCCGTTGCGCCACCACCTCCGCTATTCTGCAACGCTATAATCGCCTCCCCAACGTTCATCGGAGTCGTATCCATATTGATGGTCAAATCGCCCCCAATCATGCAATCGCTATCTGCCATCAGTGATCCCAGCACCTCAGTCGTACCTGAAATACATGTAAGAAACAGCAGTTTGGATTCCAACGTCGCAGTGCCGACATTGACCGGGGTGCCGGATCCAATAGACAGCAGATCGCCATTCAGAATCAAATCAGGTGTGCCACTTGGGGTTATGGGTACACCGTTGAGTATCACATTGCTTGTGTGAATGGTTCCGATGTATGCTTCAAGGCTTTGCCCAAATACTGGATCATTGAGTCTTGCGACACTCATCTAAGTTAAACACATAAAAAAACTAAGAACATACAGTAGACATGGATTCATATACTGTCGTAGTCGTTATGTTGTTCTTTGCCTTCGTGAGTTGGTGCAGTTCAGCACGTGGACCGGAGCCGCAGAAATTAGCTGGTTTTCCACAGAGAGGTCCGCGACGACGATAGGCTCACTCTTCGGTGTCACCTTTTCAACACGAGGCGGAGGCCCTATCAGACCGTGCCATACCATCACAACGAAAGCAACATCAATAAGACACTTGATTATTGCTTCTGATTTACCGGTATCCATTTAATTTATGATTTGAAATCTATCGGAGACGTGCTGCGAGTCCTTTCTTGCTCAGGAGTGCCCCGCCGTAGAAATCAGACCCGCCCGATAGCGCCGAACCGCCGGAATGCGCTCCTGCACCCAGAGCATCCTTGGCACCTGATGTGAGTTTGTGTGCTGCTCCGACAGCCTTCTTGAGTGATCCGATAGGGTCACTGCGTACGTGATGTAGCATAGCCTTAATGTTGTCAAAAAAGCCGGAGCCATAGGTATCCATCACCGCTGACTCGTGTACCTTCTCGGACGATGCGAGTACGTCGGCCTGAGAGATACAACCGACCTCCGCATGCGTCTCATAGCCGGCATTCAGCGTCAAGACTCCTGGAAGGACTGCAACGACGTACATGGACATAGGGTACGCAGTAGCTGACTGGTTGTTCCAGTTAGCATTGACCTGTAGCTGATAGGATCCGCTTTGTCCGACCACGGTCCCAGCCTCCAGATCAAAGTCAACACCAGGACGGATGCACAGGATTGACCCCGAAGAGCCAACCGCCGTACCCGCCGATGAGAATCTGAATGCACCGTCCCACTGCTCCCAAGGGACCGCTAAACCGGCATCTACAGCCTGGGTGTACAGTTGTTCCCTCTGCACGGACGTCATCAGTGCCGTACGGGAGTTCCATTGAAGACTGAGACCTCCGCAGAACTGCGCTGTGAAATCTGGAGTCGTGACAGACTTGGAAGTCAGAGCAGGAGCGCAGAACACATACAGCCGTGACGGGATGCACGGGTAATTGATCACCTGCGATGAGAAAGGAGTACCGGTGGGCGTTACACCAAGCGTCGGGACAACGGAAGCCAGAGTCTGTGTGGGTGTCGTATTGACCAACATTCTGTAGTGTGGCAAGCTGATGGATCGTGGCAGCTGCTCTTCCAGCATCGGGACTGAGATGGACTGGTAAAACAACCGGGACGCATTGTGAGCAGGATCGGCAATAGCACTGTTCGGAATGTCAATCGTTGTACCAATTACAGCGTGACTCAATGCACGTTTGAATGATCCGATGTTGAACTGAAGACGAAGCGTCTGAACATAGGGTATGCCCGGGGCTTGCGAACCATACATAAAGGGTGACAAGTTGACTGGCTCCACTGTCTCCAATGTGATAGTGGCCTGCCTTGTTGGATCCGCACCCGGCACGACGGTGTATCGTGCGTATGCACCCCTCATGAAGTCATAGTCACCAGTTGCCGCAGCACTAAGTACATCACGGTTTGAACCAGCAAGACTACTGTATTCAGCACTCTGATCCGGAAACCACGGACAGAAATTAGAAAGTTTGTACATGGCAGACCGGGGGTTGAACCGACGAAGAGCATGACCGACCTCGGCCCAGTTGTTTACGGTGAGTGTCTCGTTGTTTATCTGAGCAGTCATCACGTCCACGCACGAGGTAAACGGGAACGCCCTCGGGGCATCGCATACACCCGGCTGAATCAATGGCCCTGGATTGGCTGCAGCAACGGTATTGATTGTATAAGTCACACGGTTATACCAAAGCATATCGCGGCCAATGACAGAGGCTCCCGGATTAGGAGGCACGATATCAAACTGTACGGTGCTGCCCAGGGATGTCGCTGACGACTGCAGATAGGATACAACCTGCCCACCCTCGCGGACCGGGAGGGACCAATCCGGAAACGACACGCGGTGATCAACGATTTTGGCTACCTTGACTTTTTCAGCGGCCAGACTCATCTTATACTCACTGCAATGAAAATTATTTTAGACATCTTGGTTTGATCCGGAGGCCTATGATTTTCTATGGAACAGTAACTTCGCGGATACGAAGTCGTTATGCCACAACATGTGTGGATTCAAGTTGCCGAGCGTGTCCTCCCAGAATACAGAAAAGTTAATGTCTCTGATCTCGGCCTCGCCCTGCAGGTCCAGATACCTATATTCTGCACTTGGAGTGTAGTTGATTAAACCAGCCCGCAGTTCATCGCCTCGTAACACATCCGGGGTCAAGTCGGACACTATCTGTTGGCTCGCAAGTGATGACTGTGTTTGCCCGGTTGTGTAATTGGTGCTGCTATTGATGCTCTCTGAAACTACGGGTAACGTTGCCGTGGTAAACACGATACGACGGACCGGGTTCCAATTCACCAGTGATCCGGGGGTCTGGGTCCGCTTGACGAGGTTTGCAGATGTGAGTGATTCGTTGGGCTGAAGGAAAATGTTATATCGGACGTTACTTATTCCAATAGTGGACTGTGTCTCCGGAAACCCGCTGAACAAGTACTGCGCTGGATGATTTGCCCATAGCTGTAGAGACCCCGTGGAGTCAAGGAACGTCTCGTGACAGTACAAGGACCATTCTGCGAGCTGCGTATCATACGCAAAATAGGGTGCCGGTACTGCTGCATACGATTCATCTGCTGCGATAACGGCTGCCATGGCTTGAGTCAGTGCAGCATTGACAAAGGTTCCGAATCGCAAGTAATCGTATTCCCACCAATAGGGATCCTGATAAGTACCAGAGCCTTGGGTTCGCCCAGTAACAGCGGGTAGCCACTGAACTGTGGCTGATTCTGATATAGACCCGTCTGTATTTTCTATAGTAAACGTGTAGGCTGTATTCGTGGGTGTAGGTCCCGCCTGCACGGGGTGTTCAACAATGAGCGCTGGGAGACTCTGGAGACTCATTTGGAATCGGACGATAGACAGCTCGTAGTC
>CAIZFH010000002.1 GCA_903932155.1 uncultured Granulicella sp. | reverse complement strand
GGGGAATTTAATGATGACTTTGACCTTCGGATTGGCCAGCTTGGCCGGTGCAACAATCAGCTCCCGCGATGCCTGGTCCATTAAATCGACCCGGAAATCGTCCCAGCTTCTGCTTCCCTTGGCCGCTATATCCGAATCATTCTTCGTATTATTGAAATAAAAGTCATCCAGAATGATCTCGTCGAAGTGGCGGGCCGTCTTGCGCGCAAGCATCTTCACAAATTCGCGGTCCTTCGGATCGGTATAGCAGAACGACTGGAAGTTGTTCGACTCCATCACCGTCAGCCCGATGCCCCCTGCCACTTCGACTCCACGCTCCGCGAAGAATGCCTTTACCTGCTCGAGCAATGCGTCGTCCGCGGTCCGCCCGCTGCGGTAGGTCTCCAGATATACCTTATCTACCTTCACCTGCCCGCTGATGGTCTCCCATGTGCTCTGTAGATAAGTGGGGTCCTTCATCTGCTCCACCACATATTCCGGAACATACACCGCAACTTTGAAATTCTTATATCCGCTCGCGGCCGCTGTAGTAGGAGATGTAAAAATCTGTGCGCAAACACAAAAGCAGAGGAGTACCACCCACCCTCGAAAACTCGACATGTCTAGGTCCCTTTCAACTTCTGCGCGCGAAGGATGCATGGCTCAACCATCCAGCACTCGCACACTGCTTTTCCCAACGCGTATCCGTCAGGCTCTTGTTGGCATCTATATAACATAGCCCGTGAGCTCGAATGTCTGCCAATGTCCCTGTTATGACCCTCGAACCTTGAACCTCGACCTACTCCCTGTTCTACAATGTCGAGACACCTATGAATCTCTACATCCTGCGTCACGCCAGCGCCGGTATAAAACGAGCCAACCCAATCGTCGACCACAAACGCCCACTGGACAAGGATGGCAAGCGCCACTGCCTCCAACTGGCGAATGTGCTCAACACCATGAAGCTACAGTTCGACTTCATCGTCTCCAGCCCTCTGAAGCGATCCATGCAGACCGCTTCGCTGGTGGGCACGGAGATGGGTTACGAGGCCAAAATTCTCTCCTCCGCCGCGCTTGCGCCTGATGCCACCTTCATCCAGTTCCAGAAGCTGCTGCGCGAGTATGCGGACCACGAGAACCTGCTCGTCGTCGGTCACAATCCCAATCTCACCGCCTTCATCGGCGCGCTTCTGGTACCCCCCGCAAACTTCCCTGCCAGCGGTCTGGACGCCTGTGCCGGAGCGGCCCGCGTCCGTCTGCGTAAAGGTTCCCTGGCGCGTGTTAATCTCTCCCGTGGCCCCGCCACCCTGCACTGGCTGCTCGATCCGCGCACCGTGCGCGCGCTCTACGCCACCTCAACCGCCAGGTCTCGGCGGAAGACCTCGCGGAAGTAGGCTGCCTCTTTCTTCAGCGACCACGCCTCCAACTCCGCTCCGCCGCGTCCTGGAACCAGTTCCAGCACCACGCGTTTTGGGTAGACGTGCGTCCGCATGCGCACCACCGCGCTGGCTCGGTCCTGGTTCAGCGCCACCGCCAGGCGGAGAAGCGTCACAGCCCGCAATACGTTAATATGCTCCTCCACCGGAACGGCGCGCATCACACGGTCGAGGGCGTCGGGCCAGCTCTTGCCCAGGTAGCGCGCAATTGCGCTGACCACGGCACGTTGTTCAGGTGAAAATCCGAATATCTCCGAGTTTGCCACAATATACTGCGTGTGCCTGTGGTGCCCCTGGTGGTTCATATATTTGCCTACGTCCTGCATCATCGCCGCAGACTCCAGCCAGAGCCGATACTCTGGCGGAAGCCCATGCACCTTCGACAACTCGTCGTACAGTTGCACCACATGCTGGCGCACCGGCTCAGCCTTGCGCTGGTCCACCCCATAGCGCCGGCAGACCTCCATCACGCCCTCCCAACGTTCGCCCTCAATCTTCTTGTGTACCGACGCACGTAGATCGACATCGGCCAGCATCTGCGCCAGGATCCCATCCGAAAGCCCCAGCGGCGAGTAGCGAAATCCCTTCAGCCCCATGCGTTCCAGCAGGCTGGCATACACCAGCGCGCCGCCTATCACAATCTCCGACCGCCGCGGCCCGATCCCCGGTATCGATGCGCGCTGGGCGTTATTCATCTTCGCCAACCGGTCCGCCAGCCGCCGCACCTCCGCAGTTGTGGCCACACTCGGCTTGATACGTACGAAGCTCTTACCGGCTGTCTTGCGTGTCGCCAGCTTGCTGGCCAGCGCCACGCTCGCCTCGGCCAGAGCAGCCGCTGTGCCCGAGGTCGCAAGCACCAGACTCACCCGCGGAGTACCCAGCTTGCGCTCTGCCTTCTTCAGTTCGCGGTCGATGTATTGCTTCAGCCGAGCCACGTCCTCCTTCTGTGGAGGATCGCCGCGTAGAAACTCCTGCTGCAACCGCACAGCGCCAAGTGGCATGCTCACCATCGCGCGAATCCGCCCCCCATCGGAGTGCGTCACCTCACAACTTCCGCCGCCCAGGTCGATCAACAGGCAACGCCCTTTGGCGCCTGCCTCGTGCGAAACCACACCCAGGTGGATCAGCCGCCCCTCTTCCAGCCCCGACACTACCTCCACATTCCATCCTGTCGCAGACTTCACCCATGCGGTAAACGCCGCTGCATTTCGCGCGTCGCGCATCGCGCTGGTCGCCACCACCCGCACCCGGTCCGCCACATGCAGCTGCACTGCCTTTTGAAAACGCTTCAGCGCGCGAATCGTGTTGGCCATTGCGTCTGGCGAGATCACTCCCATCTGAAAGACGCTCTCCCCCAACCGCACCACCTCGCGGTCCTCATGCAGTGTCTTCAGCCGGTGCTGCTCCACAGACGCAATCTTCAGCCGAACGGAGTTGGAACCTATATCAATTGCGGCAAATGTCAGCATCCTTCAACCCTCTCCTCCAGCCTATCCTCGTTCGCAATTCATTGTCAGACCACACAATAAAAATTATTTTCTCTCAGACACAATGCCCCACCCGCAACATTCCACCAAGTATGCTGTTAGAGCAAGTATTTCTCATGTCAACCACCACCTCCGCCGATCCCGCATCCACCGCCAGCGCCGTCGCACAGTCCCGGCACGTCCGCGTGCTCTCGCTTCTGGGAGCGCTCTGGCTCATCCTCTTCTTCGCATCGCTCTTCGCCCCGCCCGTGCTGGACGACGCCGACGGGACCCACGCTAACGCCGCGCGTCAGATGGCCTTCTCTGGGGACTGGGTCACTCTACGTGTCAACAATGTACGTTACATGGAAAAGGCCCCGCTTCCATACTGGATCGTCGCATCCAGCCTCCGCCTCTTCGGTTGCAACGCATTTGCCGTGCATCTACCCCAGGCGCTATGCGTGCTGCTGTTGATGCTCCTCGGCGTCCGCTGGGCCCGTCAGGCATTCGGCGATCGCGCTGCCCTCTACACCGGCCTCGGTGTCCTCACCTCAGCCGGCGTCTTCCTCTTCACCCGCGTCTTCCTCCCAGACGTCCTGCTCTCCCTCCTCCTCGCCGCCACCCTCTGCTGCCTCCTCCAATCTCTGGATCGTAAGACAAACCTCTACCCCTACTTCATGTGGGCAGCCCTCGCACTCGCTGTCCTCACCAAGGGACTTGTCGCCATCGTCTTCCTCTTCGCCACGGCCGCCCTCTTCCTCGCCCTCACCGGAGAACTCCGCAGTTGGCGCCGCCTCAAACCCTTCACCGGAGCGCTTCTCTTCCTGGCCATCGCGGCACCCTGGCACATCCTCGCCGGCCTGCGCAACACCGGAGGCATGAACGGCCACGGCTTCTTCTGGTTCTACTTCATCAACGAACACGTCCTGCGCTTCCTCGGGCGCCGCATCCCGCGCGACTACAACAAGCTCCCCTCCTACCTCTACTGGTCCCTCCACATCGTCTGGCTCTTCCCTATGAGCCTCTTCCTGCCGCTGATTGCTCTGTTTGGCCGACGCAGCTATCGCGTTGCCGCTCCACCGCCGTCAACAAAGTGGACAGGTTTTCGCTATATCATTCTGCTGGCTGTCGCCTTCTTCCTCAAAGACACCTTCCACCTTTCCTGGGTGGAAAATACAGTCCTTTTTGCCCTCTTCGTGTATGTAGTCGAATTCATAAAGCGCCGGAAGGCAGCAAATCTGCCGCCATTACGAAGCGGAAACCCCAATTTCGGGCAACGCACGACATTACTTCTCGGCCTATTCTCCGTACTCGTCCTCGTCTTCTTTTCCCTCTCCACCAATCAGGAGTACTACACCTTCCCCGCGTACCTCCCGCTGCTGATGCTCCTTGCCGCAGCCCTCGCACGCGCCGAGGTCACCTACGACGCAGACAAATCCGCCCGCCGTTGGATTGCATTCGCTCATGCCGCCTTTACCTTCATCGGTATTGCTATTGCCGCGGCCCTCGCCTACGGACTCTACACCTCGCGTAACCTCGCCTTCGTCCCAGACATCGGCGAACTCCTCGCCCATCGCGGCGTCGGCGACTACACCCTCTCCATGTCCTCGCTCTTCGACCTGACCGGCCCCAGCTTCGCCGCCCTCCGTCTTCCCGCATCGCTCGCCCTTGCTGCTTTCGCCATCGGCCCTGCCGTCGCCTGGGCATTCCGCACCAAACTGATCCCTGCCCATGACCGCCATCTTGCCGCCACCACCTCTATCGTGCTCACGGCCGCCGTCTTTCTTATCGCCGCGCACATTGCCCTGATCCGCTTTGCTCCTATGCTCTCTTCACAGGATATGGCCGCCAAGATCCAGCAACTCGAAGTCTCCGGTGCCATCTCGCGTGACAACACTTTTCTCCTTTACGGCGATCAGGCGTACGGCTCTTCGATCCCTTTCTACTTGAATCGCCCCCTCGACCGCCCCACACTCCTCGTCGATGGCCGATCCTCTTCCATGCTCTTCGGCTCTACCTTCCCAGACGCGCAGCCACTCTTCCTCACCCCTGCTCAGCTTCTCGCCCAGTGGGGATCGGGCCCGCCCAAGCTCCTCTTCGTCCCCTTGAATCGTCGCGATGAGGTTGACCGTCTCCTCGGCCCCCGCGCAATTCTCCTCCAGGAGACCTCCGGCAAAGTTCTGCTCACAGACCGGCCTTTGTTTGTTGATTCAGCCAGCTCGAACAACTCAAGTTCCACTCCGCGGAAAGTGCAGTCCAGCCAGCCGTGACGCAGACCCCGCTCCAATCCGTCAATGCATCCCCTGGCTTACCGGCTCAGAGCCCGCGCGCCTGTGCGAACCCGCGCTCCATCGCGATGATCGTCCTCGCTTGGTTCGTCCTGCACATCGGCTGTCTCTTCACTCCGGGCCTGCTTGACGACGTCGACTCCATCTACATCGAAATCGCTCGCTCTATGCTCCTACGCCACGACTACGTCACCCCGACCATCGACGGCATCCGCTTCTTCGACAAACCACCCCTTTTGTACTGGCTCGCAGCCGGTTCCATGCACATCTTCGGGGCATACGACTGGGCCGCACGCCTGCCTCTCGCACTCCTCACCCTCGCCCTGCTGCTCGCCGTCTACGCCCTCGGCCTCCGCCTCTTCGCCGGAATATCCCCCGCCGCCCATCCCGACCGCGGCGCGCTCTATTCCGCTCTCGTCCTTGCCACCTGCATCGGCCCCTTCCTTTACACCCGCTTTTTCATCCCCGATATTCTCATCTGCCTCTGGATGACCCTCGCCGTCCACGCCTTCCTCATTGCCCTAGATCGCATCAACGCAGCTCACTACTCACAACTCACAACTCACAACTCGTCTCTCCTCCCCTGCCTTGCCTTTGCCGCCGTCACCGCACTCAACCTTCTCACCAAGGGAATTATCGGCGTCATCTTTCCCACCACCTTTGTTGTGCTCTATCTCGCCTTCACCCGCCAACTACGAATTCTTCGCAAACTTCACCTCATCCCATCCTCGCTGCTCTTTCTCCTCATCGCCGCCCCGTGGCACATTCTGGCCGCACTGCGCAATCCAGCAATTGCGATGCCGGCAGGCCTCGGCCTGCCGGCACACGCAGGCTGGGCCTGGTTCTATCTCTACAACGAGCACATTGCCCGCTTCCTGCAACGCCGCATTCCGCACGACTACGGCCAGGTCCCCGTCTTTCTCTTCTGGCTGCTCGCCGCGCTCTGGCTTTTTCCCTGGACAGCTTTCCTCCCCTCCGCCATCCTTCGCAACATCCGCGTCCTCCGCAGGTGTGCCCCGTTCATGGCGCAATCGAGTGCCCCATCCATGGCGCAGTCTCACCGCGACACGAGTGGGATGGACTGCGAAGCCGCTCTCACTCTCCTCCTCTGGGCAGGCCTCATCATGGTCTTCTTCACCTTCTCCGCACGCCAGGAGTACTACTCGCTTCCCGCTATCCCAGCTCTCGCTCTAATGGCCGGTGGCCTGCTCGCCCGCGCCGACAGCAACCCCTCCGATCAATCTGCGGGCAGCTTGCTTCGCTGGCACCGCTGGCTGTTGCTCCCCGTCAGTTTGATTCTCGCCGCCGTCGCGCTCTTCTTCGCCATCACCGCGCCCCACACCGACCCGCGTACCGACATCGCTTCTCTCCTATCGCAGGGTGGCGACTACAACCTGTCCCTCATGCATATCTTCGACCTCACTGCCGCTGCCATGGGTCTCTTCCGCGCCCCGCTTGTGGCCCTCGGACTCAGCTGCATTGTCCTCGGCCCGCTCGCCTACCTGCTGCGCCGAAACGGCCGCACCTACAAATCCAATCTCACCGTAGCAGCCGCTGCCGCTTGCCTCCTGCTCTCGATGCACGAGGGCCTGGTCCGCTTCTATCCCACTCTCGGCTCAAAAGGGTTGGCGGAAGCCATCGTCGCCGAGCAAACCGCGCGCCCACGCACCTCCGACCTCATCCTCATCGACGGTGAGCTCACCTCTGGCTCCACCCTGCTCTTCTACACCCGCCAGCCTGTCCACTTCGTCAATGGCCGCATCAACGGAACCTGGTACGGCAGTCTCTGGCCAGATGCTCCTGCCGTCTTTGACGACGATGCCTCCCTCGAACGCCTGTGGGCAAGCCCGCGCCGCGTCTTCCTTCTCACCTACGCACCCACCGACCGCATCACCAGCCTCAGCCACTTCGGCCCCGTCCGCACCCTCGCCGCCGCCGGCGGTAAATCCATTCTCACCAACCGATAATTACTTCCGATCCGCCGGCACGAATCGCCCACCTGCGCCCAGTACATACGCTCCGCCGTGGTAGTGCATCGTGCTCCCCATGTAGCTTGCCACCCACACCGCAAACCCCAACAGGTCGCGCAGCGGATAGATCAGCGTAGGCTTGCCGCGCTCCTCATCCTCGGTAGCCCAAAGTACCACCGCAGCCATTGCCCAGCGGTTCGCGCAGGTTGCCATCAGCCACAACAATCCCACTACAGGATGCCCTGCCGCAATCCCCCATAACTGCCCCAGCAGCCCGAACGGCACTGCGTACGTCAACCCCGTCCCCAGGTGTCCTGCCGGACGCGACCGCCGCGTGCTCTTCATCCACCGAAGCTGGTCGCGGAACGACGCGCGTAATCCCTGCGGTATCACCATCAACCGCACTACATAATTTGCCATGCGCACGCCGAACCTCGCCTCCGCCAGCCTCTGTCCCAGCACAAAGTCCTCGGCGTAGTACTGCCCTAGGTCCTCGTATCCTCCAGCCTTTGCGAACGCGTCCCGCCGCAGCACCATGCTCACCCCCAGCGCAAACCGCGTCCCGCCCTCGATCATATCGGCGACCAGAATCCCGCCACTCATCTCCACGCTCTTGCCCACCGCGTCCAGTTGCGCCGCCAGACCACCCGTCGTCCGCCCCACATACAGGCACGACGCCAACTCGCGCCTCGGGTCCGCCAGTTCCTGTACAGATCGTCGCAGATAATCGCGAGACACCCTTGCATCCGCATCGCTCGTCACCAGCGCCTCATACTCCGCCGCCTGCGCTAGCGCGGCCATCGACCACATCTTTGCATTGGGAAACTGCGGCTCGCCGCAGGTCAGGAACCGCGCCCGCACCTCGGGATGCTCCTTCGCAATCCGCCGCGCCATCTGTAGTCCAGTATCGTCTTCATGGCGCGCGCAGAACAGAAGTTCATACTCCGGATAATCCAGATCGAAGAACCGCCGCAAGTTGTCTTCCAGGTCCGGCTCGCTGCCATGCAGCGGCTTCAACACGCTCACCGGAGGTAGATAGTCGACAGGAGCCCGCTCCTCGCGCCGCTTCCTCCGCGCAAAACGCAGAGCCCCCACCAGCACCATCCCACAGTAGATCGCCGACGTCACCGTCCCCGCCAGCGCACAATAAAAAAGTATCTTCAGCAGCAAACTCATCGCATCGAGTTTACTACTTCCCCTTCGCTGCTTTCCCCGCGCTCTTCCCGCTCAGCACCGAGCCCTTCAGCGCCGCTGCCTTCCCTGGTAAAGCCACAGTCTTCCCCGCTGCCGCTCTCTGCGGAACAATCGCCGGCCGCGGCATCGGAACCAGCCCCGCCTGCGGCTGCTGCTGTTGCATCCGCGCCAGCATCTCCGTCCGCACGTAGTCCACAAACCCCTGCATCTGCCGGTTCATCTCCTCCATCCGCTCCCTCATCTGCAGCACAATCGCGATCCCCGCGATGTTCACCCCCAGGTCGCGCGCCAGGTTCAGGATGAACTCCAGCCTCTCCAGGTCCTCGTCCGTATACAGCCGCGTGTTGCCCTCGCTCCGGCTGGGCAGCAGCAACCCCTCGCGCTCATACAGCCGCAGCGTCTGCGGATGGATCTCATACATCTCCGCCACCGCCGAGATCATGTACGCGCCCTGCTTCTTCCGCTTCGTCGCCATGGTATTCAAACCTTTATAAGGCTAGTAATGAATGTGTATTTTCCCTAATATCCACAATAGAGGATGTTTTGCAGCAGCCCATAATAGCAATAAACCAAGCAGGCTACAGATAAGTCTAAGAACTTCGGAACTCCATAATATGTCTGTCGCTCGTTCAACTAGACTTGGCCTAAGTCCGCGCGTACGCGACAAATCATACTCATAAACACGTTTCAGATTGGAGGCTACAGAACCTAAATCATCGAGTTTTCCAAGCCATTTATGGCTAACCAGATGTCTGAGATCATTCAATTCGTGTTCATTTAATACGGTCGATAGTAAACCGGTACACTCAGAACACAAATGACCGACTAAGATTGTGGCTTTGAAGTCGACTACACAAGGGGTGAAATCTCCAATGCATGCACGCGTAGGATAGTGTGTTGGCATATCAGGTTTGATAGCTACCCTAACGGCAAGTCTTTCAACATTTAGAAGTAAGAATTCAAGAACAGAAGGTGGTGCTAAATACTTTTGCCAGATAGACACAGTCACAACGGCAAGGTTATCAACTGTTCGTGCAATATAAACACCAGAAACGGGAGTTTCGGTTATCACAATTGTGGGCAAGGCTCCCTGCTTACCGCCATAATCTTCGGTGTTCCGTGATAGCTTGCGTTCATGCGTGAGGACTAATTGGCGAAGTTCGTGTAAATCGCCATAACCCGTTTCGTTATTAAGAAACGGGTATGCCTTTCGATCCAACGACGCAGCATGAATGCGATCAGCACGATTTGCACCCCAAAGTCTGTGACCGAAAATCATTTGTCTTGACCAAAACTCGGCTAGGCTCCTGTCATTCTTGTATTTATCTAAGTCGATCGATGCCCAGTGATGACAAACTTCGAATTCAAATAAATTCTGTACGGCATTTTGAGCAAGTATTATGTATGTGCAGGCGTCGACGTCCAATGTTGGACAATTCACAAATAGAATTCTGACTTTTCTCGTCGCCATCGCAGCCCTTAGCTCGCCTTCTGTAAATCCAGCGCCCTCTTCGCAACCTTAATCAGTAACCGCAACGCCTGATTCACCGACTGAGAATTTGAAAAAACGCTAGCCACATCGGGATCGAGGGGCACCATAACACCGCGAGGCTCGCCGTCAACCCTCACCTCAAGGCCTTCAGCATAAGCAGCCGCATGATTGCCACGCACCGCGTTGCTGAAGTCGTACTCTGCCCTCATTCCATCGTCGTCTTCTTCAATCGTCTTATCAGTCTTGATCGGTGTCATCGGTGTTAAGCCTTTGCCTTTGTTCTACACCTCGCCCAGCAGCTCCGCCCTTGGGTCCTCCGGGTTCAACTTCGCCAGCTCCCTCAATATCTCCTTCGACCGCTCGTCCTGTACATGCGGCACCACGATCTTCACCTCGACGATCTCGTCGCCCCGCACGCCCTCGCGCGATGCGCTGGGCACACCCTTCTCGCGCAACCGCAGCTTCTGCCCCGTCTGCGTCCCCGGCGGAATCTTCAACTGCGTCCGCCCGCCGCCCTCGTGCGTCCCGTCGATATGCGTATCGATCGTCGGCACCTCGATCTTCGCCCCCAGCGCCGCCTCCGTCATCGTCACCGGCACCGTTACATAAATGTCGTCCGCCACCCGCGAAAACACCGGGTGCGTCCCCACCTTCACAATCAGGTACAGGTCACCTGCCGCGCCGCCGTCCGTACCTGCGTTCCCTTTGCCCGCCAGCCGAATCCTCTGCCCATCGCGCGTTCCCGCCTTGATGCGGAACTCCAGCGGCTCGCGCTTCGTCACTACGCCTTCGCCGTCGCAAGTCGGGCAGCCGCTTTGTAGCCTGCCCGTTCCACCGCACCGTGGGCATTGAATGTTGAACTTCATCCGCCCGCCCATCTGAGTCACCTGGCCTGTGCCGTGGCACTCCGGGCACTCACTGCCACCACCCGCCGTAGATTTTCCCTTGCACGCCGGGCACGCCTCCTGCCGCTGAATCTCCAGCCGAGCTACTCCTCCGCGCACCGCCGACCAGAAGTCCACATTCACCTGATACTCCAGATCGGTCCCCGGTCGCGGCCCGCGCGCCTTCTGCCCACCGCTGAACATCCCGCCGAACAGGTCCTTGAAGCTCCCGGTAAATCCGCCGCCCGCCTGCTCCTGCGCTCGCCCATGTCCACCACCGCTCTGGAAATCCGAAAAATCAAACCCTCCAAAGTCGAACGGCACTTCCTGCCCGCCGCGTCCACCCGCGCGCGCGCCGCCTCCCGGATACCCTCCAGCGAAACCGCCGCCATATCCCCCACGTGCCGCAGCCTCCGCAGCCGCAGGGTCAATATTGTCCGAATAGAATCCCACCTGGTCGTAGATCTTCCGCTTCTTTGCGTCGCTCAATACATCATTGGCCTCGGAGATCTCCTTGAACTTCTCCTCCGCTTTCTTGTCGTTCGGGTTCACGTCCGGGTGGTACTTGCGCGCCAGCTTGCGGAAGGCCTTGCGGATCTCCTCCGCTGTCGCCGCCCGCTTCACTCCCAGCGTGCCG
>CAIZFH010000001.1 GCA_903932155.1 uncultured Granulicella sp. | reverse complement strand
ACTTTAATGATACGGGTTTGAGCATATCTACTATGCCAAGTATTTCGGCTATTTTTAGAGACTAAGATGTTTGTTTTGTTTTATTTGTAAGATTGACAACGGATTGAGCCCCTTGACAAGGAAAATACTGAGATTCTGGCTCCCCCAAAAAATCATGAATGCCGGGTGCCCCATATCTCGCTTTTGAGATGTGGGTTCGGCTCACTGAGCAAACTCTCAAAATCTGTCTTTAGGCGGGTGGCTCAGCTCTGAACGGTGTATCGTGGAGATCGAATCGGAGTGGACGGTTGCGATCAGGAATCGTGCAGACTCCCACATCTCAGAAGCGAGATGTGGGGCACCCAGTTCCGAGGAGGCACGCTAAGATGTGGGCCACCCGCCTATTTGACGGAGTTCGAGTACCGTTTCAACTCACGGCGAGACGTGCATATCTTCGAGAAGACTGTGGCGGAGATGCTTCAGGCCAAGCCGATGCAGATGAAGGAACTCACCGCTTAGGGGCTATTATCTTTCCCACCTTCGACTGACCAGTCTTCGCCTCAGATCGTGGCATCGGTGCCGTTTTCAGGAGATTGTTAACCGCAGCTTCAAATTTGGCTTTATCAACTTGCATACTGGCATCTTACGACATGTAAACTATTGCTTGCAATTGCCGATATACCCCACTGGATAGCGTCATTGACGGGTGTTTCGTCCGATAAAAGTCAATGCCGATCTGACCATTTTGTTGTACCTCGTAGTGCAAATAATCCTTGCAATGTATTATGTAGAGGTGCATCATATGTACAGTAATTCCGCCTGAAGATAATATCTTCAGGCCCTGCTCTGGACCCAGAGTAATGGGCGCAGAAAAAGCCACCTCGTGTGGCTTTTTCTGTTTAAGGTGTTCCCGGATTCCTTATATAGATTGCAGGCATCTCGGCGCAACTCGCGAGCCATTGCTCGTTTGTGTAGAACGAGGAAGTTACAACGGACTTGCCCAATCGCTTATCAAACAACGTAAATGCGACCCACTGTTCATTCTTGGGAAGTATCCGAACGTATATATGTTCTCCTCGAATAATTCCCGGTGCGCGGGAGCCATGCCTAAGATTGCGATGAATGCGATGAGGACGGCGCAGCAAATGGAGAATGCCGTGCAGGGCATGGACACGACGAGGATCACAGCGATACCCGGTGTCGCTGAATGTCACCTGCTCTAGCTGCGGTGCAACGAGTCCCCATTTAACATTCACCCAATTTGTCGATCCGCTCAACTGGGTCTGAAGTTTCACCAAATGGGGGAAGTTCTCCGGAAGAAAACACACGGTCTCTGGAAGTAGTGTATCTATTGCCAACGGGCACATTTTTCGGGTGTACGTATTGTAGGCAACCTGTATCGCGCACAGGCTTGGAGCGGCCTGAATGCCGAGTGCGGTAGCCAACTCCAACCGAAAATCGTTCGCCATAATCTTTCACGTATCCAACGCAAAAAACGTCTTACAATACCTACAGAGGGCGGGGAAATCGAATCCCATACCCGGCAAGGTATCCCCGGTTTATAAGACCGGCCCTAGTACCAACTAGACGCCCTCTAATCCTCAAGATTCCTGATATTCCAACAACAACACATTATTCAATGTCTGCACCCAACGCTCTCTCTCGTCTTTAGGCCAAACTGTTTGTGGCTTTGGGAGCCTCTGGAACAACCCAAATAGAAGAAGGCTGGACTGCGCGGGAAACGCCGCAGGTAGTGGCGCATGATGCACTGGCGCGATTTCTTTAGCCGGTCTCTCTGCGGGTTTCTCTGCTCGATTTGGAGCCGCTATTCTCTTCTTCACTCCCGGAGTACGTTGCTTCTTTTGCAAAATGAACGGAGAAACGTTAAAGCCTGCGTCCTGCGCCGCGTCCTTAAAAAAAGCCATGCAGCGTCCAAGAGTCTCGCCGGTCGCGGATGTATTTGCCGCAAATGCCTCCCGAAGCTGTGAGGCTGTCGCAGTTGACAATCTGAACTCTCCCTCTAAAATAAACGGATAGGCCGCCATCAGCATCTCGCTAAGTGCAGCCTTACGCTCGCTCTCCTCTCCAGTGACGTAGCGTCGCATCATCTGGGTAGGGATGTTGTTTTCAGAAATCATCCCCATGTAGCGCAAAGCCGTAGTAACCTGACTCTGCGCAGCACCGGACATTGACCCCATCAACCCACGGTCGATGCGTCCCGGTAGTCCTTGCTTGAAGCGATCTAAGAAGTTTCTGAGGGTCTTGTACGCAACGTATGGGGGAGCAGGCGTCCTTTCGTTTGTGTCCATGTCACTATCCTCTGACGCAACTATACCACCGAATACGGGGATTAAGTCAACCGTCTACGCCGGAAAAAAGCGCAATACGTGATAGGATAATTATTAAAAGTTTCCTCGCTGTCTATGGCATCATTTCCGCAAGGAGAGATAATGCGTGGACAAACTGTTGTATGTAAAGATTTTACTGGGAACCTATTAGTACGGACTGTGTGGGAGAATAGTGCTGGTTTCGTTTTCATTCATACAGATGAGCAGTTTTCCGCTCATCAGAACAATTTCCCACACCTTGCTCCTGTCGGATTCCCAATCGAAGACGTATTTCTGCACGATTCACGAGCTTTGGAGTCCAGAGATCCGTGGAAAGCCCTAATCCCGTATTCCGAGCAAGCAAGGTCCACTAGGGAAGTGTCCTAATCAAATTTTAGATATGGATATATCTTTAGATGGCTTCGCTCGGCATGGGAAGGGTCACAGAAGGGGAGCCGGGTGCGGCATGGGGCATTCTGGCGGCGCAATCAATTGCGCAACTTTATCCCGCGATATTCCGCCGCTTCCCGTCAAATCCCGTCATTCTGTGTGAAAGGGATAGTTGTCCCCGTTAAGCATTCATTCAAAACAAGTTATCCCCAGGATACCCCCGGGGGGGGTGGGGGGGTGAATATAGACGAACGTGCGTTTCCGGCAGAGGTCTACTCTGTCCATCCACCATCAAGGCCCAGGAGCAGTCTCCACGACCTCGTCGCTTCGCGCGGACTCATTGCCCGCCGAATCGACTGCCGTCACGCGGTAGCCGTACTTGTACCCTGCCATTACAGTCAGGTCGCGATACGCCGCTACAGGCACAAGCTCCGCGTCGAGTTGCTTCCACGCACTCGCAGCCTCGCTGTCCAGATCGTGCCGATAGACTCTGTACCCGGCAACGTGTGGCTCCATATTCGGCTCCCACGATAGATCGATCGCAGGTTTCTGCGTCGAATCGCTCGCGAAGCCCGGAGCCGAAACTAGCCCAACAGGAGCGTCAGGTGGAAATATGTCCTTCATCTCCACGGGTACGTCGGCAGACACCGCGCTGCGCAACTCCAGCGTTTGCCCGCCCAGTTCCAAGCTGTGAACCCGCTGAGCGGTATAGCGATACGCGTGCCCGATCTGAGCTGTGCGGTCCACCGTGCCACCAGCGTTCACCGCGCTTACGCGGAAACGTGACTCAGACGGCTCCTTCACCGCACCCAGCAAATCGACCTTGCGCGTTGATGCAGCGCTCGTTGCCGTGGTACTTGCCGTTGCAGGCTGCATAATTGTGCGATCCAGCTCAACCGTCTCGGCCTCTCCAGCCGCCGCCTTCCACTCCACAACGGCGCCCGCCTTCGTCGCCCGCGCTCGCAACTCCTCAATCGCCATCGGAGCTGGTCCAGAGGCCGCGAAGACAGCCGCCGAAGCGCCCGCCGTTCGGCCCGCGCCGTTGCGCAGTTGCACCCTGTACGCAAGCAGTCGAGCAGGCGCAGTCGTCAACTCCACCGGCAACGCATCCACCGCATCCGATGCGCCCGGCTTTACCGGCACGCGCAGCAGGACTGGAGAACATGGAACATGCACCGCATTCTGATCCACTCTTGCCGAAGTACTGATCGCACCACCAGTCTCCCGGCATATCTCGGCCTCAACCGGCCCAGCGATCAGCAACTTATCGGTGGTTCGCGTGGGCGTGATCCAATGCAGCTGCACCTCGTTGCCCACGCGGCTCGCTGTCAGCCCGGTCACAACCTCCGGCAGCTTCAACGACGGCGCCTGCGGCGGACCGGGACTCGCGCAGCCACTTAGCAGAACCAGCGCGAGCGCACTGCCAAGCCCTCTCATGTGCCAAATACCCATCACACCAGAGGCTATCGCATTTCGCGGACAGATGGAGCAGTAACCGAGCAAGCCGAGACACCCGTGCACCCGTCTCTGTCTCGCGGTATTGTGGATGCAACCAATTTCCACCAACGCGGACGCGCGCGAACCAACGTGAGGGCAGCATGAAAATCTCGTGGGCATCTCTTCTTTTGATCTCAATTTTCGCCAGTCCATTGGCACGCACGCAGACGCCATCGACAACTGCGCAAACGGCCCCTGCGGCGAAGGTCGCCCTCACACCGCCGATGGGATGGAATAGCTGGGACGCATTCGGCCTCACCATCACCGAGGAGCAGTTCCGCGCCAACGTAACGGTCGAAGCCAACCAACTCAAGTCCTTCGGATGGAACTATGCCGTCATCGACGAGGGCTGGTTCTTCTTCAACCCGGAAGATCGCCCCAGGCCCAACACACTGCACTACGCCATCGACGAAGATGGCCGCTACGTCCCAGTGTCCGCACGATTTCCATCGACCCATATCTCGCCGATCCTGCAACCCGCAAATACGCCGGCTGTCCCCGATGAGCCCGCCACCAAATTGATCGCCACAATTCAGTCCACCAGCTTCAAACCGCTCGCCGACTGGGTCCACTCGCAGGGGCTCAAGTTCGGCATCCACATCGTTCGCGGCATTCCCCGCGCCTCGGTCGAGCGCAACCTGCCCATCGCAGACAGTGCCTTTCATGCCACCGACGCAGCAGATACCACCGATGCCTGCCCCTGGGACCCCACCAACTGGGGAGTCAAGAATAACGCCGCTGGCCAAGCCTGGTACGATTCGTTGCTCAGCCAGTACGCGGGCTGGGGCGTGGATCTGATCAAGGTGGACTGTATCTCGTCGCACCCATACAAGCCCGACGAGATCCGCATGATCCGCAAGGCGATCGACAAGACGGGTCGTCCCATGGTTCTCTCACTCTCGCCCGGCCCCACCGGCATCGAGAACGCCGCTGAAGTGGGCCAACTCGCCCAGATGTGGCGCATCTCCGACGATTTCTGGGATATATGGAGCAAAGGAGACGACGGCGGCAGCGCGTTCCCGCAGAGCGTCGTAGGTCAGTTCATCAAGGCTGCTGCATGGGCGCAGTACGCCAAGCCAGGCAACTGGCCCGACGCAGACATGCTGCCGATCGGAGAACTCCGTCCCGTCCCCGGTGATGGTCAGCCCCGCACTACGCGACTGACTCCCACGGAACAGCGGACCATGCTCTCCTTATGGGCGATGGCACGCTCACCGCTGATCCTGGGTGCCAACCTCACCCTGCTCGATGAGGCAACACTCAAGCTTCTCACCAACCCCGATCTCATCCGTATCGACCAGACCGCGACCCGCAGCGGCCAGGTGATGCATAACGGAGACATCATCGCCTGGACTGCAGACCTGCCTGTAGACTCCCCCGATGGCTCCATCGTCCTCGCCCTCTTCAATTCCGGTGAGTCGCAAGTCGTGCTCGACAGCAGCTTCGAAGCCTACAATCTCGATGCTGCAACCTACCGCGTCAAAGACGTCTGGACCGGCAAGACCCTCACCAAGGTCAAATCCGTGCAAAGCCTCACCCTCGAACCCCACGCATGCGTCCTCTGGCTGCTTAAAAAATAGCCGTCGGGTTTCTACTGACTCATGGCTACCGAGCCTTGATGTGCTGGACGACCAGCGAGCAGGTTTGCTGCATGGTCTCCTGGTCGCTGCCGAAGCCAGTGAGCCAGTGAAGAGTGGGGTCTTTGCGGAACCAGGTGAGCTGGCGCTTGGCGTAGTTGCGATGGCCCTGCTGGGCCGCTGCAACGGCCTGGTCGTGGGTGATCTCGCCGCGTAGCAGGGCAACGGCCTGTGCGTAGCCGAGCGAGGTAAGTGGGCGGCAGTCGTCTCCATAGCGCGTCAGAAGCTCGGCGGTCTCTTCGACCAGACCGCCACCTTGATGAGGTGGTTTGAACATTTGGGCGGCGCGGCGGTTGATGCGGTCATAGAGTTCAGCGCGCGGAGGGTTGAGGCCGAGGCTAAGTATGTGGAAGCCGATGAGCGGATCGCGAGGCTGCTCCCATTGCTGCGTGATGGGCTCGCGGGCGGCGAGCGTGACCTCGATGGCGCGGATGATCTTGGGCGTATCGTTGGCGTGGATGAGGACAGCGGCCGCGGGATCGAGTCGATTGAGGATGCGGTGCAGGCGCTGTGAGCCGTGGAGTAGAGCGCGCTGGCGGAGTTGCTCCCTTAGCGCTTCGCGGCGCGGCGGTGCAGGAAAGAGGCCGTCGAGCAGAGCGCGCAGGTAGAGTCCTGTTCCACCGCAGACGATAGGCAAACGATCGCGCTGGGCGATTCCTCGGATGGCCTCGCGTGCCAGACGGCTATAGTCTCCTGCGGTGCAGGGAGCATCCGGCAGAAAAACGTCGATGAGATGGTGCGGCACGCGGGCGCGTTCGGCCAGCGTGGGCTTGGCCGTGCCGATCTCCATGCCGCGATAGACGGCGACTGAGTCGCAACTGACGATCTCGCCGGAGAACTGCTCGGCTAGCTCGAGCGCGAGCGCGGTCTTGCCGCTGGCAGTGGGGCCTGCGATAACCAGAAGTGGTGTGAGAGCTTGTTCGGGGTCTACCAAAGTCGCCACCAGCCTGTGGTGAAGACGCGATGCAGCCCAGCGCGAAGGATTGCGAAGACGATTGCAGCGAGGGCAAGCAAGAGCAGGCCACGCACCTGGCGACGACGCTCAAGCTGCTCCGGTGTAGCGGCGGGCGAGACGGACTTGGAAGCTTTTGGACGCCGTGGCATCGAGGACTACTCCGGGAGTGGGATGTTGTAGAAGAATCCTACTCGCAGCTCGAGTTGCGGGCCGTGGAACTGCTTGGGCAGAGGCAGAAACTGGCCTTCGCTGGTGATGCCGTTCCATGCGGCGCGATCGAGAGCGACGTCGCCGGATCGGGTTTCCAGCGTCATGGAACCGATCTTGCCGTCGGGCAGAATGCTGAAGCGGATGCCTGTGATGCCTCGCTTGGAGATGGGAGGCTGAACTTCTTCAGGAATCAACGGGTCCCAGTTGCGCTGGATGTCATCGTGCAGACGGCGCATGTAGGCGCTGAAGTCGACGCCCATGGTGTCGGAGAGGATGGTTGCGCCTGCCTGCAAGGGGCCATGCGATCCGGAGGATGGACCATAGTTGCCTCCGCCGCGGTTACTGATTGCTCCTTTCATAGCATCCTGAATTGCGCTGTGAGCGCTCTGGTTGTTCTGGGCGAAGTTGGGGCGCGGGACCTCGGGCAGCGGCGATTCGACCGCCGGCTGCGTAGGCTTTGGCTCGCTGGGCAGCGGCGGCTGCGGGACGGGCGGCGCTGAGACGTGAGCTTGCTCCTGCGGCGGTGCCTGCTCTGGAGGTTGCGGCGTAGGTGCGGCCAGACGGGCCTGCTGCTGTAGCGCTTCCATGGTTTTGCGGTCGATCTTGGGCGCGATCCTGGGCGCTGGCCGCACGCGCGGCACATTCAAGGAAAGCTGCTGCAGGTCGTGCTGCTTCATCAGGGCGATCGGGTCCTGGTAACGAGGTTGGTGAAAGAGGACGCGCGGGCCGTAAAAGAGGAACCACGCGATGGCGAGCCAGATGATGATGGAGATATAGACGGATTCGCGGAAGCGTGCTCTGGAACGCTCGTCGTCGAACGAATCGATCAGATGGAGGATCTCATGCTCTTCCAGTTCGCCGTATCGCTGGGTACGAACCTTGAGGGGCTGCGTACTCTGTTCGGCTGCCTGATCCGAAGCCAGGTCTCCCTTCCTCTTAGGGGTGTTGTCTGGGGATCGAGTCGGTTTGGGAAACAGCTCTACGATGGGCATTGGATAGGCTTGGTGTGAACGTGGATCGCTTTAAGTTAGACGGTGCGAATAGGATTCAGGGCTGCCATCAAACTAGACCCCACAAAACGCCATGAGCTACGCTCGTCCCCTATTTTCTCACCTTTGATGGCCCCCTTGGAGCAAGGCGCCAAACGCAGAGCTTGTTGCTGAGTTGGAGAACCGATGGGCGTGCGCGTGGTTGAAGCTGGACGTAAACTAATTGAGGATGAAGGACAGCCAAGCATTGTCGAAGACAGAACACGATGCGTTGAACGACGTACCGAACGCTCCCTCGCAGTTGCCGAAGAACGCGCAGGTTGTAGTACTTACCATCAGCGACGGGTGTTCGCAGGGCTTGCAGCAGGACCGTTCGGGGCCTGCCGTGGCGGCTCTGCTGGAGTCTGCGGGAGCGACGGCGGTGGTGCGAGGGACGCTGCCCGATGAACTGGAACAGATTGCCGCAGCGCTGCGCCGCCATGCGGAAGCAGGGGCGAACCTGATCGTGACCACCGGCGGGACTGGACTGGCCGCCCGCGATGTGACACCGGAGGCAACGCGACTGGTGTGCGAGCGGTTGGTGGACGGCCTGGCAGAACGGATGCGCGCCGAAGGATTGCGGCAGACTCCGCTGGCAGCGCTGAGCCGGGGCGTCTGCGGCACTATTTCGACCGCAAGCGGAGGCGTTCTGGTTGTGAATCTGCCGGGTTCTCCGGCCGGCGCCGCGACCTCGTTGCAGGCGGTGCTGCCGCTGCTGGGGCACGCGCTGGATCTGCTGGCTGGACGGACGGCACATCGATGATTTGCCGCGTAGAATCGAGTTGGCCGTGAAGATTGGACCCATCGTACTCCTCCATAAGATTGGCGCTATGCTGAGTGCGGCCCTTCTGCCGCTGGGCATCTGGGGCCTGGGCGGGTTGGCGTTGATCGATGCCGGATTCTTTCCGATTCCGACTACGATGGACGGCGCGGTGATCGGTTATGTAGCCAGCGACCACAGGAAGTTTGTGCTGTACTGCCTGATGGCTGCGTTTGCCTCTGCGCTGGGGAGTTTGGTGCCTTATTATGTGGGCCGCGCGGGCGGCGAACTGTTCCTGCTGAAGCGCATCAACCGTGCACGCTACGAGCGGATGCGCGACCGCTTTGCGAACCAGGAATTTCTGGCCATCATGATTCCGTCGATGATGCCTCCGCCGATGCCGATCAAGCTGTTCGAGTTTGGCGCGGGTGTCTTCGAGATGAAACCATTGTTGTTTGCCACCGCGGTGTTCAGCGGCAAGCTGATCCAGTTTCTGGTGTGCGCACTGATTACGGTGTTTTACGGGCCGGAGATCGCACGCGCGTTTCGAGTAGCTGTTCACGAGCATTCCGACGTTGTGCTGGCGATCTCACTGGCGATTGGCCTGGTCTTTATCGTTTATCTGCTACGCAAACTATTTGACCGGCGACGCGGCACACGGTTTCCGATCGAAGAGATAGTAGAGACGGACGAAGTGGCGTGCGAGGACGATTCGACTCTGATCACTTAGGCACACGGGAACAGGCAACGGCAAAGGGTTAACACCGATCCACCCCGATGGGTTCGATCAAAAGCGAGGTAGGGCGTCATGCCCACTCAGCGTCGGAGACAAAGGCGCGTTGAAGGTGCACTTGGTTGTGTTGTAATGTGGACGCGACCGGGGCGTGGATTTCTCCGCTCCCAAGGCATCGCAGAATGGGGCCATGAATGAACGGAAAAGTTAAGGTTGGTTTCTACGCACTGGTGTACTCGATTGCAACGGTTGGGTTGGCGCAGGCGCCGGCGACAGCACCAGCTACACCGCGACCGCCGGCCAAGCCCGGATTGACGCTGACGACGACGGCGTTTGAAGACGGCGGGATTATTCCCAACAAGTACACCGGCGCGGCCAGTCCGGCGGCGGCTGTGTCGCCGGAGTTGACGTGGACGCATGTGCCGGATGGCACGGTGAGCTTTGCGCTGATCCTGCACGACCCGGACACGTCGCTGACGAAGACGACGGACGAGGTCATCCATTGGGTGATCTTCAATATTCCGGGGACGGCGACCGGGCTGCCAGAGGGCGTGCCGAATGTGGCGCAGTTGCCGGATGGGTCCGTCCAGGCGATGAACCGGGGCAGGAAGCCGGGATATATGGGCATGGGGATGGGCGCGGCGGGGCCGTACCACCACTACACCTGGGAGCTGTTTGCGCTGGACACCAAGCTGACGCTGGGAGCGGATGCGACACGCGCCGACGTGATGGCGGCGATAAATGGCCACATTCTGGACAAGGGCGTGCTGGTGGGGCGGTATCACCATCCGTAGCGTGGCAGGGTCGAGAATCCCACATCTCAAAAGCGAGACGCTCACCCCAGCGAGCAAGCTCTCCGGGGACCCCGATTGTGGGGCACCCGCCCCCCCCATACCAAGTAAAGTATCCCGAATCAATGCATTACACCATTTTGCCGGCAAAGTATTCATTCCTTTGCGGTTACAGCTATCAATTAGTAAAATAAGGAGTTACTGTGACGCCGGATCGCGGTGATGGCTGCGACCGCGAGACACGTTCCCTCCCGATCCACTACTTCTATTCTAGCAGTTTGGGGCGGCGAGTTTCCGAGTTTATCTCGTTTAGATGGAGTAGTTTGAGAGATTTTTCTTGACAGAGGGTAAAGCAGGGTCAGGAGTGAGAAGGGGAGCGCGTGGGTGGCGAATCGTGTCGTTCCGGCTGCGCCTCCACGACGGCCTTCGCGCGCTCACCCCAGCGAGCAAGCTCGCCGGGGACCCCATTCAGAGCGGGGTGGGTCTTCGACCCGGGCTTTTATGGCACGCGTGAACGCGTGCCCTTCCGGACTGGTTGGCGTGAGAGGTGGCGAGTCGAGCGGCTACGTTCCCACCCTTTGCGGTAAGACTGCAAAGGATGGGGCACCCGAGCCTTTGGGGTGGGTTGGAGGAGAGCGGTTCGCGCAGAGCGCGAATGCCCACTCATCGCATGAAACAAAGACGCGATGAATGGGGCACCCGGCGGAAGCGTCCTTCGGACGCGGCGTTTGTGGCACCCGTAAACGGGTGCCCTTCCGGACTCGGTGGCGGGGAGATGGGCGGCGGGTAGAACGGCTACACTCCCACCCTTTGCGGTGAGACTGCAAAGGATGGGGCACCCGATCCTTTGGGGTGGGTTGGAGGAGAGCGGTTCGCGCGGGGCGCGAGTACCCACTCATCGCATGAAACCAAGGCGCGATGAATGGGGCACCCGGCAAGAGGTGCTCTCATTTGGATGGCCCAAGATACGACAGCCATGCTAGCACTGGGGATGCTAACTCGTCATGGGTAGATGCGGTTGAGGGTTCTGGCGAAGGGGATGGTTTCGCGGACGTGGTCGAGGCCGCAGATCCATGCGACGGCGCGCTCGATGCCCATGCCGAAGCCCGAATGCGGCACCGATCCGTAGCGGCGGAGGTCGAGGTACCACTCGAACGCCGACAGGGGTAAGCCGTGTTCGAGGATGCGGGCCTTGAGGAGGTCGTAGCTGTCGACGCGCTGCGAGCCGCCGATGATTTCGCCGTATCCCTCGGGGGCGAGGACGTCGACGCAGAGGGCCTTGGTGGGGTCCAGCGGGTCGGGCTGCATGTAGAAGGCCTTGGAGGCGGCGGGGTAGCGGTGGATCATGACGGGCTTATCGAATTGCGAGCTGAGGTAGGTTTCGTCGGGTGAGCCGAGGTCGTCTCCATAGATGTGGGGTGCTTCGAGCTTGCCGTCTTTGAATGCGGATTCGAGCATGGCGTGGGCTTCGTCGTAGCTTAATCTTGGGAAAGCACTGCGTGCGGCAGACGCGCCTTCGGCGCCCTCAACTTTTGCGGCTGAAAGGCTCTGTGCAGTATCGGAGGGTTTGGATGCGTCGGGGTCCTTCGACTCGCTCCCTGCGGTCGCTTCGCTCAGGATGACAGATTGATTTGACGGTGCGATGACGGCTTCGAGTTTGGCGATGTCGCGGCCGATGACGTTGAGGTCGGCGCGGTGGAGTTCCAGCACGCGGGAGACGATGTGGATGAGGAAGGCTTCGGCGAGGTCCATATCACCTTCGAGGTCCATGAAGGCGACCTCCGGCTCGATCATCCAGAACTCGGTGAGATGGCGGCGGGTTTTGGATTTCTCGGCGCGGAACGTCGGGCCGAAGCTGTAGACCTTGCCCAGGGCCAGCGCGGTGGCTTCCATATAGAGCTGGCCGGACTGGGTGAGGAAGGCTGGGTCGCCGAAGTAGTCGAGTTCAAAGAGGGTGCTGGTTCCTTCGCAGGCGGCAGGCGTTAGGATGGGCGGGTCGGTGCGGACGAAGCCGTTGGTGTCGAAGTATTCCTGCGCGGCGCGCATAATGGTGGCGCGGATGCGCAGGATGGAGGACTGGCGCGGCGTGCGCACCCAGAGGTGGCGATGTTCCATGAGGAAGTCGGTGCCGTGCTCCTTGGGGGTGATGGGGTAGGGCGCGGACTCGGGGACGAGCTGAACGATTTCGAGGTTCTCGACATCGAGTTCGAAGCCGGAGGGTGCGCGCGCGTCGGCGCGGACGCGTCCGGTGACGATGATGGAGGACTCCTGAGTGAGGGATTTGACGCGCTCGAAGACCTCTTCGGAGACGGCGGCCTTGGGTACGATGCCCTGGATGGTTCCGGTGCCGTCGCGGAAGGAGGGGAAGAGCAATTTGCCTGAGGAGCGAATGTTGTAGAGCCATCCGCGGAGGGTTACGGTGTCTCCGACGTGTGCGGCGAGGGAGGCGATGGTGGCGACGGGCGGATTAGTAACGGATTTTGGTTCTAATTCGGGCAGATTGCTCATGGGGGCACTCATATCGATCATTTCTTGTTACATATTCTGCGAAAGGAGCGTGGATTGGGGATTTTCAAGAGCACGAAAGGCGGACTCGGCCTTGCGTGCGATGGATTCTACGGGTTCATCGCGGTCGCCTGTAACTTGCAGGACTGCGGGCGTGGCGGCGGGCAGCGTGGCGAGCGAGGCGTAGACGGTGGCCCAGTCGATGCTGCCCGAGCCGGGCCAGAGATGCTCGTCCTTCATCTCGGTGTTATGGGGGAAGGCGCCGTGGTTGTCGTGCAGATGCACCTGCACGATGCGCGATCCGAGCAGGGCGACGGCAGAGGAGAGGCCAAAGCCGGCCGGGGCGGCGGCGGAGTCTGCACCCACGCGCGTCGATGAAACTGCTGTGGATGGGGCAGCCGATTTTGAACCAGATGCGGGGAGCGAAGTGTCTTGCACGAGGTGGAGATGGCCGACGTCGAGGCAGACGCCGACCGAGTCGAAGTGGCCAATCTTGAGGATGGTGAGTAGATTCTCCGGGGTGGCGACGTCGTTCTGCAGGTTCTCCAGCAGCAGGCGCATGCCGAGCGGCGCGGCGAAGGCCTTGAGGTGCTCGATGGCGGAGAGCGAGTGTTCGAGGGCGAGTTCGTCCCAGAACGCGTCCTTGTGACCGAGGTGGAGGACGATGGCGGTAAACGGCACCTGCTCTGCCGACTCGATGGCGCGCTTCACCTCGTCCATGGCGGCGATGCGGTTGGTTTTTTCCTGTGCGAGCAAGTTGAGGTTGGGCGCTACGTGACGCGACCATTGGGTGTCGGCGCGGTCTGTTATATAGATGGGTTGATGCAGCACGGCGCGCACATCGTTGGAGCGGAACCAGGTGGCGAGTTCCCGGAGTGCTGGGGTGTCTGTGTAGTCGAAGTGGTGTCGCGCGGCGTAGACCTCGATGGTGCGCGCGCCGGCTGTGGCGAGGGCGTCCAACATGCTGGACTGCAGGCGATGCTGGAAGAAGACGTAGGTGGAGATTCCGGGTTGCATTGCTATTAAGCGTACAGCCAAAGGCGCCGGATGCAAGCATGCAGGATGGATTTGGGGATGCGAGTTATAGATCGTGCGCGTCCAGCTGGGGAGCTGGAGACGCTTTATGCCTTGCGATGCTGATCTCGAGCACGCCGGACCGGCCTGCCTCCTCGGCTTTTTCAAGGTCGGAAATCAGTTCGAGGAGCTCGGCTTCACCGCGCCGGGTGAGTTTGACGAAAGATATGCCGATTCTCCAGTGGTTGAGGTTAATGTGGCGCACGGAGCCGAGCGCGCGGAAACTAACCCAGCCAGTGTTCACGGACATATCGACGAGGGTATCGATGGCGAAGTCGGAGAGGCTTGGCATCTGGAGCAGGCAGCCGCGCTCGCTGAGGTCGAGGATGCGGCCCGTGAGCGCGAGCTCAGTTTCGAGCTGCCGCACCTTTGCATCGCCCCGGAAACGATAGCGTTTGGTCTGACGTTTTTCCGGTGTTCTCTGCTTGGCGGTGATCGGGATCTCAATACCCATGCGTTAGCGCCTAACTTACTGGTGGTAAGTATATCTGGCGGCAGAGGGTTATTCCCATGGAACGACCTTCTAACCGCGGTGGTCCGAAGTAGAGTGGCCCCGAGCGCAAATCTGGTTGGAGGATGTAGTACTGACCCACGTCAACCCGCAGCTTTGCAAGGTACTATATCGGCCATTTTGAGTTCGGGTTGCACTAATAACCGGCGGCCTGGCCGAAATTGTGGCGCTGGTCGTGTCCGCCCAACAACATGCGGGTATTGGGGTCGAGGTAGATCATCTCGCAATCGCCCCAGACTCCGGGGTCCTTCTTATCGGCTTCATTGATGCGGCGAACCGTGTATCCGCATGCTTTGAGAACTTCGACGCCGGCGTCGGATGCGTCGTGGTGGATACTGACGACCATTTCGCGTTGGGCCAGCGTGGGCGGCGGGGCTACCGTCTGGGCTGCTGCGGTCGCGCTGGTAATGGCCAGAGCCATGCAACAGGCGGAGACGCGGAGAGCGAGACTCATGGACGGCAACACCAGACGATGGGAAGCTGCTGAGAGGATAGCGTGAGCGCGAAGCAGTGGGGAGAGCGGGATGAAGGTGCCGCTGGGGTTATCTCACTATAGATAGTCTTAGAATGGGTCGATGGCTACGCGTGTGTGTTCGTACTCGAAGATCAACCTGGGGCTGGCGATTGGGCCGGTGCGCGCGGACGGGTTTCATGGGCTGGCGACGCTGTATCAGACGCTGGCGCTGCATGATGTGGTGACGGTGGAAGTGAATAGACCCACATCTCAAAATCGAGACATGGGGCACCCGGGTTCTGAGCCGTCGAAGATTACGCTGACGACGAACCATCCGCAGGTGCCGACGGATGCGCGCAATACGGCGTGGAAGATGGTGGAGCTGGCGCTGGCGCGGATGGGTGTGGTTGCCGAAGTGACGATTCATATTGAAAAGAACCTGCCGGTGCAGGGCGGGCTGGGGGCTGGATCGGCGAACGCGGCGGCGGCACTGATTGGGCTGGAGCGGGAGTTGGGAGTAGCGCTGACCGAGGCGGAGAGGCTGGAGATTGCTGCCGAGGTTGGCTCGGATGTGCCGTTGTTTCTGGTGGGCGGCGCGGTGCTGGGGACGGGGCGTGGGGAGATTGTGTCGGCAATGCCGGACCTGCCGGCGACATGGTGTGTAGTGGCGGTGCCGGAGGTTGGGGTATCGACACCGAAGGCGTTTCGGGATTGGGATGAGAGGAAAGAACAGGGAACAGGGAACAGGGGTTTGACTTCCCCTGCGCGACCCGATAGGCTAGAAGAGTTGAGTCACGTTTACGCTTCTGTACTTGGGGTTATCCCCGCAACAGAGCCAACGCCTGACACATCCGGTATCGTTCGTGGCCCGTCTTCTGGTCAACAGATAAAGGGCAGTACACGGAATGATCTGGCCGAGAACACCCTTCTCGCGCTTGTCCGCACCGGGATCGAAAACGACTTTGAATCGGTCGTCTTTCCTCAGTATCCCCTCCTGCGAGAAATCAAGCGACTATTGATGGGACTTTCGGCTGGCGTGTCTTCGGGAGCTTTTTCCGAAGTTCGTCCGGGAGATTCGAGCGGCACTGCGTTGGTTGCGGCGCTCTCGGGATCAGGCTCCGCTTTGTTCGGGTTATACCGGACGGAGGCAGAAGCAAGGGCGGCTCAACAACGCGTTCAGGCTACCGGCTGCAAGGCAATCCTAACGGAGACCTTGCCCCGACAAGAGTACTGGCGCAGAATGTTCGCAGAGTGATGATTGCCGGGTGGGAACACCGGCGACCGTACTGGGCGATCGACTAACGGTAGGTCAAGTGCCTTTGACGCACTCAGTCCAGGTTCGAATCCTGGTCGCCCAGCCAACAAGTCGACGCACAGGTACGAGGAGAGCGAACGGAGCCGGCACGAGTCAATTGCGTGCGCAGGCGATCGGCTGATTCAGGTCAGCCGGGCAACTTAGGGTTCTTTGGCGGCAGCAACCTGCCGCGGAAGTTGGACGGTTTTTGAGAGTTTGCATAGCGCGCCGAACTGGGCGCGAAGGTAAAGGTTCAGAAGCAGAAGTTTGAAGGGGCTACAGGTCTTAGAAACTTGATTTTGCCGGTTTCTTTAATTTCGCAGGGCGAAGTAGCGGCGCAGAAAAAATGGCGCTGTAAGACGTAAAGCAGCAGGAGCACCCAAGGTCAACCAACCTGGAGGGTTTCGACGTGAACAACCAGAACACGACTGCGGTCCTTTCCCCTATTTCAGGACAGGCTGAGGAACAAGAAAAAAATTCTCAGCCTGTGCCAAAGCCATCCCCGGACGGGACACTGCCGGACGCGACGAAGACCGCTGCGGATGGAGCCAAGGCAGCCACGGAGCGTAAGCGCACTCCAAGGCAGAGTGAAGACAAGCGCTTCAAGATTTTTTGCGGATCGGCCAATCGGTCACTGACCGAGGATATCTGCAAGTTTGTCGGTGTGCCGCTTGGCGAGTCCAAGCTGCAGCGGTTCGCCGACGGCGAGGTCTACTTCCAACTGCTGGAGAATGTTCGCGGTGTGGATGTGTTTCTGGTGCAGCCCACGTGCCACCCCGTGGACGAACACCTGATGGAGTTGCTGATCATGATCGACGCACTGAAGCGCGCATCGGCCGGGCGGATTACGGTTGTAATCCCGTACTACGGCTATGCGCGACAGGACCGCAAAGACCGGCCACGCGTGGCGATTACGGCGAAGCTGGTGGCGGACCTGCTGAGTACTGCGGGAGCAAACCGCGCTTTGCTGGTGGATCTGCATGCAGCGCAGATTCAGGGGTTCTTCGATATTCCGGTGGACCATCTGTTCGCCAGCCCGGTGCTGGTGAGCTACTTTCGGGACCTGGGACTGCCCGATCTGACGGTGGTTTCGCCGGATGCGGGAGGCGTGGAACGGGCACGCTTTTTTGCGAAGAAGCTGGAAGTTCCGCTGGCCATCGTCGACAAGCGGCGGACGGACATGAATGTGACCGAGGTGATGAACGTGATCGGCGATGTACGCGACCGCACCTGTCTGATCCTCGACGATATTATCGACACCGCCGGAACGCTGGTTGGCACGGTGGAGGCTCTGCTGGCCCAGGGCGCGAAGAAGGTTTATGCATGCGCTTCACATCCGGTGCTGTCGGGCCCGGCGGTGGAACGCATTGCGAACTCACAGCTGGAGCAACTGGTTGTGACCAACACGATTCCGCTGCGCGAAGATGCGCTGCGGGTAGCGAAGATCAAGGTGCTATCGATTGCCGGGCTGCTTGGACGGGCGATCGAAAGCATCCACATGGAGACCAGTGTGAGCACGCTGTTCAACTAAGTACAGTTATGAGTTATGAGTTGTGAGTCAGAAAGAGCGAAAGCGCAGTTAGATTTAGCGGCAGAGCCGCAAAGGGAGCGAAGGAAGCAGCGATTGGGGGCTTTTCTAATCACTAGCCACTTATCACTATTTCTCGTGCCCGAAAGGAAAAATAACATGGCAACAACTACTATTTCATCCGTCGTCGCCACGCCCCGCGAGGGCCGGTTCAACAAGAATGCCGCGCGCCGCGTGCGCGTGGAAGGCAAGATTCCCGCGGTGGTCTATGGGGCTGGACAGGATTCGGTCGCGGTCACGGTGGACCCGCGCGTCATCATTAAGATCCTGCACTCCGATACGGGCCACAACACGATCTTCGACCTGGATGTGACCGGGGCGGGAACGGTGAAGGCGATGATCGTGGACTGGCAGAATGAGCCGATCAAGGGCGCGTTGCTGCACATCGACCTGAAGCGGATCGCGATGGACAAGGCGATACGTGTCTCGGTTCCGGTGCAGTTGATTGGCGTTCCGGTCGGGGTCAAGACGCAGGGCGGCATTCTGGAGCATGTACTGCGCGAGGTGGAGATCGAGTGCCTGCCGGCGGATATTCCAAGCCATCTGGACGCTGATGTTTCGGGGCTTGAGATCAATCAGGCCATCCATGTCTCCGACTTGCCGCACTCCGGCTCGATCAAGTTCCTCGAGGACGAGGGATTGACGGTAGCCCATGTGTCGATGATCAAGGAAGAGGTAGTTGCGGTGGAAGAAGTAGTAGAGGCTGCTACCGAACCGGAAGTTGCGAAGAAGGGCAAGGGCGAGACGGATGCCGCGCCGGATGCCAAGGCGGACGCCAAGACGGATGCCAAGGCGGACGCGAAGAAGAAGTAGGGAAAGACAGTTGCTAGTTACTAGGTACTAGTTGCTAGTTGAAGACGAGGAAATCGCGGCGTGAAACTGATAGTAGGTCTCGGCAACCCCGGTATCGAGTATCAGTTCACCCCGCACAACGCCGGCTTTCTCGCGGTGGACCGGATTGCGGAGTATTGCAATACCACCGTGGTGAATCGCCGGGGCAGGGCGCTAACGGGGAAGGCGAGACTGGCAGGGCACGAAGTGCTGCTGGCCAAGCCCGAGACGTACATGAACCTGAGCGGGCTATCTGTGGCTGCTCTGGTACGTGAGTTGGAGATCGCAGTCCCGTCGCAGGACTTGATTGTGATCTATGACGAGCTGGACCTTCCGCTGGGCACGCTGCGCATACGCGAGCGCGGCTCGGCGAACGGGCACAATGGAGCCGATTCAGTCTCCGGCGCGCTTGGCACGCAGGAATGGCTGAGGATCCGCATCGGGGTTGGCAAGGCCCCGCTGGCGGATGGTACGGAGATAAAGGCAGGCGGCACGGATTATCTGCTGTCGCCGATGCGCAAGCAGGAGCTTGCGGAGCTGGATGCAGTACTCGACCGCACGCGAAGCGCGGTTGAGGCGATACTCTCCCAGGGGGTGAGTGCCGCAATGAACGAGTTCAACAGAAGCAGTAGTGAGTTGTGAGTTGGTAGTTGTGAGTAGAAGAAAGTGAAAGAGCAAGGCTGATGAATTTCCAGACCGGGTTGGCAGAGTAGACGCTCACCCGGTGCGAAGCAGAACTTCGCAGAAAGAAGTAACCGAATGAATCGCACTTACGAAATCATGTTTATCGTTCGTCCCGATGTGGAAGAGGCGGATCTGGACAAGTTGATCGAAGGATTTTCGGCCAACATCACCAGCGGCGGCGGCGAAGTGAAGAGCGTGGAGAAGATGGGACGCCGGCGGCTTGCCTATACGGTCCGTAAGTTTAACGACGGCTTTTACGTTCTGCTCAACGTGGGCGCTCCGGGCAGTCTGATCGGCGAGATCGAGCGGCGCCTGCGCGTCTCTGAGCCTGTGATCAAGTTCATCACCGTGCGGATGGACGAGGAAGAGAAGCGTCTGGCGAAGGTGAAGGCGCTACGCGACACGAAGGTGAAGCGCAGTTCGCAGCCTATTGTGCCACAGGCCGCTCCCGCCCCGGCCGCAGTCACAGCCGCAGCGGAAGCACCCGAGCCGAGCGCATTGGCCGAGGCACCGGTGGTGGCCGAGCCGGATGTGCCTGCCATCGCCACAGAGCCCATTGCCGCAGCGGTTTAGCCGCAACGGCACGATCCAGGATTTCGCACGGCGGCGATTGCCGCACGAGCGCCAAACGAAGAGATGAGAGGAATACGAAATGGCTGACGAAACAAACACAACTCAATCCGCACCGGAAGCACGACCCTACACACCTCGGCCTGCCTATGCCGGCCCTGGCGGAGCACGCCCACCGCGTCCTGCTGGCGGTCCGGGTGGTCCTGGAGGCCCTGGTGGTCCCGGAGGCCCTGGCGGGCGGAAGTTTTTCCGGCGCAAGAAGGTCTGCAAGTTCTGCACCGAGAAGATTGACGCCATCAGCTACCGTGACGTGCGCCTATTGCAGGGCTTTGTGGCGGAGCGGGGCAAGATTGTACCTCGCCGTTTGACGGGAGTATGCACGCGCCACCAGCGTCGCGTGTCGCTGGCCATCAAGCAGTCGCGCAACATCGCCCTGCTCGCATTTGCCGCACGCTTTTAGCGGCAGCCTCTAGCTATCAGCTCTTAGCCTTTAGCCAGGAGCTGACAGCTAACAGCTTTTCCGCAATCGGCGGAACGGAAACTCGGAGAAATTCAATGGAAGTGATACTGAAGGAAGACGTCAACAAACTGGGCAATCGCGGCGATGTAGTGAAGGTTGCCGACGGCTACGGGCGCAACTACCTGCTACCCGGCAAACTCGCCATTGAGGCGACGGTCGCGAACAAGGCTGTGATCGAGCAGATGAAGGGCTCGGCCATTCGCAAGCTGGCCAAGGAGAAGGTCCTTGCCGAGGATCTATCCAAGAAGCTGGAGTCCGTGGAGCTGGTGTTCGAGCGCAAGGTGGGCGAGAACGACCACCTGTTCGGCTCCGTCACTTCGGGCGATATTGCGCACCAGTTGGAGGAGCAGGGCTATACCATAGACCGGCGCAAGATCTCGCTGGAAGAGCCTCTCAAGTCGCTGGGCGAGTTCCATGTGCCGATCAAGCTGCACCGCGAGGTGACCAGTCACCTGAAGGTCACTATCAAGGGCGAGGACCAGCCGGAAAGCACGACCGAAGTCGCGGCATAGACTTTCCCTGGTTACTCGATTCAGCGATCTGGGCGTCTGCGTTCAGCGGTTATCCGCGAGAGCAGACGCCATTTCGCTGGATTCTTGCGTGCAGGCACCATTCTTATCTCCAGTTATTGTTCGACTTAGAGCCGGGAGTTTTTCTGCTGCTCCAATGGCCAGCAAGTATTGATCCTGTAAAGGTTACTTAAGAGTTGATCAATACCTGAGAACGGCTCGGTCGCCTATGGTATACATGTTTATCTGCTTGCAGAGCGATGGTCGTAGGGCCACTACAAGGACCGTTTGTGATGATAAAAAAATTGTTGCACTTCTTCCTTCTGTGCTGCACCGGTCTTCTGATATGTAGCACGGCTGTGGCGCGCGCCGATGACATTATCACCAGCACATCGGGTAATGGGGAGTGCTGCTTCACGGTCGATCTGAGCCAACTGAATGCCAACGAGATTCAGGTGACAGTTACGACGATCGGTGGAGCTACCTACTTTGCCAATACCGGCAACGGGACAAACCACCCCGGCTTCGCGTTCAGTCTAACTGGTGACCCGACCGGCGCTGGGCTTATTACCAACGTGAGCGGAGGATGGGGAACGGACCTAACCTATAACTCAGATACTTCCCCTGCCTTAGGTGTATTCAACTACCAGATGATCACACCGGGTAACGGCACGAGTTCGCATATTTCGTCGCTGACCTTCGATGTGAACCTAATAGGCATAACCTATAGCTCTTTTATCCCGAGTTCGGGCAGTGACGGTGGGAATCTGTTTGTTGCGGACATACTGGGCAACAATGGCATGACGGGCTTGTCCTATACCCCAGGCAGCATATCCGCAGTCACTCCTGAGCCGTCCAGTCTTCTGCTGCTTGGAACAGGGATGACCTGTCTTGCTGGCATAGTGAGGAAAAAGATTTCGGCGTAACGCCGGGCGAACCAATCAAGGAGCCCCTCCAGCCAAACGGTTGAGGGGCTTTTCTTATTCGTATTTGAGGGTGTCGACTGGATTGAGCCGTGCGGCGCGATTGGCAGGGACGGTGCCGAAGATGACGCCGACAATCACCGACGTTGCCAGCGCGATGGGCGCGGCCAGCCAGCCGACTGGAATCTTATAGGGCGTAAGCAGGCCTACCGAGATTGGTATACCGAGGCCGACGATGGTACCCACCATTCCGCCCGATAGCGACAGAAAGACTGCTTCGGTGAGGAACTGGAGCCGAATCTCTCGCCGTGTGGCCCCCAGCGCCTTGCGAATGCCGATCTCGTGGGTGCGCGACTGTATATTGGCCAGCATGCTGTTCATGATGCCTACGCCGCCGACTACGAGAGTGATGGCGGCAACGATCACCAGCATCCAGGTGAGGTCGTTGGCGACCTTGTTCATGGTATTCAGAATGCCGACGAGGGTCTCGGCATGGTAGATGCTGCTGGGCCGATGACGTTTCTGGATCTGCTCGGTGATCTGCTCTGCTCCGTGTGCGACTAGTGAGGAGTCGGCCATCTTGAAGAATATTTCTTTCAGGTTGTCGGTGCCGGTGAAGTAACGGGCGACTTCGTATGGAATGAGGATGGTCTGGTCGTTGATCTCGGAGGTGCCGTAGGTATCGATGCTCTCCTTGAAGACGCCGATGATGGTGAGTGGAATGCCCTTGATGGTGATGGTCTGGTCGACAGCGGCCAGTTCGCTGCCGAAGAGCTTAATCGCCAAAGGCTGGTTGAGGACCGCGACCTTGGCGTGGGCTCCGGCGTCCTGGTCGTCGAAGAAGCGGCCCGTCAGAACGATTAGACCGCGCACCTGACGATACTGCGGCGAGACGCCCAGCAGCATGGTGTCCTTGGTGATGCCGCCGCCCACGCTGATAGGGTCGTGGTCCTCCAACATGGGCGAGTAGGCGACGATACCTGGCACGGAGTCCACCACCGCCTGCATGTCTGCGAGGGTCATGTTGTCGGGTGTAGTGGTATTGTCGGGGCCAATAATGCTGCCGCCGCTATATTGCATCTCGATCTTGTTGGGGCCGAGGCTGGAGATGGTGTCCAACGCGTACTGCTTGCCCGTCATTCCCACCGTCACCACCAGGATGATGGACGCGGAACCGATGACCATGCCCAGCATGGTAAGCAGAAAACGAGCCTTGCTGGCACGGAAGCTGTCTACTGCCAGCGAGAGCACCTCACTAAATATCATGGTGGTATTCGCGCTGGCCAGGGTGCGATCGAACGAGTTGACTTCGAGCTCAGTCCTGGAATTGATTGTGGTCTCCATTCGTTTATCCATCGGGAGATTTGTGTCCGATTCAGCTATTAGACACTCTTCTGTATCGCAGCGGCATGGGGTTTCCTGCTAACCTTAATCCTGATGGCAACGCGGAGGGATGTGTGAGCGGTTGAAACAGGCGGTCTTGAAAACCGCTGAGCTCGAAAGGGCTCCGGGGGTTCGAATCCCTCTCCCTCCGCCAACGAGTCTTAAGTTATTCATTATACGTGACTTATGTGGCAATAAGTCAGCATTGT